>CAYQCH010000016.1:15849-25330 GCA_964415935.1 uncultured Gammaproteobacteria bacterium
GTCAATCCAGGCGCCATAGAACACAAGGAAATTTTGGCGATGTATAAGGAAATAGTTGACCCGGCCCACGAATACCGCCTCATATCGCTGGATGAATTGGCTCAGTTTGCCAAGGCGCCCAGGTCAAATTGCATCCTTTCCACAAAGAAGCTGGAAGATGCCGGCGTCCGATTGCCGGAAATCCACGGACGCGTGAAGGAAATTTTGCAGCAGTATAAGCAGAATCTCGTTCGATCGTCGTAAGTATGTCGACCCAACCGCTTCTGGTGCTGTTTGTATCCGGATGGGGCAGGCTGCAGGGCGACCTGCATCCTGTGTTTGCACGTCATTTCAAGCCCTTTTTGGGGGACCTCGTTTCGGCCTACCCGTTGTTAATGCTTCGCATGCCTGCGGAAATGCCTCTGTCCGAACGCTATCGAACCTTTGGTAGTATGCGGTCAGCTGAAACGGCCATATCGCTGGCGGATGCCTGCGCACAAGCGGATGTTTCCAAAATAGCTGTTGCTGATCCTGATCGTTTTGGCCTGCTTTGCGAGCAATTTGACGGACCTGGCGCAGGCAAAACCAGCCAGAACATCTGCGTGCCGTTCCCTCCGGGATTGTCTCTGCAGGACAGCTATGAAACAACCATCCGTCTGGTAAAAAAACAGGTGCTGGCAAAGCTGGACGGCGGATCGGACCAGCTCGTCCTGGCCTGTTTTCCCGGCCCTTGGACAGCCAGCTTGTATGGCGATCCTGGATTTTTGGCGCAAGCCGTTGATGGCACATCTCAGGCAGTGCAAGAGGTTGTGGAAGAAGCACTGGAGTCGGGTTATCGCATATTGCTGGTGTCTGACACGGCGCGTTTGGCGCCCATGGACGCCATGCCCCCCGCCGCTGCCGAGGGTGCTGAGGAACTTTTGCCGATGATTTTGATCCATCCCGCCCTGGAGGGGTTGCGCGCCTCCAGGCACGATACGGCCCAGCACCAGGAGCTGCCCATGCGCGGCGAAGGCCTGCCTGAACAGGTAGCCGCCACGATTGCCGAGCTCCTCGCATTGCCCGCACCGGCCGGCGCGGCGAAACCCCTGTTTGCCGAGTTGATCCCGTTGACCTCATCTGTCGTATGAAAGCCGTCATCATGGCCGGCGGGCAGGGGAGCAGGCTCTGGCCGCTGTCCCGCCGCATGCGGCCCAAACAATTCCTCTCCCTTTTGGGGCAGGAGGCCATGCTTGTCGAATGCTATAAACGCCTCTGCAAGCTGGTAGAGCCGCGGGATATCTACATTTCCTGCGTGCATGACTTCGTGCCGCTGGTAAAGCAGCTGCTGCCTGATGTATCAGATACCAGGTTGATCGTCGAACCGGGACGTCGGGACAGCGGCCCGGCCATTGCCTTCGCCGCCACCATCCTTCGCCGCGCAGGATTTGGACAGGAGGCCGCGGCCTTCATCCCAACAGACCATGCCATTAAGGAAGAGGATGCCTTTCTCACCACCCTGCGCGCCGGGTTTGAGCTGGCCCAGGAATCCGATGCTTTTGTTGACATTGGCATAGCTCCGACCGCGCCCCTGACAACCCTTGGCTATACCCGCATCGGCGAAGAAATCGGGCGGCGGCACGGTGTGGCGGTCCATCGCTTCCTTGGCCACGTGGAGAAACCGGATGAAGAGAAAGCAAAAGCGTTGCTGGCTTCCGGCGAGTATCTGTGGCATGCCAACTACTTCATGGCCAAGCCCGACGCGCTGTTGCGCGCTTATGGCGACCATGCGCCGGAAATCCATGCTGTTATGCAGGCCTATGCCCCCGGGTCGGCATGGGAGCAAGAATTTTTGAAACTTAAACCTGTTTCCATGGATTATGCGGTAGCCGAACATCTGCCGGAGGGGTCCATTCAGGTCCTGCGGGGCGAGTTTGGCTGGAGCGACGTCGGGCAGTTTGCCCAGCTGAAAGAGTGGCGGCAAAAAGATGCGGCTGAAACCGTATTGTCGCAAACGCGGCATGTGAACATCGGGTCCACTGGTTGCCTGGTCGTCGGCAGCCCTGATAAGATGGTGGCAACGATCGGCCTGGAAAATATGGCTGTCATCGACACCCCCGACGCGCTGCTCATCTGTCCGCTGGATCGCGCGTCAGAGGTCAAACGGCTGGTGGAAATCCTTGAATCGCAAGGCCATACGGACTTGCTATAACTCATGAAAACAGCAACATACATCGGAATCATCTTGGCAGCCGGCGTCAGCGCCGCGCTGCTTTTTGCCGCTTACGCATACGCGGCCGTACATAAGCCCATCCTCGCCGCCGATCCTGTTTTTTTTACGGTAAAAACCGGCGCCAGCGTTTCCTCCGTAGCCGCGGAGCTGGAAGATCGCGGCGTGATCCCTTCGGCGCTCATGTTCCGTTTGGCCGCAAAATTTGCCGGATCACGCCCCATTCAGGCGGCTGATTACGAAATTGCGCCTGGCACGAGCGTTGTTGAGCTGTACCGGAATTTTGCGGACGGCCGATCCATTTCTCCCGAGCGCCAGGTTACTCTGGTGGAGGGGTGGACATTGCGGCAAATTGCTGAGCACCTGGCCAAGGAGGGCATTGTGGCTGACGCGGACGCGTTTATCCAGGCCGCCAGCAATAATGTCAGCCGTTTTTCAAACGAATTTCCTCTCATCTCCTCCATTCCGGACGGCGACAGTCTGGAAGGATACCTGTTTCCGGACACGTATAGGTTTTTTCCGGGCAGCGAACCGGATGCGGTTATCCGCCGGCTGCTTGCCAACTTCCAGCTGCAAGTTCAGCCATTGCTGGCTGAGGGTGCAAGGGGAGACCGCACCTTGCATGACATGGTGATTCTGGCCAGCATCGTAGAGCGTGAAGTCCGCAGCCATGAAGAAATGAAGACGGTGGCCGGCATCTTTACCAACAGGCTGCGGGACGGCATGGCCCTGCAGGCGGATTCCACCATCAACTATGTCACCAGCAGCGGCCGGGCGCGTTCCACCTACGATGATTTGCAGATCGATTCACCGTATAACACCTATAAATACGCCGGACTGCCCAAAGGCCCCATAAGCAACCCGGGTCGTTCCGCGCTCACGGCCGCATTTTCACCTGCGCAAACGCCATATTATTTCTTCCTGACAGACCCCGCCGGCCGCGTCTACTACGCGGAAGATTTGGACGGGCATAACTATAACCGCCGGTACCTGTAAGTATGATGCGTATCAGCATTCTGCAAATCGGGAAAACGAAGGACGCAGAGTTGCAGATATTGCTGGATGAGTACGTTCTTCGCATGCGCCGCAGCATGGATGTGCAGGTCATTACCGTCAAAAAGGAGGCTGAACTATGGCAGCGCCTCGTCCCGGGCGCGTACACCATCGCCCTGGAAGTGAAGGGGAAGGCGATGACGTCCGAATCGTTTTCTGATTTCCTGGCCAAACTGGCTGTGCAGGGCCATTCGCACATCCAGTTTTTAATTGGTCCCGCGGACGGATTTGCCGCATATGCCGTGAAACCGGATTTGCTCTTGTCTCTTTCGACCATGACGTTTTCCCATCAAACCATCCGCTTACTTTTATTTGAACAACTATACCGCGTCTGCACGCTGTGGGAGGGCAAGCCATTCGCAAAATGATATGAAACCACCGCTTATCTTGTCCTTGGGAGGTTCTTTGATTGTTCCTGATGGCATCGATGTCGCGTACTTGTCTGCTTTCCGCGACATTATCATCAGGCATCTGGAGGAATACGAAAAAATCATTATCGTTGCCGGCGGCGGGAAAACAGCCCGGCGCTACCAGGACGCCGCCCGAGAAATTGAAAATCCCGGCTCGGATGACCTGGACTGGCTTGGCATCCATTCCTCGCGCCTCAACGGCCACTTGCTGCGGACCATTTTCCGCTCCGTGGCCGACCCGGAAATGATCACCAATCCCGAGCGCATGATTCCTCGGCCGTATAAAGTTATCATCGCCGCCGGATACCGGCCGGGGCACTCCACGGATTTTGTGGCGGCCATGCTGGCAAAGGCCTATGGCTCCAAGGATATCATCAATTTTTCGAACATTGATTATGTCTACGACGCCGATCCGCGTATAAACCCGCAGGCTAAGCCCGTCGAGCGCATGGATTGGAAAACCTTTCGAGCTCTGGTGGGGGATGTGTGGGTTCCTGGCAGCAATTTGCCGTTTGACCCTGTCGCGGCCAGATTAGCCCAGGAAATGGGGGCATCGGTCGTGGTCATGAACGGCCATGATTTGCAGAATGTCCAGCAATGGTTCTCTGGTAAACCCCATAAAGGCACGGTCATCAGCGGTTGACAAGAGCCCCCGTTTTCGGTAATCTGCAGCTACCGTAGACAACAGGCGACGTCCCCCGCGGACTGATAAGACCTGTCGAGGTAGTCAATTTCTAAATGGTCGAGGACCTTTTTTATTGTCTACGGAACACATCCGTAGTTTTTTTATGCCAAAAACTCGACAACAAAAAGAAGAAACGCTCAAACAATTGGTTGAGTATTTTTCTCAAGCCAAGTCCGTCGTGTTCGTGAACTTCGACAAGTTGACGGTCAGCGACATTACGGCGTTTCGCCGCAAGTGCCGCGAACAGGGCATGCCGTACACCGTGGCCAAAAAAACCCTGCTCCGCCGCGCGTTGAAAGAAACCAAGCTCGACGAAGTCGATCTTTCTGGGTTTGAGCGCGGTATCGGCACCTTGTTCGGCATTGCCGATGAGGTAGCTCCTGCCCAGACCGTGGACAGCTTCGCCCAAGAGCATGAAGCCATGGCCATTTTGGGCGGCATCATGAAAGACGCTCCAGCCGGCCAGAAGTTCCTGTCGGCTGATTCCGTCAAAGCATTGGCAAAATTGCCGACCAAAGAGGCCTTGCTTGGCCAGGTCGTACGCACCATCCAGGCGCCTGTTTCCGGCTTCGTCAACGTATTGGCCGGCAACTTGCGCTCATTGGTTCAGGTACTGAATGCCGTGAAAGACAAGAAACCCGCTTAATAACACCATTAATTACGCACTATGTCAGAAGAAAAGAAAGCCGTTGAAGTGCCGGAAAAATTCAAGGCACTCGTTGAACAGATTGAAAAGATGTCCGTTCTGGACCTGGCCGAATTGGTCAAAGTCCTGGAAGATAAGTTCGGCGTCTCTGCCGCTGCCCCTGTCATGATGGGTGGCATGATGCCTGCCGCCGGTGGAGCCGGTGCTGGCGCAGCCGCTGAAAAGACCGAATTCACCGTCGAGTTGACGGAAGCCGGCGCGAACAAGATTGCCGTCATCAAGGCCATCCGCGCCGCCACGAACATGGGCCTGAAGGAAGCCAAGGATATCACCGATGGCGCTCCGAAGGTTGTGAAGGAAAACGCCAAGAAAGAAGAAGCCGAAGCGTTGAAGAAGGCTTTGGAAGAAGCCGGCGCCAAGGTTACCTTGAAGTAAGCCGCATTTGTTGCGCTATCGAAAACCCCCGAAAGAATCGGGGGTTTTTGTTATGGCGCCAGCTGGAGCGGGAAGGAGAGGACGTTATTGTCCGTTAGCACGTAGGCGGTAGCGTTTTCCTCGTCCACAGCCAAGTCAATGAGCCGCGCTTCGCTGGAAACCAGGTATTGCGCCACAAATTTGCCTGATTTACGGAATACCAGCACGCGAGGGGATTCCAGAATAAAGATGAAGTCATTTTCCGGCTCGTACGACAAGGCTGCGGCATCGGCCAGGGCGGGTTCCACCGGATCCAGTTTGAACGATGGCACAGACTCGTTTTGCGCAAACTGGTGCAGCCCGGTTTTTGTCAGCACATAGATGGATCCGTCAATGGCCAGATCCCTCGCATCAGCCAATGTCTGAGAGGGGGTCTCAAGCCAGGGAGAAAAAACGGAAAAATTGGGGAATGTGTTTGAGCGAAGAATCTGCCTGTCTTGCGGTACGACGGTGTATGCGCGATTATTGTAAATCGACAACCCGGCCAGGGAAGACTGGGTGTTCGGCGTAGCGGATGCTGTGCTGGTGCCGCGTTCGACGTTGATGCTGGCCATGGCGCTGCCGGAAGAAATGAGCACGGTGTCTCCGTCGCGCGCGGCCAGCCGCGCTTCTGTCAGGTCGGTCGTAATGGCCTTGGAAGAAGGAACATTGCTTCCCAGATCATGGTTGACCACGGTGCGGGGGTTTTGTCCGACCACTACAAGCGACTCACCCTCCTTGGCCATGAAGGCAGCGGCGGAATTGAGGCGGGCGCGGAGGTCATCTAGGACAATACGCGGGCTTTGGACGGGGATTTCTTTGCGCAGGCGCCGCTGCTGTTCATCCAGCTTGGCACGGAAGGCTTGCTTCTGCTGCTGGAATTCCTCCAGATCATCGGGAATGGCGGCCAAAGCCGCCGCCACCTCGCGCGTCAGCTGTACGGCATCCGCCTCGCGGCCCACAATAAGGTGGGCATCGATACGGTCAAGGGAGGAGCGTGCCTGGTCGAGGCTGGCCTGTGCCGCTGCGACTGTTTGTTGGTAGTCCTGACGTTTTTGGAAAAAGCGAAACGCGATAAATGAACCTGCAATAAAAACCACCAGCACCCCATAAAGTACGGGAGATCGTAGCATTCGGCGCGAGCCCTTCAGGGCAAAGAGGCCGTGCAGGGCACGTCCGAGTGGCTGAAGGTAAGGTTTTATACGGTTTTGCCAGAAAGAAACTTTGGCGACAGTACCGTGTATACTGACGTATTCGCTTTTTCCCATGGGAGTTTTTACCGTCTTCTGCTTGAATACGCGCAGCAAAGGCAGTAACGCAGAGCCTATTTTTTTGGTCGCATTGACCAGGGTGGCGAGAACTTTGCTGATGGTGCTCTTGCGCCCCTTTTTGGTGCTTTGCGCGTCCATGGCCGATTGGATTTTCGTGCCAACGGATTTTAAAACGTTTTTCACGCCCCCCATGCCGAAGGATGTGCTGGTTCCCAGCAATTTTTCCGTTTCTGACTGCGTTTCTATAAGGCTATGCATGCTTTCCTCGGCTTCATTTCCGGTCATGGAGGTCACAGAACCCGCCGCCGCTTGCTTGAATGGCGAGAGTTTTACCGTCATAGCTGCGGCAACGGGGTCTATCAGGTGTTCCTCCATAATGTTTTGCAGCTGGCGCGTGGCTGATTTGACCGAAAGTTCGGTTAGAAACCGCTTGGCATCGGAGAGAGAAATATAATTGAATACATTGGGTGTACAGAACAAAAGCTGATCCTGATTAGAGAGGGAGCTGCTGACGATGTTCTTGAAATACTTTTGGGCTCCTGGGGTCCCGGTGATGGGGTCGGGGGTGTCGAATATGGAAATTAGTTTGTGCGTGTCCAGTTGCGCCTTGTGCAGCAGCCAGGCGCTTACTTCGCCAAAGCGACTTAAAAACACCTGCCATCGTTGCGGGACGGTATCAGGACAGAGCATGCCCAGAGCAAAGCCCCAGGAATAGACGGGAAGGGCCATGCGCACGTCACGCAAAAAGACATTAATTTCCGAATTGATTTTTTGCAGGCATTGTTCAAAAAAGTCTTCATTTGTCAGCGAGACATTGTGTCCTAGGAGCAACTGGTGGTGGTACCGGATGGTGTCCTGCACGCGTTGCGAGAGCTCGGTGATGACCTGCTCGTTTTCCGGCGGCCCTTCGTAAAGCACAACCAGCCCAAACACATGCACGTTCCTGTCACCGGGCAAGGCTAAATCAAGCCGCCAGGAGCGGCTGGCCGCCGTGGACGACGAGTGAGTCAGGGAAAAGTGGCTGAATGGCAATTCATCCGGTTTTGGCATACTTCTTTACAGTCTAGAACAAAGGAATTATACTGCAACCGCATCGATTGTTCAATTGTTTGGTTCGAAGAAATCTCGTCTTTTTATGCTTGATCAACTCTTTGGTTCAAAGACCAGGGTCTCGCTATTGCAGCTGTTTTTCGAGCATGCGGACCAGGCCTACTATGTGCGCGAGTTGACCCGTTTGGTGGGCGCTCAGATCAATTCCGTTCGGCGGGAGCTGGATAATTTAGCCTATCTTGGCATTGTTCGGGTTATTGAGTCGGATAAGGTTCCTGTCTTGCCCGAAGAAGAGGGTGTGCCGTACCCCAAAGGTTTGAATAAGAAAAAGTACTACCAGCTGAACCGTTCATTTGTCTTGCATGACGAGCTGTCTTCCTTGTTTGCCAAGTCCCATCTGCTCTTGGAGAAGGAATTGTACAATGAAATCCGCGGCCTGGGACAGGTAAACTACCTGGTACTAACCGGTTTTTTTACAAATGTCGACCAATCCTCAACGGACATGCTGATTGTCGGCGCGGTCGACAAGCAGGATGTCGCCGCCATGGTGCAGCGTTTTGAGAAAAAACTGAACAGGGAAATCAACTATACCATCATGTCCGTCAAAGAATTCGAGTATCGGCGCCAGCTCACTGACAAGTTTATTTACGATATTCTGGTCCATCCCAAGATCGTGGTGGTAGACCAGTTGGGGGTGAATCAATAACATGGCTTGGCTTGTCTTAGATGCCGTTTCTTTGCGCTTAGGCTGTGCCGGGGAGTACGGTGGCGAGTTGTATTGGACGCCTGTGTCGCGGGAGGCGGGGACCTGGCAAGAAATTGCTGTCTCGGCGCTCAGGAGTGGCGGGCGTTCCTTGTCTGATATCAGCCATATTACGGTCATACAGGGCCAGGCAAGCTTTTCCGATACACGATTTGTCACGGTTTTGGCAAATTTGGCCGCATGGGCAAAACAGGGCGTGAGATTGTTTGAAGTGGTGGCGGAAAAGCCATACGAGAAACCACTTACGGCTGCTGAAATCGCCGAACAAGGGCAAGAAGTGCGGCAATTCGCGCCGCGATACTCCGGCGAGCCCAACATTACCAAACCTAAAGCGGAGTAGACGAAAAAACAGCAAAGTTATCCACAAAAACCCTCCGAAATAAGAGGGTTTTTGTGTTGACGGGTGTAGGAATGAGACATATAATGGGTTCAGATGGCATGAAGTGGGGAATAGTGGTAGACGACAAAATGGGAAGAAATCAAAATACAAATTGAAAAAACCACTCCATCGTTCCCTGAATCATGCCAAATAGACTCCTCACGGAGACGAGCGGCGAGAAAAATGGGTTTTGCCGCTTGATGGTGCGGGTCCGCTGAACTTGTTGGCCCAAGGAAGGCGGCCCGTACCCAACCCTTTTATGCAGTCGACACCTCCATGCCGGTTTCACCGGCTTCGCCCCTGGCTGACCCCTGAATGCCCGATATGTTCATCGGAGAATACCACCACAGCATCGACGATAAATCCCGCATGGCCATACCGGCCAAGTTCCGAAACGCACTCAAGCGGGGAGCCGTCGTCACCAAAGGCTTAGACAGCTGTCTTGTCATATACCCCCAGGCTGAATGGAAGGCTTTGGCGGAAAAAGTGTCGAAATTGCCGATCAGCCAGTCCAATACCCGCGCGTTCTCGCGCTTTTTGCTCTCCGGTGCCATGGATATTGAATTAGATAAGCAGGGAAGAA
>CAYQCH010000017.1:0-9725 GCA_964415935.1 uncultured Gammaproteobacteria bacterium
GCAGCGCGTTGAAGGTATGGAAAAAGGCTTCCTGCGTCCCCTCTTTGCCGGTAATGAACTGGATGTCGTCGATGAGGAGAACGTCCACGCCGCGATACGTCTTTTGAAATTCCTGCGCGCGTCCCGCTTTTACGGAAGAAATATAGTCGTTGGTGAACTTCTCGCAGGAGGCGTAGAGGATTTTGGCTCCCGGCGTGGCCCGCAAAATCTGATTGCCGATGGCCTGGACCAGATGGGTCTTGCCCAAACCGACGCCGCCGTAAATAAACAGCGGGTTATAGGTGATGCCGGGGTTGGAGGCCACGGCCTGGCTGGCCGCATGAGCCAATTCGTTGTGTTTGCCAACCACGAAGTTGTCAAAACCGAACTTGGAATTGATGCCGAATTCGTTGGCGTATTCGCGCGGGGCCTCGGCGCGGGGCGTGTTTTGGATGGCCGTTTCAATGGTCACGGTGCGTTCGGCGGCGGACGGCTGGTAGGACTGTTTTAGCGTTTCGACTTTGTACAAAACTTCCTTGATGTCGTTTTCGGTCAGCTTGCGCAATGTTTTCAAAATGTTGACGTGGTACTTCTTTTCCAGCCAGGTCTGGGTGAAGGTGTTTGGAACAATTACGACAACGCGTTGGTTTTCGTAAGAGGATATGGCGGTGTGTCTAAACCAGGTCGTGAAATTCGCTTTGGAGAGGGTCAATTCCAATTCGCCGAGCACGGCCTGCCACAATTGTTGGTTTGTCATAGACGAAAGCCACGAGGATTATCTTTTTGTGTGTATGTCCGCGGCCAGCATGCGCCGCACGGCCCCTTTCCCGATGGAATGCGGGAGCCGAAAGCAAAGACGAGCACACGATTTTACAAGATGTTTCCTATTCTACCACATGCGGTGAACAAAACTGTTCGCCACCGCGTTTAAAAGTGTGCATAGACTGTGGAAACTTATGAGCAGGCATAACTTTATGCCATCGCCGCCCGACGGTCAAGGTTATTTGCTGGCAATGACCTGTGTCTTGTCGTCGATTTGCGTGACGCCTTTGTTGCCGCCGCGAAAGGCGATGTATTGCTGCACGATCATGAAGGCCGTAGAGATGAACCAGTACAGAGACAAACCGCTGGGCAGCGTGAAGCCCACAAAGGTAATCATCAGAGGCATGATGTACATCATCTGCTTGTTCATGAGAGCCATGGCGTCTTCGTCCTTGGCGGCGTCCTCCTTGCGCACGGACGGGTCGGGGCGCTTCTGGTACAGCATTTTCCCCTGCCAGTACTGCGCGGCACCAGCCAGCAGTGCCAGAGGGATGCTGCGCTGCGACAAGTCGAGCACGCCCAGGAACATAGGGTTAATCATTTCCGGTCTGGAAACAAAGCCGTACAACAGGTCAAAGCCGTTTTCCGGGTTCAGGCCGTCGCGCAGGACCTGGTACACCGCAATGAAAATCGGCAACTGGATGAGCAGAGGCAAGCAGGAAGAAAAGGGGTTGACCTTATGCTCTTTATACAGGTCCATCATGGCTTTCGCCTGCTTTTCCTTGTCGTTTGGATGCTCCGCCTTGATGGCGTTCAGTTTGGGCTGCAAGTCCTGCATGGCCTTCTGGGCTTTGACCTGGCTGCGGTAGAACGGATACAAAATGAAGCGGATGATGAGCGTGATGACAATGATGACCACGCCGGCGTCCTGGCCGGGGATGTGGTTATAAAGCCATACGAACAGGTTGAAAATCGGCTGGTAGAAAATGGTGGTGTACATAATAAAGGTTATGGCACTTCGTCCACGCCGCCCTGGCTAAAGGGGTGGCAGCGCAGCAGGCGCCTCATGGCCAGAAACGAGCCTTTTAAGACGCCATGCTTGTCGATGGCGCGGGCCGCGTATTCGGAGCACGTTGGATGGAACTTACAATACCCATTCGGATAGAAGTAACGCAAGATGCCGTGATCGAACGAAATGGTTTTTTGGTAGATCTTGATGAAGACGAGGGCCATCCGTTTCAGCGCGTATTCCAGCGGATTCATATTACTTCTTTGGCGCGAGTACACCCGCTTTGCGCAATGCCGACAGGATCATATCGCGCTTGTCTTCATGCGACAGCGCCAAAAAGCCCGAACGGATGGTGATGGCCGCATCAAAGCCGGGCTTTACGTCCGGCAGCACGGCACGCACGATTTCGCGCGCCTGGCGTTTAACGCGATTGCGCCGGACGGCCGATTTCTCCGTTTTTGCGGAAACAACAAATGCAAACCGCGTGGGACCTTCCGGCTGCCGCTTCCCCACGCGCAGTTGCACGTGGCGGCCAAAGACAACGCGCCCGCGTTTGAAGAGCGTGTCAAAATCTTTTCGTTTGGTT
This sequence comes from uncultured Gammaproteobacteria bacterium, assembly GCA_964415935.1. Taxonomy (GTDB): domain Bacteria; phylum Patescibacteriota; class Patescibacteriia; order VMEV01; family CAYQCH01; genus CAYQCH01. Next base: position 2,337 of record CAYQCH010000017.1, read on the forward strand.
AGGCGGTGTGTGCTTGGAAGCATGTAGTCAAAAGCATGGGTATTATATCCCATGCTTTTCATTTGGTCTGTCAGTTGTTACCAGGTCAGGCGTTTGCGGCCTTTGGCTTTGCGGCTCTTGAGGACTTTGCGGCCGCTGGGGCTTTTGGCGCGGGCGCGGAAGCCGGCTTTCTTTGAGCGCTTGCGCTTGGAGGGGTTATAGGTGCGTTTGGGCATACATCAGTTAAGTACTTTTGAAATCTACGATGATTTGGGGAGGTTGTCAATACGACAGATTTGAAAATCCCCCCGAACTCGGTAGAGAATGGGGGGATAGTGAGGCGCAGCGTTGACGCTACGAGACTACTCTGTAGCCTGCAGCGAACGTTTTGCCTTTTTGCTTCCGTCGTCTATGAGGCACTTGAGACGGCGGAAGGCAGTACAGCGTACTACAGCAGGAACACAGTAACAAATTTTGAGGCTTTTGTCAACAAAAAACCCATGCGGCTTACTCCTGGTTTCTTGTAGCGCGGTGTCGACGCCGGAGCGGACACCTTGCTTCCAGAATGCGCATGGGGATGGGGCGTTTCCACCCTTCTCATATTGAGAATGAAAGAACTAGAGCGTGAGCCACAAGGCACCGGCGGCGCTTGTGATCTGAGTGAAGGCATCAGGATTCGTGCGGACGACTGCAGTGATCGCGGCAGTTACGTGCTGCCTACGCTTGCTGCGGTTTCCCTCCGTGTTGATGGCCAGAATTGCGGAGCGCGTGGCGTGGAGGTGCTTGTTGTCTGCTCCTGGACTGGTCCTGGGCAGCTGCTGCAGGTGTCTAACTACCTGCGAACGCAAGCGTCTGCGGCTGCCTGCATCGGCCTTGAGGAACCGGCATATGTCCGCGATGATCTGCGGAAAGCGCGTACCGACGGCCATCTGCGCGGTGGCAACGGCGACAAAGAGCAGGCCGAGGTTTCCCAGCCGGGTCTCCACTTGCTCAACCAGGCGGTCGGCCGTTCGGAAGCACGCACCCCTGACCAGGATACCGTATTCAGAGCGAAGGAACCGGTGTGCGAGCGAATCCGGAGCACTCAACTCGGCCCAGGCCTGAATGTCGGGAATGCTGAGTAGACCAGCGCGGATTTTCTCCCTGATAGCCCTGTTGCGCTCGTCCGGATCATCACCGGCACGAGCGCGTCGTTCACGTTCACGAAGACGAGCATCTGCCATGTGGTTCTCCTTTGCTCACTTATTATCATAATTTAAGCATTTTGTCAAGTTTTGTATTCAAACATTCACTTGCCGCTTTTGCTTCCTGCCTCTACCATCCATATATATGAAGATTTCATGGAAGCAACTTCATCATCTGCCAGTTATCACGGAATCCGGCAAAAAAATCGGCGTGGTGGAGGGAGTCAATGTCGATGTTGATGCGCATACGGTGTTTCAGTACCAGGTCAAACCGGGCCGCGTGATTTTGGCCATGTTTTCAAAAGAGTTGCTTGTCTCCCCTGCCGAAGTCATTTCCATGGACGATAAAGCCATGATTGTGAAGGACTCCGTCCTGTCCGCGCAGCCGGCCACGACCAACAAAAAAACGCGGCTGGCGCTGCGTCCTCTGGAAGGCGTGGAAATGAGTGAGAGGGATTAGAGCTTTCGGTTCTTGCCGACAATGACGCGCAGCTGCTGGTCAGAAAGCGTAACATTTACGGGCGTTTTTACAATCTTTTGCCCGTCGACAAGGAGCGGTTGATGCCGCGGCTCGTCGATGGATATGCCCTGCGCCGTGAAAATAGTCGAAGGCATCGGCAACGGTTTGCGAAACATTTTTTGTTTGGCCGTGGGTGTTACAACCACGGTCAGCTTTTTTATCTGCTCGCTGACGGGTTCGCCTTGCGTAAACGGGTTGAGGATGGAAATGATGGCGTCGTCCGTGGTGGCGCTGGCCGTGTATTGCGCGTCGCAATGGATTTGTGTCCGGGAATCCTGGGCTACGACGGAATGGATGAAATATTTTTGGTTGATGCGTCCAAGGCGGATGTAATAAATGAGCCGCGCCGACAACACCTGGCATGCTTGCTCGCCGGGCGGGATGCCAAGGATATCGGCCATCAGGCGATGCGAGCCCACGGGGATGAGGCCGACGGTAATGGAGGTAAGCTGGTCGGCATAGTCGGCCAGGCTGCTGAAGAGCTGGTCGCTGCCTACCGCCACAATGGTTTTGACGCCGCGATTGATGAGTTCTTCCACCGCATGCCCCACATTGCTGATCAGGCTGAGACGGATAATCTGGCCTTGCAAACCAAGGTCAGTCAGCGAATTTTCAATACGGTTCACCTCTTTGATGAACTGCTTTTGCGTCAAAAAAATATCGTAAATATAGCCGTACATAGGCTATGGCCTGTACAGGCTATTTTTGCTGGGACGGCTGCTGGTTGATTTGCGCAGGCTTGCCGTTTTGATCCCCCATTTTTAGATGGCCGTTGATGCGCGCGCCGCTTTCCACGGCAATCGTCTTGGTGGCGATGTCGCCGGTTATACGCGCACTGGCTTTGATGACCAGGTGTCCGGAAATATTCAGGCTGCCATGCACCGCGCCGGCGACGGAAGCGTTCATAGCGTTGATGTTGGCTTTGATTTCCGCGCTTTCACCGACGGTCACGTCTTTGTCCGTGCTTAATGTGCCGGTCAGGGTGCCTTCCACAAGCACATTGCCGGTTCCCTTGAGGTCGCCTTCCACTTTTACGGCCGGACCGATGACGGTTGCTGCATCTCCTTGTGACATAGGCGCGTTTTTCTGAAACATAAGTTCACGTTAATTGATTCTAACATGCTCTCAGTATACAATGGTTTGGCTAAACTTGGGGTGGATAAATTGGCTTTGACAGTTGTTTAGCTGCTTGTGGAACACTGTTCCATGGGCATGTTTCACAGAGAGCTGCTCGCAGAATTTTGCTAAGGTAAAGCACAAAATATTATTAAGTGTCGTAAAATATTATAAAATGTTCCACGTGGAACATTCCCCTAGGCGAATTCTCGGTTTGTCCTAAGCTGTAAGTCAGCCGCCGTGGATCGCTCTGACTCAACACAATTCTGCCCTCGTAGTTCAATGGATAGAACAGGTCCGTCCTAAGGACAAGATGTGGGTTCGATTCCTGCCGGGGGCACCAGATAAGATTTCCAAAAATGTTCCACGTGGAACATTTTTGTGTTTGTGGCGCATTCTCGATTCATCCTGACCACGTTGTCGAGAGGTGAAATTTTTGTATGTGGTTTTGTGCGGTTTGATTTTTAAAATGTTCCACGTGGAACATTTTTTAGGGGTTCGTAATTATCAAAAAGATCTTAACGTGTTTTTGCAGATTTCAAAATTGCAGTGTCAAATTAAATTAAGCTGTTAAAGCTTTTCAATTGTTCCACGTGGAACAATTTATTTTCGGCGAGCATATAATCTAGTTTTTGCGACGCATTATTCGCGTCAAGTTTGATACTTTTGTAAAAACAAGACATACTGAGTCGCTGTGCTCCGGACCGCGTCCGGGCATTTGCAGGAGGAAGAATGCGTGGATGAACGTTGGAGAAGCCGACTGCTGAATCTGGGGCGCATGCCAGGTTCAGTCGAAGACGAGGCTGCGCTTATCCGTGAACGAGTTCGCGTTGGAGAGGTGAGGCCTCGGCAGGCGCTGCTTGCAGCAGCAGCCGATATCCCAGCAGCCGTTTTGGCCACGGGCGACACACCGGGGCGTGCGCGCAGGCGGTTGGAAGAGGTGTTGCCAAAACCAAGCTGGGAAGAGCTGTATCTGCCTGTTCATGAGCAAATGACTGTGGTCTGGCAGCTGAATGAACAGTTTTCCTGGGGGTTCTCGGCTAATGACTTTGTGTCGCTTCCGTTTCCGGGTGAGTGGCCGGACAGGTGGGAGGCCATGCGGGTTCTGGTTCCATATCTGGCCACGGTGCCGGAAACATTCGATGCGCTTTGGCGCGCTACCAAGTCACGACACGGTCATCGCAAACGCGCTGCCGATGACTCGCGCATTAAGGCGGATGCACTTCATCTGCGCCTGGCGGAGGGAATCCGGCACCCTGGGAAACGCCTGAGATGGGAAACCCTCGACGTGTTTTCATATCGAGACAGAGAGGAAGGCCTGGCTCCGCGGATCTGGCGGGGAATGGTACTACCTCATGCCGGTCTTCTGGCAGCGGCGGCGATTCATGTGCGATGGGTGCAGGCAATGGATGGCATTCGGGTACCGCATGTTTGGCTGGCCGGGTATCAGTGCAGGAGCGAGCCTGACGCCGACTGGTCCAACGTACCGTTCCTGCATCTCATCAGCATTATCAAGTACCCGGGTCTCAGCCCCGCGCCCGAGACACGCGTGCGGCGAGATGCAGTTATGCCGTTCTTTTGGGACTCGCGTTGGAACCTCGGTTCCCGCTGACACACAGCCCGCGTTTGCAGGTTGGGCGCTCAAGACAGGCCGTCAATGGCTGTTGTTTTGAGCGCTTTTTGTTTCCATAAAAAACACCCGCCAACCGACGGGTGTTGTGATGAACGGATTTTACACTCCCAGCTCTTTTTTGAAGTAGTCGACCCACGGCACCACTACCGGGTTCTCTTTATAGAGCAGGGACAGATAAAAGGTGAGCAGGCTGCTGAAGAGCAAAACTTCGCAGGCTTCGCCTAATGTGCTGTCGGCGGTAGATTGGTATTCAAGCCAGGTTATGCCTTGCTGTTCTACGACGTCTTTTGTCACTTCAAACCGCTTACGGTTGCGGGCGGTATATAACTCTGACGTGAAGGCCACAAACCGCAAACGCTGTGCGTATGTTTTTGGATTCTTTAATCCTTCCATCAAATGATGGTTCAGTTCAGGCAACAAATATTCCGCCGCAAATGATTTTGCGGTTTCATGCGTCTGGTTTTGCGCGGTACGAATGTTTCCGTGCAGATGTTCTGCCGCAACATACACGGGAATGAAGCCGTGCAGCAGTTTGGCGAGACGCGCAGGCTTGTTGGAAATTTCCGATTCTTCCATGGACCAGTCTTCGGCCAGGTTTTCAAGATGTCTGACAGTTTTCTTAACGTCTTTTTCTGAAACTTTGTAGCCGAGCTGTCCGAGTACGCCCAACAGCGTGAATGTGGCGTACCCAACCGCCAGGCGCGGCTGGTTGCTGGGATTATGCGGCGTTTCAAATTGCAAGTGCGGACGCTTTACATGCCTGGCCCATTGAATCAATTTGCCGCCCGTGGCAATAGCCAGCACCATGCATTTCTTTTTATGAGCCTGCTGCGCGACCATCAGCGTTTCCTCAGTGTTTCCGGAATAGCTGCAGGCAATGACCAACGTGTTTTTGTCAGCGTATGCGGGGAGCTGGTAGTGGTTGGCCAGATCCATTGGTGTTTTAAAGTCAGGCAGGGCAACGGATCGAAGCAAACGAAAACCAAGATTTGAGCCGCCCATGCCGGTGACAATAATGCGCTTGGCTTTTTTATACGCCGCGGGCAATTTTAATTTTTTTGCCTGGCTGAAACCGTCCAGGCATTGCTTGGGCAAAGCCATGACCGATTCATAAACCGCTTGCTGTTCTTTTTCCAAAGGTTGAATAAACATAGGTGTACCGACATTGTAGTTCGGCGGCTGTGCGGATGGCAATTCTTGTCTCTTGTCAATGGTCGTGATAAGAAAGAGCATATGGCAGGACATTCAAAATGGCATAACATTGCCGAGAAAAAAGGAAAAACCGATGCGCAACGCGCGAAGGCGTTCACGCAGCTGGCGCGCCTCATTACGGTTGCCGTGAAAAAAGGCGGGGCTGACCCGAACTTTAATTTTGCGTTGCGCACGGCCATCGATAAAGCGAAAGAGGCGAACGTGCCTAAGGACAACATCGAGCGCGCCATCAAAAAAGGAACGGGAGAACTGGATGGCGCGGAGATCGTGCAGAACCGGTATGAAGGATATGGCCCCGGAGGCATTGCCATGATGGTGGACACGCTGACCGATAATCCCAACCGCACGTTCGCCGACCTCAAGCATGCGTTCAGCAAACACGGCGGCAACTTGTCCGGCTCCGTGGCCTGGCAGTTTGACCAAAAAGGCGTCATCCATGTTGTCGGCGCCGCGCAAAAAGCCAGCGACGATGACTGGGTGCTGCAGGCCATGGATCATGGCGCCGATGACGTGCAAGCCAATGACAATGATTTGATGGTGGTAACGGCGCCGCAGAAGCTGAAGGAAGCAAAGGACTGGGTTGAGTCGCAGGACCTGAAGCCCGAAAGCGCAGAGCTTCATACCATGGCCAAGGAACTGGTTCCCGTAAGCGATGACGTGAAAACCGGTCTGCAGAAATTGATCGATGCTGTGGAAGGCATGGACGACGTGGAAAAAGTCTGGCATAACGCCGACCTATGATCGTATTGGGCATTGACCCGGGCATTGCGCGTTGCGGCTGGGGGATTATCCGCCGCGAAGGACAGACCATGACCTGCCTCGATTACGGCTGCATCGAAACGCAACCGGATGTGCCGGAGGGACAGCGCCTGGCCCAGGTGCGGCAGGGTATTGTCGACATTTGTAAACAGCACAACATTGATCGCGTCGGCCTGGAAAAGTTATTTTTTTCCACGAACGCGAAAACCGCGTTTCAGGTGGGGCAGGCGCGCGGCGTCATTATTCTTGCCTTGCAGGAGGCGGGGCATCAGCCGCTGGAATGTACGCCAAATGAGGTCAAATCAGCCGTATGCGGCTATGGGTCTGCAGAGAAGAAACAGATGCAGGAGATGGTTCGCTTATCGCTAAAGTTAGCCAAAATACCACAGCCTGATGATGCCGCCGACGCCCTGGCCATAGCCATGACCGTGTCCATGGTCAAAACGTATTGACGGATATATTGACAAAAGGGCCCTTTTTTGTTAACTTTTTGAATTCGTGAAAAGCGCAGAGAGGGAGCTCTTTCACACTCGATTTCTGCGGCTTTTTGGGTTTGTTGGAGCCTTAGAGACCGAGTGCAGGGATGGAATGGTTCCATTTTCTGTGCACGGATCCCTGCGGGGATGTGTACCAACAAGTACGGAGATGAGGGGGATCATGAGCACTCCCGGCAGTCCCAACAACCCCGACGACCCCACCGAAGGGGCGTCCGAGTCCGGTTCGTCCGGCGGCGAGGGCAACCCGCCCGGCCCCGGCGACACCAACATTCTGCCGCCCGACGAGGTCCACGACCTCGACGAGGACATGCGGCCGGCGGCCAGCAAGACCGTGAAGGTCCAGACCGCCGACGTGGAGGGCGCGGACAGCTCCGCGTCCAAGGGTTCCTCCGAGGCCGGCTCGACCGGCAGCGAGGAGTCCGGTGTGTCCGACGCCGGCAAGTCCGGCGAGCAGGGCGGTTCGGCGGGCGGCGGTGAGGGCGGTGGCGA
>CAYQCH010000017.1:9825-20318 GCA_964415935.1 uncultured Gammaproteobacteria bacterium
CCGGCAAGTCCGGCGAGCAGGGCGGTTCGGCGGGCGGCGGTGAGGGCGGTGGCGATGAGCCCCCGTCCGGCACGGCGCCCTCCGGCGGCGGTGGCAACAACGGTCGTTCCGAGAACGTCCGCACCATCCTGGAGGTCCTCGACGTCATCGACAGCAAGGTGCAGAGTCTCAGCGACATCGACGTCCAGGGCAACCGCATGCAGGACACTCTCTCGAGGTCGGCGGCGATCATGCGGCTCCTGATGGCCGGGCCGCTCACCGACGACGACGTCGAGGAGATCAAGAAGCGCGTCGTGGCGCTGGCCTCCAACGTCGAGACGGTGGTCACCCGGCTGCACAGCATGGTGGCCAGGCCCGGTCTCGGTGAGGCCCTCGCCGCGATCGACAAGTTCGAGTCGCGGGAGTAGGCGGGATGACCATGCAGGCTTCTGGGTCCGGCGGAGACGATCCGCGGGCCCAGGGCCTGCGGGACATCGTGTCCGAGCTGGATCGTCTCGAAGACTCCGTCAACCGCCTTGATCACACCTCTTCCGCCTGCGATGAGCTTGCGGCGGCGGTCATCAAGGCCTACCGACTTCTGGTCCGGCTGCATGCCGCGGCGGGTTCGCAGCGGCAACGGCTGGAACATGCGCAGCAGATCCAGGCGGCGGAAGCGGAGTTCCGCATCCGCCGCCTGGCCGACACTCTCGGCCTGAACGAGCAAGCCCTTTCTCAACTGGAGGAGTTTGCGTCACTCCAATCGGAACACATCGAGTGGAGGAACGAATTCCTCCGAAAGCAGAGGGAACCCATGAACACCGAACACAGGAGCTTGTCGGCTCCCGGTCTCGGCGTCGCGTTGCTTCTGGCCATGCTGTTCGGCTGGCTCGTCGATCAGACGCTTGGGCCGCTGACGCGGCTTGGCGGCCTGGATTCGACGGGCATGGTCATCGTCGCGGTCGTCGGCACGATCGTTCTGGGCTGGATCTACTACATCCTGCCCGGCACGCGGCGCGGAAGCGAGACCCTGTTCAGCTTCCGGTTTGGCAAGGAGCCTGACCAGGAGGAGATCAAGGCGCTGCGCGAGAGGCTTGCCGAGCTCGACGGGCAGGTCGCTGACCTGAACAAGAAGATCAGCGGCGATCCTGCGGGATCGATCGGCAAGGTCGCGGAGCAGCTGCGGATGCGCGGGGAATACCACGCGCATGTCGTGGGGTTGCGACAGCTGGTCACCCAGTACGAGGTGATCGCCGGCCAGCTCGATCATTTTCTCGGCGAGATGGCGCAGCTTCAGCAGCGTCTGGACGACAAGAATGTCGAGTTGGACAGCCTGCAACAGCGGGGCGCCGATACCAGCGCCGTAGAGGCGGAGCTCACGCAGCTCGAAGCGGAGGTGGACGTCAAGCAGGCGGACATCGACGCCAAGAGAAGCGAGCTGCGCGCCAACGTGCAGGCTTCCGTCACGATGGCGCACGAGCTGCAGACGGCTGAACAAGCCGCTGCCAGCATCAGCGGCGAGCTGGACGGACGAGGCGGTCTGCGCGAACAGCTGGAGGCCAAGCAAGCCGAGCGCGAAGTCGCTCATCAGGCGGTCAGGGACGTGGAGGCCAAGACGGCTCCGCGACCGGTCCGCAAGTGGGTGCCGGCGCAGGCGCTCATCATCGTCGTGCTCGGCGTGACGTGGTGGGACCTTCTGGACATCAACAACATGGTCCGGATGGAACGCCGCTCGCGCAACGAGGATCCCGGCATCACGGCATCAGCTGGTTTGCCGGAGCCATCCACGCGGCTGGTTGAGGTAACCGAGCTGCCCGACGTCAGGCTGGGCGACCGAATTCTGGTCACCAGAGGCGAGGGCGGCGTGCCGGTCGTCAGCACGGACGTCGTGCGCACCGACGGCAAGCCCAGCCACGAGATCCGGTTTTACACGTCCATCCTTTCGGATGAGCCGCAGGGCGGTCCGAAGTAGGGTGCGGGCGGGGACAGGCCAGAACATGGCCTGTCCCCGCCAGACTTCTTTTCACGGATATGGATTACGCTATGCTTAATCCAGGTCCGTGGACGGAAACGATACAAAAGTGGAACGGCTCCACTCTTCCGTCCTTTGCACTTTCAAAACCAAGGAGAGGCCGTCATGTCAGATGGTCCAAACGGATTCGATGGGGCTGCGGCCACGGATTCGGCTGCACCAGAAGGCGCGGCCATTCCTGACCCCGGCGTCCAGGCCGTGGCCGGCCGGCTGATTGCCGGGTTGATGCTGGAGCACTATTTCACGGAAGGCGAGGTGCTCGAGCTCAAGCGGCGGGTTGAGCTGCAGAAGCCGATGTCGCCGGAAGAGATTGCCGCGCTCATTGCCGCCGCGCGCGAACGCAGCGCGGGGAACGGCAACGAGATGCGGTTTGAGCGCACCATGGAGCGGTACGGGCATCTCAGCCCACGCGACGTGGAGCTCATCCGCGCCGTGGCGGGCAAGCAGATCGCTCGCGCTGCCGCCACCGGGCTCCTGCCGGAGAAGGTCAACTATCTCCTGGCTCGCGCCAGGCAGGACAAGGAGCTGGACTCGCAGGAGCAGGCCGACATCATGGAGGAGCTGTTCGCGCGCGAGCGCGATACTGCCCGTTTGCGGCGCATTCTTGAGGGGGAGGAGGGAGGGTCACCCGATGGTGTCCGTCCCGACGATTCCGTCATGATGCGAGCGCTGGCGTACGCTCCCAAGAACGAGGATCTCGTGCGATTCGAAGAGGTTGCTGGCCCCACGGCCCGCGACCTGGTCCAGGGACTGTTTCCTTGCATGACCAACACGCAGGTCTCCGAGTTCTTCGAGGATCCCCTTCGCGAGGGCTTGCCCTGCGATCAGGACACCTTCGTTGATCTGATCTGCGACGCGTTCAATCTTGCCCTCAGGGGCAGCTGCCAGGATGGCGCAGTCCTCGAGTTCCGCGGCGTCGATGGGCCAAACGACAAGCGCATGTTCCTGGCCCGCAAGTCGACGCCGCCCGAGGAGCTCGTGCATAAAACCGATCCGGAGTTCAAGGATCTCTTGTCCCTGGCTGGGACGGAAGGAGGCGATGTGTCCAGTTCCGATCCGAGCGGGTCGAACCGCGGCGAGTTCCACCCGCTGCGCGGGTACGGCACCGACGGGGATGACCTCGGCGGCGACGGTTCCCGCCGCGACGGATTCGATCGCGCATCGCGCGCGGCGGCGGCGACCCACGTGGACTCGCCCATGCCGTCACGCGCGCCCAGGCCTCCGGAGCGCCTGGGCATGTCGGCCCTGCCGGCCTTGCCCGGGCAGACCGGCCCTGACGATTCGGGGCTGGCCAGTCGCGCTCCCGGCGATGACGATTCCGGCCCCACGCAAGTGGCTTCGCTTGTCGCGGCCGCTGAGGGGGTGGAGCGGGTGTTGTCGGACGACGATTCGACGCCGTTCGCCAGCCGGTCCTCGGACTTCGAGGTCGATGAGGACATCGGCGGCGGGGTCGCCGACGACCCCAGCGGAGAGGACACCCTGCTCTCCAGCCGGTCGCCGGGCGGGTCCAGCGGCCAGTCCTGGGTCGATGATGAGTCCTCGAGCGGTTCGTCAGTCAGGTGGCTCGACGAGCCGGGGGGCGAAGAGACCGAGGAGGACGACGAGGATGACCAGTCCTCTTACAGGGAGGCGGTCAGGCTTCTCGGCGAGAGCCCGCCCGACGACAGCGAGTCGTACGATGATCCCCCGCCTCCCGAGGGCGTGACGCTCAGCGATGACGCCCTCGTCCTCGCGGACAGCGGCGTGCGCCGGGCCATGGACATGCCCTCCTCGGGAAGGCTCGACGCGCTGGAGTCAGGTTCGGGGAGGGTGCGCGCCGCCAACAGCGGCGTGGATCACTCTCTGGTGCCGGGCTCCGGTGAGGCTGACGCGTACGAGGAGCCGACCACGCCGACGGTGCGGGCCAGGCGCCCGCAGACGCCGGCTGGTGATCCCGATGACGCCGAGCCCCCACCCCGGCTGCCTCCGAGCCGGGTGCTCGATGGCGAGCATGGCAGCGGCGTGCACAACACGCAGCCCGCCGCGGCCCCGCCCACGATCGCGGATCCTCCGCCCAAGAAGCGGCGGTTCCTGCGCTTCGTGTGCTGGTCGCTCCTGCTCGCGTACATCGCGTGTTCGGCGGCGTACATCGCCTTCGATCACATGACGGGCCACGTCCCGGCGAAGTACCCCGAGCAGGTCTCGGCGGCGTCAGTGAACAGCTTCGCTGTTTCGCTGCTGGCACCGCCGGAGGCCGCGCGCGGGCCGTTGGTTCTGCCCGCTTCGGCCATGGAGCCCGGTCCGTTGCGTCTGCTGAACGGGCCGCTCAAGCCGGAGCGCAGCGAGGACGGCGAGCAGGTGTTTAACCTGCACGTCTCCTCCACCTTCAGGCGGTTCATCCACCCCGAGGACGTCGCGCGCATCTTCTGCGATGCGGAGCACGCCACCGGGGAGGGCGGCCTGGAGCTGGTCAGCCTGCACTCCTACGTGCAGGAAGACGGCAAGCTGGTTCTGCTGCTGCGCTTCATCAACAAGCAGCCGCAGACGAGTGACGTGGACTGGGATACGGTTCACGTCACCATCAGCGAAGAGTATCCTTAACGGGTGGGGGCGGTCCGGCGTGAGTCGGACCGCCCCGCCCTCCATCTTTCATCCATTTGGCATAGTCCGTATATGCGGACTTTGCCAAGGGGATGAACCCCTTGTTTGACAACCAAATATCCCTCGGAGGGGGAGCATGACGCATTCTGACGGTATGAGTGCGCCGAGGCCGAGGGTCACCCAGCGTGTCTCCCGACCTACGGCAGGAGTCGCCGCCGTCCAGGCCAGAGCAGCGGATTTCGACCAGCAGGCCGAGGCGGAGCTGACGCGGCTGGTGGCTACGGCCAATTATGTCCTGCAAGACATGGAGGATCTATACAAGAAGCATCGGCCGCGCGAGCTGGAAAGCAAGCGATTGGCGTTCCAGTCATTTCACGACATCGTCGGTCAGGCCACTCGGCAGCTGCAGCAGTACATCGGCGCCAGCGCGCGGCGCAGCGGCGATGCGGCCGAAGAGATCCGGCGGTCCAGGCTGGCGGAAGAAGCAGCGCTCTCTCATGTCGACGAACTGGCGGTGGAGCTCGGGCGTTTGCGCGAGGAAAACCGCCAGCTGCGCGACTGGGTCGACTGGGCCAACGAAGAAATGCCTGCCTTCCAGCAGGAAATCACTGAGTTGCAGGCTACCGCTCGCGCTTTTGGAGACGAGCGCGCCGAGTTCAACCGCCGTTGCGCCGCCGCGGAGCAGGAAGTGCTCCGGCTGCGTAAAGCGTTGCGGCAGCCTCGAGAGACCACCCGCCTGAGAGCCATCGACGATTCCCAGGCGCAGGAGCTGGTCCGGCTGCGCGAAGAGCTGCAGCGCACCCAGGCTGAGCGCGATGATCTCCGTGGAAAACTGGCCGAGCACCAATCGACTATGCTCGGCCTGGTAGAGGCCACGGAAGAAGCGAAGCAGCAGGCCGTCGAAGCCAGGCGCAAGGTTGATGAAGCCAGGCGCGAGGCTGAGCGGCAGAAGGAACTGGTCGAGCGGGCCAAGGCCGACGTTGCCGCGTTGCAGTCTGCCACCCGGCTGTCGAAGAACGGCGTGCCGTTCCTCATCTTGACCACCAGGAGCGAGATCGCCAGGCATCCGGGGAAGACGGCAGACCAGCTCTTTGAGCTGTTCCCGTCGCCCAACCTGGGACTGTTCCTGACCAGGCTGTCGGAGGCGGCCGTTGACCACCTGCAGCGGGGCGGCTCCATTGCCGATTTCCGTTCGGTGGCGACGGGCATCAGGCAGAGTCTGCTTGATCCGCATTTCGACAAGAACGCGACGCTTCCAGACGCGCTGCGTCATGGCGTGGAAGAGGCCAGGGTGTGGTTCAACCGGCTGCATCAGCATCTGGCGCTGACCACGGACCAGGCGCAGCGATTCCATGCGCAGGCCACCACGTTGCGTGAAGAACGCGACGCGGTGCAGCGCCTGTACGACGCGCTGCGGAGCGACGCCGACAACGCGAAGGCAACGCTTCATCGGCTCCTTCAGCGGATCGGACACTTGCCCGACGATCGTTCGATTGTCGTGCTGGTCGGCCCGGGCGGCGGAAGGAACGGGGTTGGGTAGAACGATGCTGGCGGCGAGAGGGGGTGGAAACGTTTCCTCTCGCCGCCAGCTCTCACTTTTTTTCGATCAGGCACGAAGAATACATCTTCGCTCCTGATCGGACTGAAGTAGGTCCGAGCATTACCATCACAGGAGAAGAGGGAGATCATGCACAGCGACTCAGGACTTACGACTCCTCCGGCGGCTTCGCCTTCGGCGCGGCTGCCCGGCGTGGAGACGCGGACGGCGGCCAAGCCCGCTGTTCCGCCCAGGAAGGCAACGGAGACCGAGGTGGCGGGCAAGGTCAAGGCCCGCCGCTCGACCCTGCTGGACGAGTCGGCTTCACTGTCCTCGGCGGCTTCGCAGGCCGAGACCGCCGTCCTGGGCGTGTACGAGGACCTGCAGGAGACGCGCCGCCAGCTGGCCGCCACTCGGACGGAGCTGACGGCCGCCAGGGCGGAGATCGGCTCCCTGCAGGAGGCCAACCAGCTCCTGCGCGCGACCATGTGCGAGGAGGACGAGGAGGCCGTGGAGACCATCAGGCAGCGGCTGCGCGAGTCCCGCGAGACGATCGAGCGGCTGACCGCGCAGATCGCCGCCGGCGGGGCCGCCAGCGGTGGGTAGGTGCCAACCATGGCAGACTCGACAACGCCCGGCCAGCCGCCGGACGTGCGCAAGAGGCGGTCCGATGGCCTGCTGGCCATAGGCGGCGACGCGGATGCGCTGGCGCGCTCGACCAGGCGGCTGGAGGAAGTGACAGAGTCCCAGCGCCTGAAGGCGCAGACGAATGGCCGATCCACCCAGCCGCCAGCCGTGCCGCCCTCCGAGGCGCGGCCGACGCGGCGGTTCGAGCGTCCGCCCGGGACCGTTTCTGAGAAGAAGTTCCGGGAGACGCAGTCCTACGCCAGTTCCATGCGGGTCCAGGCCTCGCTGGCAGCCGGCGATATCGCGTATTTGGAGAAGGAGCTGGAGTACGCCAATCGCGTCAAGAGGCGCTTGCAAGCGGCGATTGCCTACTGGCTTCCGGCCAGCGCCGCCGTCCTGCTTGCCTGCAGCTTCATCATCTGGCATCTGGCCAAGGCTGAGCCGGCGGCTACGAACGCGTACCGTATCACAGCGGTGCGGTACGTGGCTGCCAAGCAGGCGCTGGTGGGAACAGCCGTGCCGGATCCCCGCGGACAGCCGCTCCCCAGGCCGGAAGACATCTTCTATGCCTGGAGCCGAACGGACAGCGTCAGCGTCCCGACCGTCACCAGGTACGGCTGGGAAAGCGGCGCGTTCGTGATTTATCTGAAAGTCCCGCCGGATCATCGCATCTCGCGGGACTGGTACGTCAACGACGTTGACGGAACCGGCCGGTGACGCCATGGAGGGTGGCGTCGCCGGCGCAACACATGACGGGAGCAGATCGTTACCCATACGACTGCTCCCGTTTTCTTTTGCAAACATTCTTCGTCGCCGGCCGCGCCTCCTGTGCTACAATAAGGACATTATGTCCCAAGGCGAATTACGCAAGGATTACTTGCAGGAAAAATACGTGCTCATCGCGCCGCAGAAGGCCGGACGCCCCCACGACGTGGAGCGGTGCGAGGTGCTGAACGCCGCGCAGAGCAGGCGCTCCTGCCATTTTTGCCCGCATAAAGTCGACAATAAAAAAGACCTGTTGACCATCGGGCCCAAGGACAACTGGCATGTCAAAGTCATGCCGGCCGTCCATCCGGCGGTTACCACAACCAACGCGCATGCCTACGGCATGCAGGAAGAAGTCATTGAGACTCGCAGCCACATTTTACAGCTGGAAGATTTGCCGGAAGAGCACATAGCCAAGGTCTTTGAAGCCTATGACCGACGCATGCGCGAGATTAGCAAAGACAGCAACATCCACTATATATTGATGCACAAGCATCAGGGCGGAAAGGCCGCGCCGTCCGCCGGACATGCGCATTCTAGTATTTTTGCGTCGGCGTTTTTGCCGCCGCATCTGGCGGACAAGTCGCAGCGCGCCCTGGCGTACCGGCTGGAACATGGCAGCTGCGTCTACTGCGACGTCGTGGCCAAAGAATCGGAGGGCCCGCGCCTGGTCTGGCAGGATGATGCCGTCATCGCCTTTGCGCCATACGCGTCATTCACCAATTACGAGTTGTGGATCATGCCCAAGCGGCACGTCGACAACATCACGCTGGTCGACGCCGGGGAACGCGCTTCCATGGCCTGGATCCTCAAGCGCGCCTTGCATGCCATCGGCGATTTACACCTGCCGTACTCGTTTTACTTCCATCAGGTTATCCGCGATACCGACCAGCATTTCTATCTGAAACTGGCTCCGGCGGGCAACGTCTGGTCGGGAGTGAACCTGGCCACCGGTTTGGCCATCAACCCCGTCAAACCGGAAACGGCGGCCGCGTATTACCGTGATCGGTTGAAAAAATCATAATTTCGTGATTGGATGAAGGCTGGCTATGCCACATCCGCACCATATTTCCCATTACAAAGCCCCCAAGAAGCACGGCAGCAAAGCCGGGCGTTTTTTGCGCGCATTGGGACGGTTCGTATCGCGCCCGTTTCGCGTGCTCTGGCGCCTGTCCAAGGGCAAGCGTACCAACAAGGAAATGGCCAAGCTGCTGTTCCTTGTGGCGGCCATTGCCATCGGTGTGGGCGCATTGTTCGGCCTGGCCACGATTGCCTACTTCAGCAAGGATTTGCCGGATCCGGGAAAGCTCATCGACCGGCAGGTGGCGCAAAGTACAAAAATTTACGATCGCACCGGCGAGCACTTGCTATACGAAATTTCCGGCGAGCAGAAGCGCACCGTTGTCCAGGTCCAGGAATTGCCGACCTACATTGCGCAGGCCGTCATTGCATTGGAGGACCGTACTTTCTATGAACATTCCGGTTTTAACTTGCAGCGCCTGGCCAAGGCTGTCATGTACAAGCTCGTGGGCCGCAGCGGCCCTGGCGCGTCGACCCTGACTTCGCAGCTGGTCAAGAACGCCATTCTCAGCCCGGAAAAAACCTTGACGCGCAAACTGCGTGAATTCATTTTGGTGTTTCAAATCGAGCGCAAGTTCAGCAAGGAGCAGATCCTGCAGATGTACCTGAATGAAATTCCTTACGGATCTACCGCTTACGGCGTGGAAGCGGCTAGCAACCTGTATTTTGGCAAGTCCGCCAAGGACGTCACCCTGGCTGAGGCCGCGCTGCTGGCTGCCATTATTCAGCGTCCGACGTATTTTTCGCCGTATGGCACGCATGTGGACGCCTTGCTTGACCGTAAGGACCTGACCCTGGAGCTGATGCAGCAGCAAGGCTACATCACGGAAGAGCAAAAGAATGAAGCGCAGGCGCAGGAGCTGGCGTTTAAAGAGCGACGCGAGAATATTGAGGCGCCGCACTTCGTCTTTTATGTGCGCGACCTGCTGGCTGAAAAATACGGCGAGCATCTGGTGAACCGCGGCGGCCTGGTGGTACGCACCACGCTGGATTATGACAAGCAAAAGATTGCCGAGGAGGTGGTTGAAGACCGCGTAGAATTTAACAAGGGGTTTAACGCCTCCAATGCCGCGCTCGTTTCCATGGACACCAAGACCGGTGAGATTTTAGCCATGGTCGGATCCATCGATTACTTTAATGATGAAGTCGACGGCAAAGTGAACGTAACCATCCGTCCGCGCCAGCCGGGATCTTCTTTCAAGCCAATCGTGTATACGCATGGCTGGGAGCGCGGGTATACGCCGTCCACCATTGTCTTTGACGTCAACACGGATTTTCCGGGCACGGGCAAGGTGTACCAGCCCAAAAATTACGACCTCAAGGAGCGCGGGCCGGTTTCCCTGCGCAACGCCTTGCAGGGCTCGCTCAACATTCCCGCTGTCAAAATGCTGTATTTGCTTGGCGTCGGCAACGTCCTCGATTTTGCGGAAAACCTTGGCTACACCACCTTTGGCGACCGGAGCCGGTTCGGATTGTCCTTGGTGCTGGGCGGCGGCGAAGTAACCTTGCTTGAACATACGGCCGCCTACGCCGCGCTGGCCGATGAAGGCATGTACCATGAGCCCATGGCCTTGTTGGAAGTGAAAACCAATAGCGGCGACGTGCTGGACGAATTCAAGCCCAAAGAACGCCGCGTCATGGACGCCAACATCGCCCGCATCACCAGCAACGTGTTGTCTGACAATGAAGCGCGCGCGTACGTGTTTGGCACCAACAGCGGGCTGGCCTTGTCGGGCCGTCCCGCCGCCGCCAAGACCGGCACCACCAACGATTACCGCGATGCCTGGACCATGGGGTATGTCCCGACACTGGCTACGGGCGTGTGGGTGGGCAACAATGATTTTTCGGAAATGAAGCGCGGCGGCGGCAGCTCGCTTGCCGCTCCCATCTGGAACG
>CAYQCH010000017.1:20418-21707 GCA_964415935.1 uncultured Gammaproteobacteria bacterium
TTTTCGGAAATGAAGCGCGGCGGCGGCAGCTCGCTTGCCGCTCCCATCTGGAACGGATTCATGACCCGCGCGTTGGAAGGCGTGCCTGTTACCGCATTTACCGCCCCCAACATCCCGACCCCCGATAAGCCTATTTTGTCCGGTCAGGGGTTTGGCGTGCAGCAAGTGACCATCGACAAGGCCAGCGGCAAGCTCGCGACAGAATTGACGCCGGCGTCTTTCCGCGAAGAGAAATTGTATATCGACGCGCATGTCATTTTGCATTACGTCGACAAGCGCAATCCGACCGGGCCGGCGCCGACGGATCCCGCCGCCGCGGACTCGCAATACACGGTGTGGGAAACGGCCGTGCAGCAATGGATTGCCAGCCGTATCGCCAACAATGAGCCCATTTTCACCAAGGAAAACGTCCAGTATCCGGAAGGCATTGAATTGGAGCAAGGCGTGCCGCCCACAGAATTTGATGACGTGCATACGGAAGAAAATCGTCCGACGGTGCAAATCCTTACGCCGGATGACGGCACTGTGCTTGCGTCCCGTTCGTTGTTTGCCAGCGTGGAAGCATCCGCGCCGCGCGGGGTCGGCCGTGTTGAGTTCTACCTTGACTCGACCTTGCTGGCCACGGACTCCTTGTATCCGTTTGAATTGAATACCAGCCTGAAGTCATTTCCCAACGGCTTTTACCGCCTGCGCGCCATTGCCTATGACGACGTGGACAACAGCCGCGAGGCCGGTGTCCGCCTGCAGCTGCAGTCCGAGGAGTCGTTTGTGGGCATGGAATGGGAACGGCCGGAAGCCGGCGAACAAGTGCCTGCCGACCAGGCCGAGGTAAGTTTGCGCCTGCGCATTACCGCTACCGAGCAGATTAACCAGGTGACGTTCTTTGTGGCTGATGAGAGCAGCGGGGAAGAGCAGTTGCTCGAGGCTATCGTGGCTCCGTCCAGCCGTTTGTTGAACACAACCTGGGCTCCCGCCGGGCCGGGGCGATACCGCCTGTTTGCGAAGGTGAGCGTTGAGGGCGTCGGCGTGCTTACGTCTCCCATGCGCTCGGTCGAGGTTTTGCCTCCCCCGGAGCCTGAAGGGGGATCCGAAACATCAAATTAGGCTAACATTCGATGAATGTAAAAGTCTGCTGACCGACTTTTTACGCTAAAATTAGCTAAAAAAGCCTGTGCATAACACTGTTGATTGACATTTTGCATATTTCGCTTATCATATACGTTATCCCTCCTTCAAAAGAGGGAAAAAGCTTAGACGAGACTAAGAAAACCCCGAACGGGGTTTTTTTA
>CAYQCH010000018.1:0-20944 GCA_964415935.1 uncultured Gammaproteobacteria bacterium
TTCAATCTTGACCATGCCTTCGCCCTGGCAGGCCTCGCAGCGGCCGCCCTTCACGTTAAACGAGAACTGCCCGGCCTTGTAGCCTTTCAACTTGGCTTCCGGCACCTCAATGAACAAGTCGCGGATGTAGGTAAACACGCCGGTATAGGTTGCCGGGTTCGAGCGCGGCGTGCGGCCGATGGGCGACTGATCAATGGTGATGACTTTGTCGATGTGCTCGATGCCGCTGATCTTTTCATGCGGGGCAGGCAGGTCTTTGGCGCGGTAGAAATGATGCGCCAGCGCTTTGGCTAAAATGTCCGTCATCAGCGTAGACTTGCCCGAACCGGACACGCCCGTAATGGCCACAAATTTGCCCAGCGGGATATCAACCGTCACGTCCTTCAGGTTAAACGCCGACGCTTTGTGGATGGTAATAGCCTTGCCGCTGCCTTTGCGATGCGCCTTGGGACGGGCAATAACTTCCTTGCCGGCCAGGTACTTGCCGGTAATGGACTTGCTGTTCTTCATGAGCTCCTTGGCCGTGCCGATAGCCACGATTTTGCCGCCATGCTCACCGGCGCCCGGCCCCATGTCGATGATCAAGTCCGCGGCTTTCATGGTCGCTTCGTCATGCTCGACCACAATCACAGTGTTGCCCAGGTCGCGCAAATGCTTCAGCGTTTCAATGAGCTTTTCATTATCGCGCGGATGCAACCCAATGGATGGTTCATCCAGAATATAGACGATGCCGGTCAGCAACGTGCCGATTTGCGTGGCCAGGCGGATACGCTGCAATTCACCGCCGGACAGCGTGGTAGCGGACCGATCCATGGTCAGGTATTGAAGTCCGACATTTTCCAGATGCGTCAGGCGCGTGATGACTTCATTGGCCAGCTGCTGCATGATTGACCATTCGTTTTTGCTTAGCCGCTCGCCGTTATCCTTGCCATTGGGCTTGAGCGCCTTAAACGTCTCTTTCAGCCTGCCCACATTCATGGTCACGAAATCGTGGATATTCTTGTTGGCCACGGTCACGGCCAAAAAGGCGTCCTGCAGGCGCTTGCCTTTGCATGTGGGGCAGACCAGCACGCGCATATAGCGTTCAATTTCCTTGCGCACGTAGTCGGAATCCGTGGTGGGGTGCTTCTTTTCCAAATCCGGGATGATGCCCTCAAAAATGTCATTGCCGTACAGCAAAATATCCAGCTTTTTCTTGTCGAGATCTTTAATGGGCGTATCCAGCGTGAAGCCGTGGCGGTCGCCGGCCTTCGCAACCTTGGCCAGCATGGCCGAACTATTGGCATACACGCGCGTCCAGGGGCGGATGGCTCCCTGGTTGATGGTCAGCGACATGTTGGGAATCACCAGTTCCGGATCAATAACCAGACGCGTACCCAAACCGCTGCAGGCGGGACAGGCGCCCTGCGGGCTGTTGAAGGAGAAACTGCGCGGCTCAATCACCGGCAAATGCAAATCGCAGGCGGCACAGACAAAAAATTGCGTGAAGGTGGCCTCTTCTTCCTCGCCGACGATGCGCGCGCTCATGAAGCCGTCACCCAGATCCAGGGACTGCTTGATGATTTCCAGCAGGCGCGGGCGGTCAATGTCTTTGAGAATCAATTGCGGCATGACTATTTCGACCGTATGCTTCTGCACGCGATCCAACGTCAGGTCTTCCAGCTCTTCAAGGCGGTACATCATGCCGTCGATGCGCACCTGGGCGTAATTGCTCTTGCGGATTTCCTCCAGCACGCGGCGATGTTCGCCTTTTTGGTCGCGAATAAGCGGCACGATGATGACGACCTGGCCCTTCTTGGTCAAATCCATGATGCGGTCGGCGATCTGGTCCGGCGTCTGCTTGTTTACTTCTTTGCCGCATTTCGGACAGTGCGGATGGCCTACGCGGGCGAACAGCAGGCGCAAGTAGTCGTAAATTTCCGTCATGGTGCCCACCGTAGAGCGCGGATTGTTGCTGGTGGTGCGCTGATCAATGACGATGGTCGGCGACAGGCCTTCAATGCTGTCGACGTCAGGTTTGTCCAACACGCCCAAAAACTGGCGGGCGTAGGAAGACAGCGATTCCACATAGCGCCGCTGCCCTTCCGCGTAGATGGTGTCAAAAGCGAGGGAGGATTTTCCGGAGCCCGATAACCCGGTCAGCACGACCAGCTTGTCGCGCGGAATTTCCACGGAAATGTTCTTCAAATTATGGACGCGGGCGCCCTTAATGACGATATGTGAAGGCATGTTCGGACGAGATTAATTCCAAAAACATACATGCCAGTGTACAGGAAAAATGGCGCTTCATCAAGGCTGAATTGTCTTGACGCGGCTGACATTTGCATCTATCATAAATGCTTTTCAAAAAGAAAGCCTCCGTCTTGCGACAGAGGCGTGAATCGATTGCAGGCGGTCGGCCTGCACGAAACGGGATGCCAACGAGCTGTGAAAAGGTAAACACGGCTGAACGGCGGGGGACTGCAAAAGGCAGAAGCTGATGTTGCAACAGTTACTTTGTTGCCTTTACCGGACAGTAGGCCACTGCGCACCACACTAAAGAGCGTGACGACACGTTAACGGATAATTGCAGCCATTACCCGGCTGCCACAACATTGAGATGGTGGAAACTACGATGCTCTGCAATGCGCTATAGAAGTGAGCGTCGACACGCAGAACACCAGAGTTTCAGCAACCATCGCCTGGTCGCCCGTAAAACGAGCTAGCGCGCTGTACCGTGCTGAGGTTTGCAGAGCCACAGTTTACAGATCCGTCGCAACCGTCGCTCGGTTGCCAATATGCTGCAACAGGCAGCAGTAGGCGGCAAAAGACGAGTCTGGTGTACGGCTTACGCAACCGTCACTCGGTTGCCAGAACCTTGCCTTGCAGCGCGCAACGAAACATCGCAAGGCTGCAGATGACATGAGACGTAGCAACCGTTACTCGGTTGCCAATGGCAGAGATTACGCGACTGCGCAGGGCGATGCATAGCACGGCTGAACGATTGAGCACAACAGCCACAACAGAAAAATCTTTCTGATGCGACCCTCTTTTCTATCACAAATCCCCTGCCGCGTCAATCCAACGAAAAAGACGCCCGAAGGCGTCTTTTTGGCTGGAAATCAGCTTTAGACCTCGATAATCACCGGTAAAATCATGGGGCGGCGGCGGGTTTTGACCCACAAGAATTGCGCCAGGCCCTGATGGATCTTGTCGCGAAGATACGCATCATCCGGAGCGGAGCGCGGATCATTATCCGAAAGGATCTTTTTCAGCTTGTTGCGCGCCTGCTGGATGAGCTCCTTGTTCTCCTTCATGTAAATGAAGCCGCGCGAGATGAGGTCCGGCATGTCAATAAGGCGGCCGGTCTTGGCGTCTACCTGCGCGATGACGACAAGCATGCCGTCTTCCGCCAGCTGGACGCGGTCGCGCAACACGATGGTGCTGACATCACCGACGCCCGCGCCGTCCACAAACACGTACTGCGTGTCGACGTACTGATTGGTCAGCTTGCCTTCGGTCTTGGAAAATTCCATGATCTGGCCGTTATCCGCCACCAAAGACTTATCTTTGGGGTGGCCCATTTCCTCAACCATCAGCTGCTGGTGGATGCGCAGCATGTAGTGATAGGCCTCGATCGGCACGTGGAATTCCGGCTTCATGAAGTCATAAAAGTACTTCAAATCGCCCTGTTTGCAATGGCCGCCGGCATGCACGTCCATCATCTGGTTGTGAATGACACGCGCGCCCTTGCGCCACAGCGTGTCTTTCAACCCTTGAATAGTGCGTTCATTGCCCGGAATAACGGATGAAGAGAACACCACCGTATCACCGGCTTTCAAACGGAATACGCGATGTTCCTCCATGGCCAGCTTCATCAAAAAAGCATTTTTCTGGCCTTGGGCGCCGGTGCCCACCACGATAACGCGGTTGTCCGCCAAACGGTTGGCATCTTCCGGCTCGATAATGGTGTTCGGCTTGAACTTTAGATACCCCAATTCCTTGGCGACTTCCACGTTCGCGTGCATGGAGCGGCCTTCAATGACCACCTTGCGGTTATGCTTTTCCGCCAGTTCAATAATCATCTGCACGCGGGAAATCATGGAGGCAAACGTGCCGACAAAAATGCGGCCCGGCGCTTCCACAATAAGTTTTTCAATATCCTTAAGTACGTCTGCTTCGGAAATCTGCTCGCCCGGATGTTCGGCATTGGTACTGTCCGTCATGAGCACTCGGATGCCCTGGGCGGCCAGTTCTTTCATGCGCTGCACGTCAGCCGGCTTGTCATAGGGATTGTTCTTGTCGATCTTGAAATCGCCCGTATGCATGACCGTGCCGTTCGGCGTATGGATGACGGCGGCAAAGGTGTCGGGAATGCTGTGGTTCATGCGCACGAATTCCACTTCAAACGCCTTGCCCAGCTTAAACTTCACGCCGGAGTCGATAAGCGTCACTTTCAACGGCGGGTTGTTGGGAAATTCCTCGTAGCGGGCTTTTACAATGCCGGCAGTGAGGCGGCCCATGAACATGGGAGGGTTTCCCAGCTTGGGCAGCAAGTGCGGAATGCCGCCAATATGGTCAAAATGTCCGTGCGTGATGATAACGCCGCGGATGTTCTTGGCCTTGGGGCGCAAGGAAGCGATGTTGGGAATGATGTAATCGATGCCCGGCATGCCTTCTTCAGGAAACTGCAAACCCATGTCGATGATGATGATGTCATCGTTGTATTCGACGACAGTACAGTTGCGGCCGATCTCCTGCAAGCCACCCAGACAATAAATGCGCAGCTTGTCATCGTTCCAGACATGGCCGTTGGGGACCAATACGGCACGCTGGCCGCTGGCCGTGGTCATGTGCTGTCCGGTTTGCAACGGTTCGGGTTTGCGCTCGCCAGGTCGCAAGCGGCGTGCTCCGCCGCCGTGACGGGGTCGCCCGCCGGCGCGGCCGGATCGGCCTTCATGCTTAAGAGCGCCATCGCGGGAAGCACGGCGCGGGCCGGCCGGCCTGCCATAAGCAGCCGAACGCCCCTGAGAAGAAGAACGACGAAAATTCCCGCGAGCGGGAGTGCGTCGTCCTGTGGTTGGTGTAACCATTCTTGTGGCGGCAGGCCATATCAAGCAACATGCAAAAGCACATCAGCCGGTTTCTGGCCTGTCGCGTTTAACAGAAATTAGGAAAACAATCGTGCGGGCAGTACAACTATGTTGTACTACATACCACGCCTGTCTTTCTGACCCTATTGTAGCAGATCTTACTTCGGCCACCGGAATTCCTGCTCGGTCTTGAGATACCAGTCCTCGCTGCCGATGAAACGATCAGCCGGGATGCCGATGCGCTCCAGCGCAAATCCCTTCATTTTGGCCGGCAGCAGGTAGGTATACTGCGGTGAATAAAGGAATACGGTATTGGTATCCTTATCCAAAATCCTGGAAAACTGCTTATACAGATCGGCACGCGCCTCATCGGAAGCGGTTTGTCGGGCCTGTTCCAGCAGCTTATCAGCCTCTTTATCAGCAAAACCGGCCAGGTTCAAACCGGGATATTCAATCTGCGAGCTATGCCAGAACGGGTATAAATCGGGAATCCCATTGAGGATTTGCCCGTACATCAGCGCTTCATACTGGCGCTGCGGCAGCACGGAATTGGCCAGGGAGGCCACAGAGACGATTTCCAACTCTACCTTAAAACCGATGGTTTGTAAAGAGTTCTTCAATAATTCCGCCGCACGGCGGTTTTCCGGCTGATCCACCGTGGTCAGACGAAGCGTCAGGAATTTGTCGTCTTTTTTGCGAAATACAGCCTGATTTCCGGTATCAATGGCCGGCAATTCTGGTTCGACGGTTTCAGAAATCTCATCCGTATTATCAACGGACTCCGTCTCCTCGCCTTCTTCCACGGCCGCAGCCTTCACTGCTGCTTCCGCTTCGGCGCGCAAACGGTCCTGCTCAGACTGGATGTAATCTTCGACGCTGACGGCCTTCCAGCCGGCTTCTTCCAGAAGGCGTTGCGCCTCCACGGGGTTGTATGGATACCCCTCCAGCTCTTCGTCAAAACCGACCATGCCGGACAACAGCGGCCCGGTAACCACGGACCCCAGCCCGTCCAGAGCCTCCTGGATCAACCGGTTTCGATCAACGCTGTAGGCAATAGCCTGGCGCACGGTGCGCTCTTTAAGCACGGCATTTTGCGACGTGTTAAAAAACATGGCCGTATACTGCGGCAACTGCAAATGGTAGGTCTTGTAATTCTGCGCATTGGTGATGGCAGAAACAAGCTGGCGCGGGACAAAACTCAGCCCGTCGATTTTCTTGGCATTCAGCGCATCAACGGCCAGAGTGAAATCCGGGAAAAAACGGAACGCCAAGGCCTCAACATACGGGCGCTTGCCGTACCAGGTGGTGGCCGGAACCAATGTGTAACTGTACAGGTTGCCCTGCTTGTCTTTTTCCAGCTTGTCGAACCTCCAGGGACCGTTTCCCACGGGTTTTACATTCAATTCCGCAAGCCGCATGGTGTTGGCCGGAATACCAGCCCAGGCATGGCTGGGAAGCAATCCGGTAGTCAGAACGGACGCAAACGGCGCAAATGGCTCCTGTAATTGCAGCTGCACCGTTCGTTCATCGATGACGGTTACTGCGACGCCCTGAAAACTCAACAACAATGGGCTGTTGAGCGCCGGATCCTGGATGGTGCGGATAGTAAATGCGACGTCCTCGGGCGTGACGGGCTGACCATCATGCCAGAAAATACCGGGACGCATGGTAAAGGTGTAGGTTTTCTGGTCTTCGCTGACGATCCAGGACTCCGCCATGTCTGGCTGCAATTGCAGCTGGTCGTCGTATCGCAGTAAACCGGCAAACATCAGCCGCGTCAGGTCCAGGTCCACGTCATTGGTGCTGGCAAGCGCCGGATTGACGTACAAAGGCGCTCCGACAACCCCTTCACGGTACGTGCCGCCAACGGCCGGCACGGGTTGGACATATTGGAGATAGAAAAAAAAGCCGGCCGTGGCCGCCGAAGCGACCAAGGCAAACGCCGACAGCACAACCACAAAGCGCTCACGGGCCGAAAAGAAGCTGGAAATGTACTTGAGCTGGCCAAGCGATGGAATGCGCTTGCGCTTTGACTGGCTGAGCAGCAATTCCTGGTCAAACGCCAGGCGCTGCTGCGCCTCCTTGTTGGGTTTCTCCCAAATGCGCGACTGTTGCCAGGAAGCGGGAAGTTTTTTTTTCAATCGTTGGAACATGGTTCGTTGTCAAAAAACAACGTCGTCCGCCGCGTTAGTAAATGACCGCCAAAAGAGAAGTGAACGCAAACAGCGTGGCGGTTACAATGGTTACCCACTGCAAAATGTATTCGATGCCGCGTTTGGTGCGGTATACATTGCCGGTGCCGCCGAAGCTTAACCCCAGGCCGCTGCCGCGCTGCTGCAGCAAAATGGAAAGCGTCATGATTAAGGCGGAGCTGAGCTGGATGATGGTGATTGGAGTATTCATAACGAAAGAAAAAGGCTGAAAAATCAGCCTGCTGAATGCGGTTACCTTACCCGTTTTTGGCCGTTACGTCAACTGGCGCGACGGCTGGCGGGCGCGGTGGCTGCCCCCGGTCGCCGCTTTAGTGAACGCCCGTGTACGGCCATTTTCCGTACATTGCGGCGACGCCGGCTGCGGCGATCCTGGCGCGTCTCAGGCAAAAGATCATTATTGGAACGATGTCGCATAGTGGATGTGTGCAGATTTTTCTCAGCGATAAGACGGTTTCCTTGATATAATACCTGCATTCGCCGCTTCTATGGAATCATCTCACCAATTCCCGCCCAAACGCTGGTTTGTACGCGCCCTACTCGTCTATGCGGGTATCGTTGCCGTTGCAATTGCCGGATTATTGCTCGTAACCATGCGTCGCAGCCGGCAGCCAGCCGTCGCGCCGGAATTTCTTAATGGCTTTACCGCATTGATCGGACAACAACAGGTGTCATCGCCGTTTATGGGAGAGCTTGTGCCGTCATACGCGCCAACCCTTGGGCCGGCAGACGCCCCCATCACCATCGTTGAATTTGCCGACTTTCAATGTCCGTACTGCCGCGCTTCCGTGTACCCCGTCCGACAGCTGTTGCGCGAGTACCCCAACCAGATTCGGCTTGTGTTTCGCCATTTTCCCATCAGCAGCGTGCATGCCTTGGCAGAAACCGCGGCGCTGGCTGGCACCTGCGCGCATGACCAGGGAAAATTCTGGGCTTTGCATGACGCCATCTATAACCAGCAGGATTCCCTGACCCGCGAATCGCTTGATGCCATTGCCCAAAGCGTAGGACTGGATATGAATCGTTTCGACCTCTGCCTCTCCAACAGAACATTTCTTGAATACGTGCAGCGGGACTTCAGCGACGGCGTGCAGCTGGGAGCGCGCGGCACGCCTACCTGGATTATCAACGGCCAAAAATTGCAGGGCGCGCTGCCTCTGCAGACCTGGAAACAGGTCATCGACTCCTTGATTTCCCAATAAAAACCTGCTAGGTTCCTATGAACTCTTTTTTTACATATCGCCGGCGTATGCTGTGGCGCGACATCTACCTCTCCATCTTAATTTTGGCCTGCGTGGCGGCATCGTTGTTTGCCACGCTGCCTTCGCATGCCGAATCGCTGGCGGAGCGGTTGTCAGGAAAAATTTTGCTGCAGGTCGAGAAAAATGGCGAGGCCTGGTACGTCTATCCAGACACGCATGAACGGTACTTCCTGGGCCGGCCGGATGATGCGTTTCGCATTATGCGCGAGCTTTCGCTTGGCATCTCCAATGCCGACCTGAATACCATTCCGGAAGCGGGCACCACGCAAACCGGCGACCTTGCGCTGCGCCGTCGCCTGGCAGGCAAAATCCTTCTGCAAGTTGAAGCCAATGGCGAGGCCTGGTACGTCAACACGGACACTTTGCGCCGGCACTTCATGGGCCGGCCCACCGACGCTTTTGCTTTGATGCGGGAACTTGGTTTAGGCATTACGGACCTTGATCTCATTGCCATCCCGGTCTCCAAAGACTCCGCGCCTGCAAACGGCATCAATCACGTCACGCCCTCTCCGACGCCGGAATTGAAGGACGGGCGCGATGCCGCTCGCCAGGCGATTCTGCAGGCCATCAACGGGGAGCGGGCAGCCAAGGGCGTTGCAAACATGTCTTTGCAGCATGAATTGTCTTCTGCGGCGCAGGCGCAGGCCAATGACATGACAGCCCTGCAGTACATCGATTTCACTTCGCCGTCTGGAAAGGGTATCAAGGACTTTGCTGCCGATGCCGGATACGAAGCGCGCACTCTGGCGCAAAACCTGGTGCAAACGAATGCGGCGGCCGGCTCCCTGCTCCAAATCTGGAAAGATGAGGGCGGCGTCAGCTATGGCAATGCGATCAGCCCGGAATACGACCATCTTGGCGTCGGTGTCGGGACCGTAGACGGCATAAACGTATATGTCGTTGTTTTTGCCACGTCTTTGGAATCCTTTTTTGAAAACGAAACAAGCGGCCTGGCTGACCTCGAAGCGGTGCGCGACCAGCTGCTGGCGCGGCTAAACGCGGAACGTGCCGCGGTGGGCTTGCCCGCCCTGGTCATGGACCACACGCTCAACCTTGCCGCGCAGGGACATGCCAATGACATGTACAACCGCTCGTATTACGCGCATGAATCGCCGGAAGGAACCACCGTCTTTACCCGCCTGGAAATTGCCGGATATGCTCCGCAGGTGGCCGCGGAAAATATCGCCAAAAACCAGTTCAGCGTGCAGGAAGTTATGGACAGCTGGATGGCAAGCGAGGGACACCGCGAAAACATGCTGGACGAAACGGTGACTGAAACCGGATTTGGCATGGCGTACGGAAAATCAAACGGAGAATATACGGTTTTGTGGGTGAACGTGTTTGCCTTGCCTCTATAAATCAGGCTAAAAAAAGAGCAGCCCCGTCGGTTTCCCGTCGGGGCTTTTACGTCTCAAAAATTTGGGCAAATCTCTTACGCCTTCCCCGCGCTGCGGAACAGTTTCATTTTGTGCTTGGCGACTTCGTAGACGTAGGTTTTTGCCTCGCCCAGGTATTCTCGCGGATCAATGGCGCTCGGATGGCGGCCCAAATGCCGGCGCACGCCGGCGGTGAAAGCAATGCGCAAATCGGTATCAATGTTGATTTTAGTGATGCCATGGTTGATGGCCTGGCGGATTTCCGTGTCCGGGTTGCCGCGCGCGCCTCTGACTTTTCCCCCGTACCGATTGGCCATGGACACATACAGCTGCTCGACGGCGCTGGCGCCATGCAGCACCAGCGGGATTTTGACCAGCTCGCGAATCTCCTGCAGGCGGCGGATGTCTAGTTTCGGTTTGGAAAGGAATTTGAATGCGCCATGCGCCGTGCCAATGGCCACGCCCAGGCTGTCCACGCGCGTGCGCTTCACAAAGTCATGGGCCTGGCGCGGATCGGTCAGTCGCGCTTGGTCGCGCTTGATATCAATATGGTCTTCTTTACCGCCGATGGAACCCAATTCCGCCTCTACGGACACGCGCCTGGCATGCGCCCAGGACACCACTCGCTTGGTCACGGCCAGATTTTCATGATACGGCAGCGCCGACCCGTCGATCATGACGGAAGTATAGAATTTTGAATCAATGGCCTGCTTGATGATGTCGAGATCCGTGCCATGATCCAGATGCAACACGACCGGTATGCCGCTTTTGGCGGCGACGCGCACCATGGCGATAAGATAGTCCATGCCTGCATAGGAAATAGCGCCCTGGCTGGTGGATAAAAAGACGGGCGAGCGCAATTCCACAGCCGCCTGCATCACCGCCTCGACGATTTCCATGTTGTTGATATTAAAGGCCGGCACGGCATACTGGCCGGCCTGCGCCTTTTTCAACAATGCTGCGCCTTTGACGAACATACTTAGAGTTTTTGCGCGACAAAATCTTTATTCGCTTTGAGAAACTTGGCCATTTGCGATTTTTTCAACAGTCCCTTCTGCGGACCAATTTCCTGGATTACCGATGCGGAATTAAACGCGCCCCAACGCAGCGCCTCGGAGATGGGGTGCCCTGTAGCCATGGCCGCCACTACGCCCGTGGAAAAACTGTCGCCGGCTCCCGTGCGTTCAATGACGGGCACTTCAAAAATCGGCATATACCAGTATCCATTGCCGTCATACGCGTACGCGCCATTAGGCCCGTCCGTGACCACAACCTGTTTCGGACCTGTGGCATGCAACGTATGAAGCAATTGTTTAAAATCCACGCCATTATGCTTCATTCCCAGCAAGCGATGACCTTCCTCGCGGTTGAGAATGAGCACTTCCGTTACTTTTAACACGGGTTCAAGCACCTTAAACCCTGCCTTAAATTGAATCGTTCCCGGATTGAACCCCAATTTCACGCCATGCGCTTTGACGTACTTGATCATGGCGGGCTGGATGGCCTGAAATCCTTCTCCCATGGATGAATAGTACAGCCACTTGGCGGGTTTCAGTTTGGGAAACCGATAGGCGCGCTTGTTGTGGTAGACGATAATCGTGCGCTCGGCTTCATGATTCAGCACCACATGAAAATTGGTCAGGCCTTTTTCATGCATGACGTATTCATCGGAAACGCCTTCGCGTTGCAAGGCATGCAGCAATATTCCGCCGATTTCATCGGCACCCAGGACGGTATAAAATCCCACATCCAACCCAAGCCGCGCCGAACCGATGGCCAGGTTGGCGGAGTTGCCGCCCGTGGCAAATTCCTGAAAATCCGCCTCAATCTTGTCCGCATAGCTGAGCATGAGATAACACTGCTGTTCGTCCTTGCGGCAGACGCGGCTTCCCACCGTATTCAGCCCCAAAAACATGTCCATGGTCGCATCGCCGACCGAAATGACGTCGTACTGTTTCACCGATTTTTTCATAAAACTATTTTCTTGCTAAAACCCGCTTCACGGCTTCGATAATGAACGGCGCCGTCAAATGGAAATGTTCCAATAGCTGCTGCGGCTCTCCGGATTCGCCGAAGCGATCGGCCATGGCGACAGGCTCCACGGGCACAGGATGATTCCAGGCCAGGCATTCGGCCACGGCGCTGCCCATGCCGCCATGAATTTGATGTTCCTCCACCGTCACAAAGGCGCCGCAGTCCCTGGCGGCCTGCACGATGGTCTTCACATCCAGCGGCTTGATGCTGGTCACGTCAATGACGCGACAGCTGATACCCTCTTCCTCCAGCTGGCGCGCAGCCAATAACGCTTCGTACATCAGCGGGCCGCAGGCGGCAATGGCCACGTCTTTCCCTTCCCACATCACCAGGCTTTTGCCAATGGCAAACGGCGTTTTTTCGGTTGTAAACACGGGGGAGTCATGGCGCGCAAACCGCAGATACGCCGGCCCGACATGGTTGATGGCCGCCACGGTCGCCTGTTTGGTGTAAGGCGCGTCGCACGGCGCCAGAACCACCATGTTGGGCAGCACGCGCGTGATGGCAATGTCCTCCAATGCCTGATGCGTGGCGCCGTCAGGCCCTACGGAAATGCCCGCATGTGCGCCCGTCAGCTTCACGTTGGCCTTGTTGTAAGCAATACTGACGCGCACCTGGTCCCAGTTGCGGCCCGGGCAAAACACGGCGTAGGTGGACACCACCGGGATCTTGCCTGACAGGGCCAGCCCCGCCGCGAGTCCGGCCATGTTCTGCTCAGCCACCCCGCATTCAATGAACCGCTCCGGAAACTTTTGCGCGAAGGCAAGCATGCGCGTGCTTTCCACCAAATCGCCGGTCAAACCAACCACGTTATGATTGTCTGTGGCAGCCTGCACCAAACCATCGCCGTACCCGTTGCGCGTGGCGGCTTTTTTGATGTCTTTGGCAAATACATCGGGAATAAGATTGGCGGCCGGGTTTATAGGCATATTATTCGTGTTCCCCTTCGATTTTTCCTTGCAATGAACGCAATGCGTCCATGGCGCGCTTGGCTTCTTCGGGTTTGGGCGGCTTGCCGTGCCAGGTATAATCGTATTCCATGAACGGCACGCCTTTGCCGGCAATAGTATGCAAAATGATCATGGACGGTTTTTCCACGACGGCCTTGGCGGTGTTGACCGCGTCGATGATCTGCTCGATGTTATGGCCGTCCACATCCAGGACATGCCAGTTAAACGCTTCCCATTTCTTACGCAGCGGCTCGAGAGGCATAACGTCTTCCGTCATCCCGTCGATCTGGATGTTGTTTCGGTCAATGAAGGCAATGAGGTTGCTGAGACGATTGTTCCCTGCAAACATGGCGGCTTCCCAGATCTGCCCTTCCTGCTGTTCGCCATCGCTCGTCAGGCAGTACACCCAGTGCTTCTTACGGTTCATCTTGGCGGCATAGGCCATACCTGCGGCAACCGACAGCCCCTGGCCGAGCGGGCCTGAAGAATGTTCCACCGCCGGCCATTCCTGGTACCCGGGATGCCCTTGCAGCTTGGTCCCCAGCTTGCGCAGCGTATGCAGCTCGGACATGGGCAAGTACCCGGCATGGATCATGGCTGTGTAGCGGATGGGCGCGACATGCCCGCAGGACATACACAAACGGTCGCGCTCCTCCCAGGCGGGATTGGCCGGGTCATGCTTGAGGATGTGAAAATACATCGCCGTAAAAAACTCGGCCAGATCCAACGGACCGGCGCTGTGGCCGGATCCGGCCTCCACCAGCATGGTGATGAGGTCTTTGCGCAAATCGTAGGCTTTGCGTTCCAGTTCGCGAATGGTCATAGATGACCAAAGTATAACATAAACGACCCGCGAGCGGCGGGCCGTTTGTTTATGCAATCGGGCGAACGACACGGAAGCTGGCTACAAAATCTTTGCTTGCAACACTTCAAATGCATTGGCCGGATCCGGCGTATGAAACACTGCGGAATTGACCGCAAACCGGTTTGCGCCGGCCTGCTTCGCGTCCACGATAGTCTCCGCGTTAATGCCGCCGTCAACGGCGATGTTCAGATGCGGAAACTTCCTGCGCAGGACTTTGACTTTCTCCAGCGCGGAGGGCAGAAAGCGCTGGCCGGCCTCGCCTGGCTGCACGGTCATGACCAGTACTTCATCCAACGCCTCGGCCACCGGTTCTATGACGCTTACCGGTGTTTCCGGGCTGATGGCCAGCCCTTTCTCAAAATCGTACTTGCCCATTTTCTCGACAAACGCTTCGACGTCTTCCACCGCTTCCGCATGCACGACGACTCGGTCAATGCCTGCCATGGCCAGCGGCTCCAGGTAATCCGACGGGTTTTCTACCATTAAATGCGCTTCAATGTTCAAGACGGTGTCCACGCCGGCCAGTGCCGCTGCGTCATTGAACGTCATATGATCCACAAACTGCCCGTCCATGACGTCCCACTGCACCGTCTCGGCAAAATCTTCACACACATGAATACGGTCAATAAATTCATCCAACGATTCGACCAAAACGGCCGGCATGATCTCTGATTCCATACACTAGAGATTTTCTTCAATTTCTTTAAGTTTTTGCAAACGCCGCTTATGCCGTTCCTCTCCTGAAAACGGCGTCCGCAGCCAGGCGCGCACCATGACTTTAGCCTCCATGTCTGACATGGCCCGGCCAGGCACGCATAGAATGTTGCTGTCATCGTCCTGACGGCTGGATTCCGCCGCATAGGTGCTGTACCCGACGGCGGCTCGTACGCCTTTGACCTTGTTGGCCACGATGCAAACGCCTTCTGCATTGCCGCACAACAAGATGCCGGGCGCGTGTTCCTTGGCGACCACCTGCGCCAGGGGTAACGCGTAGTCCGGATAATCATCCTGGGGATCCAGGGTGTCCGGCCCCAAATCAATGACCTCATACCCAAGCCCCTCAATGAAGGGTTTAAGCATCTCCTTGCGTTCAAAACCGGCGTGGTCGGAAGCGATGTACAGTTTCATAGCCGCTTCATTATACAAAGCTGAAAGTAAATGACAAACCCCGGACGCGTATTCATCCGGGGCTTCTTTTCAGCAGGCTGAATCTCTTACAGTCCTAACGCCTTGGTCAGGCGGCGCTCGTCAAACCCGACAATCAGTTCCGCCTTGGGGCCCTCGCCGACAACAATCACCGGCACGCCCATTTGCCCGCTCTTCTCCACCATTTCCTGCGCTTTGGCCGAGTCCATGGATACATCGTGTTCGGTAAAGGCGATATTATTTTTGCGCAAAAAATCTTTAGTCAGCTTGCAAAAACCGCACGTTGGCGTGGTGTATACAGTTACAGGCATGCTCATAATGATTCGCTTAATAAATGTTCAATGTCTTGGGAAATACGGCTGTATCCGCCGTCGCCGATATGAGTATGGCGCAAGCGGCCCTGCTTGTCGATGAGATGCAGCGTCGGCCAATACTGGTTGCCATAAGCGTTCCAGATTTTGGCTTCATGGTCGAGCGCGACAGGATATGTCAGATGCGTGTGCAACAGGAATCGCTTGACGTCGGCGACGCTTTTCTCCTCTTCAAATTCCGGCGTATGCACGCCGATAAGCTTTAACCCTTGCGGGGCATACTTGTCCGCCAGCTGCTGCATGCGCGGCGCGGCATGGACGCAATAGCTGCAACCGTGCGTCCAGAATTCCAGCCCCACGACATGCCCGCGAAGCGACGCAAGCGTGAGCGGCTGCGACTGCAGCCAGCCGGTGGCGCCATCTAATTCCGGGGCAATTTCAAACTCCATAACTGCAGTATACAACCTACAGGCCGTCGATAAAACTGATGATGCGGCTGAGCAGGTCCGCCTGCGTGGCAAACAAATCGGTGCCATGCCCGCCGCTGTCATACATAATGAGCGATTTCTCCCTGCCGGGCGTGCCGGTGTTGTTCAGCAGGCCAGGAAAGGCCTGGCTGCTTTGGGAGTCGTCCTTGCTTGAAACGTACAAAATGGGCACGCCTACATCGCGCACGGCACCAGCGATGTTGACGCCGCGATAGTCATTCCCCGGTGACAAGGCCACCACAGCCTGGATCTGGTCGGACAGACTGGCCGCGCGCACGGCGGAATTGGCGCCGATGCTGGCGCCCATGGCCACGACTTTCATCGGACCGTGGTTTTGCTGCATCCAAATGGAAAGGGCAATAACGTCGATGGGCATCTTTTGAAAATCCGCTTCGCTAAACGTGCGATAAATGCCTTCGCTCTGGCCATGGCCGCGCAAATCCACGGCCAGCACATGCCAGCCCTTCTCTTGCAAAGCGGGAATGACGTCATCCCATAGATGGCGGTCGCGACCAAGCATGTGCAACAGAATCACCCCCTTATCCGTCACGCCGGCGTAATAATCTCCCTGGATGCGAACCCCATCCTGCATTTGAAAATCCAGGCGTTCGCCTTTCACAAATTCTGTCGGTTGCATATTGGGACTGACGCGGTAGGCCGCCGCATACCAAAGGTTGGCGGCATACTCGCGCATCAATGTGTAAAGCCCGCGCCACCGTCCCAGCGCTGTGTCGGCCATAATGACGGTTTCGTCGGGATAAGTAATGAACACGCGGCGGTCCGGCATCAGCTTGCGAAACACGGCCAGGGCGCGGCGGGAATGGTACGGCGACGTAATGATTTGGACGGTGGTGTCGGGAAAACGTCCGTTATCAAGAAGCTGGTCGGTAAATTTGGCGTTGTCGTACGTGGAGTGTGAACTGGCTTCCATATGGTCCAACCCCGTATAGCCGTTCTGTTTGGCATAAGCGTTCATGCTGACCGCTTCGATGCCGCGCGATGTCTCGCCGCCGGAAAACAAAAGGGGCAGTCCGCTCTGCTTGTGAATTTCCAAGGCGTAGTCCACGCGCTCTTTGGCGATATTGCTTAAAGAACCGTCGAGCTTCAATCCGGCACCCAGCACCACGCCAATATCTGCGGGTACAATTTCTTTTTCCGCCAGCAGCGGCTGCATGAGCAGGCGGTTGGGATTCTGCGGTAAAAATGTGAACACCAAACCCAGCGCGACAATAATACCGGCGGGGATGGCAAGGGATTTCAAACGGTCGAGCATATGCAGACAGGATAGCAAAAATCTCTGCATTCGCCGACAAAACAAAAACCCTCCGGGATCACCGGAGGGTTTTGCATCTAAACATATTACTTCTTGCTCACCTGTTCCTTCAACCAATGGATGGTCTTGCGGTTACGGATCACAAACGACGTGTACTCGCGATAGGAAGCGCTGTCCAGCTGGCGCAGCACGGCCTGATTGCCTTCATAGGCATGGCGCAAGTCGTGCAGCTCTTTTTCAATCTCTTCCTTGCTGGCTTCAATCTTCTCCTGCTCAGCCAGCGCGCGAATGGTCAACGCGCTTTTGATGCGCTTGACCGCGTCCGGCGTCAGATCCAAAGCCAGCATCTTGCGATCTTTCTTGAGATGTTTGAGGTATTCGTTGAAGTCGAGCCCCTGACGAGCGACATTCTGTTCCAGTTCGCCGATCATGGTCTGCGTTTCCTGCGTCACCATGACTTCAGGGATATCGCCAAACTTGCTCTGGTCCACCAGGGACTGCAACACCTCGCGTTCAAAGGCAATGTCGGCTTGCTGGTCCTTTTCTTTCTGCAGATTCTCGGCAACTGCCTTCTTCATGTCATCGACAGTCTTGAATTCACCCAACGTAGAGGCAAAAGCGTCATCAAGCACCGGCAATGTTACCTCCAGCACGTTTAGCACTTTCACCTTGAAATCGCATTCTTTACCCGCCAGCATTTTCTGTCCATAGTCTTGGGGAAACGCCAGCTTGAATTCCTTTTCCTGGTCCTTTTTCATGCCCACAACCTGCTCTTCAAACCCGGGAATCATGGTCTTCTCCCCGAGGACTAACGGATATTTCTCGGAAGAACCGCCGTCAATCGGCACGGAATCCAAAAACACTTTAAAGCTGATTTCCACCTTGTCGCCGTTACGGGCCTCACGGTCCACGGCGGCTTCGGAAGCGCGCATCTTGCGCACGTTATCAATAACTTTCTGGATGTCTTCCTCGCCGACCTTTGCTTCCGGCTTCTTGCCGCTCACCTTTTTGATGTCCGGCAACGTTACGGTTGGCATCAGCGGCACGGTGGCGGTATAGATGAACGGATTGCCGGGCGCCAGCTTGTCGATGCCGATGGCCGGCTGGCCAACGGTCTGCAGATTCTTTTGCTTGATGGCCTCGGGCAATGTCTTTTGCACGGCATACTCCGCCGCCTGCTCGTATACGGCCATCTCTCCCACCTTTTGCTTGACCACGTCCATGGGGGCCTGGCCTTTGCGGAATCCCGGCACGTCAATGTGCTCGGCAATATGGCGAACGGCCTTTTCCACGAATGGCGCGAACTCTTCCACGGATAATTCAATAATGAGCTTTGTCTGCGACTGCTTCAACGCTTCCTGTGATACATTCATAGTTATTTACGGAACTTCTCGGCGTACATGGCCATAGACTTCTTCACGCTCTCCTTGGCTTTGTCG
Source organism: uncultured Gammaproteobacteria bacterium (assembly GCA_964415935.1). Lineage (GTDB taxonomy): Bacteria > Patescibacteriota > Patescibacteriia > VMEV01 > CAYQCH01 > CAYQCH01. Next base: position 18,427 of record CAYQCH010000018.1, read on the forward strand.
GCGCCTTCAATACCCGTTACGCTTACTTCTTTCTTCTGCAGCAACTTATACGTTTCAAAGAAATGCTGCATCTCCTTGATACGGTGCTCGCCAATGTCGGCCAGGTCTTTGACGTGGGCAAAGCGCGGGTCACCCACCGGCACGCAAATGACTTTATCGTCGCTTTCGCCGCTGTCAGTCATATGCATGACCCCGACCGGACGGACTTCCACCTGGCAACCAGCAAACAATGGGTTGGTCGTCAGCACGCAGATGTCCAGCGCATCGCCGTCTTCCCATAACGTCTGCGGCGCAAAGCCGTAGTCAAACGGATAGAAATTGGCGCCGTACAACACGCGGTCGAGGGAAATCAAACCGGTTTCCTTGTTAATCTCGTACTTGTTCTGCGAACCGCGCGGAATTTCAATAATGGCGGTTAAGGTTTCAGGGGCGTTCTCGCCCAAAGAAATGTCGTGCCAAAGATGCATATGTAATGGTTAAGTGTGTGCGGCCTAAGCTTAGGACATTTGCGCTTTCAGGTCGAGGAAGCGCCGATAATGATATAAGGCAAGGAACATGTACGCCAGGAACACCAGCCAGGGCAGCGCCGTATTGGGATAAAAGACGAAAAACACATGCGAAGCCAGAAGGAAAGGCGTCAGCGCGTACAGGCTCATGCTCCAGACGGCAGCGAATGAAAAGCGGAAACCGCTGGCAATAACAGCTACACCCGAAAGGAATGATGTATACGCCAGGTTGACCACGAACAACGCGGCAAAGACAAGGATCGGCAAGAGCAGACCCAGCGCAACCAGTATCTTTTGCAGGGCTGCCGCCAGTCCCGCGCCATCCATGCTGAAGTCTTCTCGGACAAATTCCGCGTACGGGATACGCTCGACATCGCCTTCAGCGCGCACGACGATGCCGTCAGACGCCACAATCATGCCGAATTCATAGAACGGGTCGACTTCCAGGTCGGCCATGCTGTCCGTAGCATCGACGCGAATGAACACATCACTGTTGTCGCTGAAGGTAAAGGTCTGATCATTCTCTATCTGCAGCTGTCCGCCGGTAATGGCAAAGGGCGGCACGCTTTCCTCAATCACGGCGCGCGCCTCAATCCATTGCGGCCGGACCGTCAGCCACACATACACCGTAGTGACCACGGCCATAACTGCAAACAAAATGCTGGCATAGGCGATGGAACGGCGCAGCGGCTGAAGCGCCCACTTCACATACATGCGCGGGTTGGAGATGGCGGCCCAGGCCTCATCCCAAACGGTCAGGAATACGCTTTTTTCCTCAAACAGAGGGGGCTGAGAAGTCATGGTATGCGTGTTTGTACGTGTTAAGATGCGGTCTCTTCGGCTTTCTCTTCGGCAGGCTCCGCAGCGGGTTCAGCAACCGATTCTGTTGCTGGTACCTCGGCGGGAGCTTCTGTCGCGGGCTCAGAGGGCGTCGCTTCAGTCGTGCCTTCAGCGCCTTCCGGCACGCCGGCGCCCTCGATGTTGATGGTCCAGCCGGTCAGCTTGGAAGCCAGGCGGACGTTCTGCCCCGCGCGGCCGATGGCCAGAGACAGCTGGTCTTCGGCGACGGTTACTTTGGCAACCTTGCCGGCTTCGTCCAGATCAATGGCCGTGATCTTGGCCGGAGACAGCGCATGAGCGATGTAGGTCTTGGGGTCTTCCACCCATTCAATGATGTCTACCTTTTCACCACCCAATTCCGTGATGATGGTCTGCACGCGGCTGCCGCGCTGACCCACGCAGGAACCGATGGGGTCGATGCTTTCATCCAGAGCGCGCACCGCAATCTTGGTGCGGGAACCGGCTTCGCGCGCGATGCCCATGATTTCAATGAGGCCGTTATTGATTTCCGGGATTTCCGTGGCAAACAATGAACGGACAATATCCGGATGAGCGCGGGAGGCCACGATCATCGGGCCGCGCGCACCCATTTCCACGCGGGAAAGGTAGACCTTCACGCGCTGGCCGGGGTTAAAACGCTCGGTGCGGATCTGCTCTTCCGGCGGCATGACAGCCACGGTGCGGCCAAGGTCAATGAGCCAGTTGCGGCCTTCGCGGCGCTGGGCTACGCCAATGACGATGGTTCCCTGCTTGTCTTTATACTCATCAAAAATCGTGGAGCGTTCAGCTTCACGCAATTTCTGCGTGATGACCTGCTTGGCGGTCTGCGCGGCCATGCGGCCAAAGTCGGCCGGCACGTCCAAATCCTGCCGGATTTCCTGGCCGACCTCCGCATCCGGGCTTACTTCCTTGGCCTGAGACAGCATCAAATGCAGCTTGGGGTTGAAATACAGCTTCTGCGTCTCCGGCTCAGGAACTTCCTTGCCTTCCTCGCGCAATTTCTGCGCTTCCTCACGGGCAATGCGAAGCTCCTCGCGCTGGGCTTCCAATTCCTCTTCGGTGAAGTCCTGCACGACGGTCTTTACGTCATACACTTTATAAAATCCGGTTTCGGCGTCGAACTGAACCTGGACGTTCTGGTTCGGCTGGCCGAAATCCTTGCGGTAGGCGGC
>CAYQCH010000019.1:0-20514 GCA_964415935.1 uncultured Gammaproteobacteria bacterium
GCGGCGCCCTAGACGACACGCAAGTGTATCCTCCTGTAAAAAGCTTGTCCCACATATTGGGGTACATGACGCGGCTGCATCCAGGGGAGTATGAGGAAGTAAAAGATCAGGGATACCTGTATAGCGATACGATCGGCCGGTCGGGTCTGGAGGCCGTATATGAAAATTTGCTGCGCGGGCAGTACGGCCGAAAAGAAATAGAAGTGGACGCACAAGGCCGGTTTAAGCAGGTGCTCAATCAGCAGGCGCCAGAAGACGGAAAAAACCTTTTGTTGAGCCTGGATCTGGAATTCCAGCGCAATGTTGAAAGCCTCGTGAGATCTCGCCTGGAAGAACGCGATAAACAAGCGGCAAGCGTTGTGGTACTTAATCCAAACAACGGAGAAATTCTCGCTTTGGTCAACGCTCCGACGTATGACAACAATGTGTTTTCTTTTGGCATCAACGAAATAGATTCAAGGGAGTTATTCGAAAACCCGCTGCGGCCGCTGTTCAATAGGGCTATTTCCGGCGAATATCCCTCCGGCTCCATATTCAAGCCGGTAGTCGCCATTGCCGCGCTGGAGGAGGGTATCGTCAGCGACCGTACGACGTATTTGTCGGCCGGCGGCGTACGCATTAATGATTTTTTCTTTCCTGACTGGAAGGCGGGGGGGCATGGCGCGACAAACGTCTACAAGGCGATTGCCGAATCGGTTAATACGTACTTCTACATCGTGGGTGGAGGTTATGAAGCCCAAAGCATCGAAGGACTGGGCGTCCAACGCATTACTGATTACGGCCGCCGATTTGGATTGTCTGCACCGCTGGGGATTGACTTGCCCAGCGAGGCCTCAGGGTTTTTGCCTTCAAAAGAATGGAAGGAGCAAGTTAAAAAAGAGCGGTGGTATGTAGGCGACACCTACCACCTCGCCATCGGGCAGGGCGATCTGCTGGTCACTCCGCTGCAAATGGCTGCGATGATGGCAAGCTTCGCAAATGGGGGCACCTTGTACCAGCCCCACCTCCTGACTGCGGTTTTGGATGAAAGCAGAAACCCTGAACGTGCTATCGAGCCGGTCGTCATCCAACAATCAGTTGCCAGTGCCGAAGATATTCACATTGTTCGGCAAGGCTTACGTCAGGTAGTAACGGTTGGCAGCGGCCGGCGCCTGAACACACTTGACGTTGACGTGTCTGGCAAAACAGGAACGGCGCAATGGCACAGTAAGAAGGATCCTCATGCCTGGTTCGTCGGATATGCGCCAACGCGCCAACCCTCTATCGCGTTTGCGATTCTTGTCGAAGAAGGCGGAGACGGATCTGATATCCCGTTGACAATCGCGCACGACATCCTGACCTGGTGGTCGCAGAATCGCGCCGCAAGCAGTGTCAGCGCAAATTGACAAAACACCGGGAAAATGTGGATAAGCATGATTGACATTCCTTCTGAACCCCTGTATCTTATACGCCAACTTATCAAATAAACATATCCCATTTTTTTCGTATGAGTGACGTACATTACCTCACGCCAGAGGGCCTCGCCAGGCTGGAGCAGGAATTGGAAACGCTGAAAGAGAAACGAAAGGCGACGACGCTGCGAATCGAAGAGGCCATCAAAATGGGGGACCTTTCCGAAAACGCCGAATATAGTGATGCTAAAGAAGAGCAGGCGTTTATTGAGGGTCGTATTGCTGAAATTGAAATGGTTTTGAAAAGCGCGGAGATCATCAAGAAGAAAAAAAGCGGCGGTGCCATATCTTTGGGTTCAAAAGTTGTCGTAAAGAATGGCCGAGCCCAGCAGACGTTTACGATCGTCGGCTCGGAAGAGTCTGACCCTGCACAAGGGCTTATTTCGCACGAATCGCCGCTGGGAAAGGCCTTTATCGGGCATAAAAAAGAAGACAAGGTTACCGTAGAAACACCGCGTGGTAAAATGGTGTACACGGTTCTTGAAGTTGCATAACCTGTATGCCCGAACAATATCAAGACGAGCGCTCCGTACGCCTCGAACGACTTGCTTCCATTCGCGAGCAAGGGCTCCAGCCGTACCCGGCTGCTACAAAGCGCGAGCTGGCAATTGGCCGCGCCCTTGAACGTTTTGACGACCTTTCCGGCCATCAAGCAGAAGTAACGCTTGCCGGACGCGTCCGTCTCCTTCGTCGCCAGGGCGGATTAACGTTCGTCCGCCTCGAGGATGAAAGCGGCGTCATCCAGTTGATGCTGAACAAAAAAAGCATGGACGAAGAGTCGTATAAGCGATTTGCGCTCGTTGATATTGCCGACTTTGTAGAAGCGACAGGTACACTCATGCTCAGCAAGACAGGGGAGAAAACGCTCCTGGTCAGCGCTTGGGCGTTTTTAAGCAAGTCGCTTTTACCGCTCCCTGACAAATGGCATGGATTAAAAAACGAAGAGGAACGTTATCGTCATCGCTATATTGACCTCATTGTTAATCCCCAAGTGAAGGATTTTTTTCGCATCCGATCCACATTTATCCGAGAACTCCGGGATTTCATGCACGCCAACGGCTTCATGGAGGTGGAGACACCCGTCCTCGAGCATGTTCCAGGCGGAGCCGAAGCCGAGCCGTTCGTCACGCACCACAACACGTTGGACATTGACCTGTATCTGCGCATTTCACTTGAGCTGCACCTCAAGCGCCTGATTGTCGGAGGATATGAAAAGGTTTTTGAAATTGGCAAGGTTTTCCGCAATGAAGGCATGAGCACGCAGCACCTGCAGGAATTTACGGAAATGGAATTCTATTGGGCCTACGCGGACAATGAACGTCTCATGCAATTCGTCCAAAATGTATACCAACACGTCATTAAAAAAACATTTGCAACGTTGCAGATTTCCTATAAGGGAGAAACGTTGGATTTTTCCGGTGACTGGCCCCGCCTGGACTACACCGAGCTGGTAAGAGAACATGCGGGAATCGATTTGAACGTCGTAAAGGATGTCAAAGACTTGCGAGCCATGATCGAAGCGAAAGACATCCGTATTGATATTGAGCCCTCGGCCGGCCTGGGCCGCGTCATTGACCAGCTGTACAAAAAAACCGTACGGCCAAAGCTGATCCAGCCATGTTTTCTGGTAAACCACCCCGTCGCGGTGTCGCCGCTGGCAAAGCGCCATGAAAGCAATCCCAACACGGTTGAACGCCACCAGGTGCTTATAGCAGGGGCGGAACTGGGCAACGGTTTTTCCGAGCTTAATGATCCCCTAGACCAGCGCGGACGTTTTGAAGAGCAGATGAAGCTTCGTGAGGCAGGGGATAAGGAAGCGCAAATGATTGACGAGGACTTCCTCCAGGCCCTTGAGCATGGCATGCCGCCGACGGCGGGCTGGGGTATTGGCATTGACCGGCTGCTGATGGTACTCGCAGACCTGCCATCGATTCGCGACACTGTCTTTTTCCCGACCATGCGTCCCAAACACGATTCATAACCTATGCCCGTGCGCGTTCTCGTCTTCGGCACTTTCGATGTCCTGCACCCAGGGCATCGAGATTTTTTTCGGCAAGCAAAAGAATTAGGCGGTGAACTCTTTGTGGTTGTCGCTCGCGACAAAACGGTTCGGGAGGTGAAAGGGGTTCAGCCCGAACACGACGAGCAACAACGGCTGGCCGCTGTGCGCGCATGCACGGAAGTGCACGAGGCCAGGCTTGGGCGCGAGGATACAGACAAATACGCCGTCATCGAGGAAATCCGCCCGGACATCATCGCTCTGGGCTACGATCAGTCCCATTTCGCTGAGCGCCTTCCTCAGGAGCTGGCGGCGCGGGGCCTGTCCTGCGATATTGTCAGGTTAAAACCATACCGTCCCGACCGCTATAAATCGTCTTTGTTGCGCAAGGCTTCTCGCTAGACAACAAGGCGGTTTTTTCGTATAATTTCAACGTTATTTTCTTTGTTGCTGCATTATGCTTGATATCAAGTTTATCCGTGAACATGCCGATCTCGTCAAAGATGCCGTAAAGAAAAAGGGAATTCAGGTCGATATAGAACACTTGCTGGAGCTCGATGCAAAACGGCGAGAATTGCTGCAGAAACAGGAACAGCTTCGCGCCACGCAAAACAGCGCGAACGAACGCATCGCAAAGGCCGCCGGAGACGAAAAAAAGGCGCTTATTGCTGAAATGAAAACCGTTTCCGACTCCATAACCGCGCTGAAAGACCAGCTGGCCTCCATTGAACACGACTACCGCGACCTGATGCTGCGCGTGCCGCAGATTCCCGCCGCGCATGTGCAGATAGGTGACGAGACCGAAAACAAAGTAATTAAAACGGTTGGAGAGCCCAAATCGTTCGATTTCGAGATACGCGATCATATACAGCTAGGTAAAGATTTGGATCTCATTGACGTCGAACGCGGGGTCAAACTCATGGGCACACGCGGTTACATCCTGAAAAACGAAGCAGCGCAAATGGAGCTGGCCTTAGCCATGTACGCATTGGCATTTTTGCGCGAACGCGGCTTCACGCAAATCGCACCACCCGTATTTGCGCAAAGCCGGTTTTTAGAAGGCACCGGACATTTCCCGTTTGCCCAACAAGAGGTGTTCAAAGTGCTGGATCAGAAAATGGACGAAGGAGAGCCTCGGTTGTTCTTAAGCGGTACGTCAGAAGTTCCTCTGACCGGTCTTCACGCTGACGAACTTTTAGAGGCAGCTACATTGCCACGCCGCTACATGGCCCTGACGAACTGCTTTCGCACGGAGGTGGGCAGTTACGGAAAAGACACGCATGGACTATATCGTGTCAAGCAATTTATGAAGGTCGAGCAGGTGATTATCGCCAAGCATGACGAGCAGGCATCCAGTGATTTGTTGCGGGAAATTCTAAAAAACGCCGAGGACTTTCTGGCCAGCCTGGAGTTACCGTACCGCGTACTGCAAATTGCCACGGGCGACATGGGGGCGGGGAAGGTTGAGATGTTTGACGTGGAGACCTGGATGCCTTCGCGCGGCAAATACGGAGAGACGCATTCTGCCTCAAATCTGGGCGATTGGCAGGCTCGCCGTCTCAATATCCGCTACAAAGACGGCGGCAAAAACGTCATTTGTGACACGTTAAACAACACGCTTATGGCCAGCCCGCGCCTGCTGATTCCTTTGCTCGAATACCATCAGCAAAAGGATGGCAGCATTTACATCCCGCAAGCGCTGCGTCCATACATGAATGGACAAGCTCACATCGGGCCTAAACGGTAGCCATGCCAACATCGACAGTCCAGGGACGCGTGGCGCATTACCGCGAGTGGGGGCAAGGCCCGCAGCTCATCTTGATGCTGCATGGCTGGCCGGCGAATTCAGCCGATTACGCCGAGCTCGCGCCGATTCTGGCACAGTCGGGGTTTCGCGTGATTGTGCCGGACTTGCCTGGTTGGGGGCAGACCCCGCCGCCGCCGACCGCCTGGTCGGTTTCGGATTATATGCGCTGGGTACAGGCTTTTGTCGAATCTCTCTCCCTGCCGCCATTCATTTTGTTCGGTCATTCGTTTGGGGGACGTATTTCCATCAAGTACGTGCTGCAGTACCCGTACCAGGTGCGCGGCTTGGTCCTCTGCGCCGCCGCGGGTATCAAGCCCAATCCATATACGGTAAAGAGACAGCTCTTAAAACGCACCGCCAAAGCAGGCCAGGCCGTTTTTTCAATTCCAGGATTCCGTGTGTTGGCCCCGTATGCGCGCAAGCTGCTGTATCGCGCGGCAGGTTCCAATGACTACTTGCAGGCGGAAGGGGTCATGAAAGAAACGATTGTGAAAGTGCTTGACGAAGATCTTTCGCCCCTGCTGGCAGAGATCCGGCATCCCACCTTGCTGCTGTGGGGCAGCGAAGACAGCGCGACACCGCTATCAGACGGGCAGGGGATGGCAAAACACATCCCGCATGCAACCTTGCACGTCTTTGAAGGTGCAAGACACAACCTCCCAAAACAACAGCCTGCGCCTGTGGCTGAAAAAGTCATTGCTTTTGCCAATTCGGACATGGTTCAGGCGATTTCAGAGCAATAAACGACGGCCTGTATGTTTTTTTTCTTTTTTAGCGTCGTATTTGCTGTAAGCTTGCTGAAAGGCCTGCTGTTTTGGCTTTCGTATCTTCAACGAAAGCAATATCGAACTGACCGGTTATGGGCGGCTTTCCAACAACCGGCATTTTGGCGCCTGCTGGCCTCTCCATATCGCTTGGCGGTTGTCGCGTTGCTGCTTTCTTGGCAGCTGGGCGTGCGAGTCTTTCAATCGGCGACAGCCTTTGACGTCCTGGCGTTTGCGGCGGCCTTGTTGTTTGCCAGCCAGTCTGTCATCACTATGCGGCAGGCTTGGCGCAAAAGCCTGGAAACGCCGGCGTTTACAACCAAACTCATCGTTGTAGGAGCGATTGTCTTATGCATCGAGCTGGTTTTACTCCGCGCCCCCTGGTTTGGAACGCCGCAATTGTGGTCATTGCAGATCATATCGCCGGAGCATGCGTTGACTATTGAATTCATCCAACCCTTTCTGGTTTTTGCTGTTTTTTTCCTGTTAGCGCTGCCGAACATGGCACTACAGCGGCGCCTGGTGAAACGCGCAAGCAGCATTCGTCGCCAATACTCCCAGGTGAATGTCGTCGGCATTACCGGCAGCGTGGGAAAAACCAGCATGAAGGAATTTGTCGCGCATGTGCTATCGGCACAAGGATCGGTCTTAAAAACCCCGGCGCATATAAACGTAGACACAGGGGTGGCAAAACAGGTTTTGGAGCAGCTGAATGCCCGCCATCAGTGGTATGTGGTAGAAATGGGAGCCTATCGGCCGGGTGAAATCAAAAGTATTTGCGATATCGTGGCGCCAAAGTACGGCATCATAACGGCATTATCTAATCAGCATCTTGAATTGTTCGGCACGCGGGAACGGCTGCGCGATGCGAAATTCGAGCTGGTGGACGCGGTCAAAAACCAGGAAAACCTTTTTATGAACGCTGGCAGCGAGCCGCTGCGCCAGGCTTGCCGCGAACGCGACATACGTCCGCACTGGTACGGCCTGCACGAGGAGGCGGTTCTATCGCCGACCGATGTTTCATTCACGGAAAGGGGTGTCGAATTTCACCTGCAAGGAATACGTTTTCAAATTCCGGGTTTCGGCACGGCGAGGCTGGTCAATGCGCTTGGTGCGATCACGTTCGGACAGCATGTAGGCATCCCGATGCAAACGCTGGCTGAAAAGTGCCGATCGTTACCGATTATCAGCCAGTCTATGCAGACTCGAAGCGGTCGGCAGGGGACACTGCTCATTGATAGCAGCTATAATGCCAGCGTCGATAGTGTTGTGCAGGCAGTGCGAGACCTCTCGTTAGTGCCTCGCAAACGCAAAATAGTCGTGTTTAAGGATGTTATTGAACTTGGTCCAGAAGCGGAGGTTTCGCATCAGACCATTGCCGATGCCCTGGCAGAATCAGGCGCTGAGATTTTTTTGCTAGCATCGCCCTGGCAGGCGTTCATGCAACAACGGCTTGCGGCCAGACAGGTTGACTCAGGCCGGATACACCCTTCACCTGCGCCAACACGCCTGGACCCCTTGCTGGGAGAGCAATCCGTCGTGCTCTGCCTGGGCCGCGAAACAGAACCCTTTGTGAACCATATTGCCTTATGATTTCCATCTCCCATGCCCCGAATACAACGCGACGGCAGCGAACACTTGCATGGCGATCGCTTATGCCATGGAGATGGCCTCGTTTACGCCACGGACATGCCGCAGAGGGTCTTGAATCCTGGTTTAAACAGCATACCGGCAGCACGGACGCCATCGCTTTTTCCACGGGGAGAGAAGCACTGGCGGCCGTTTTGCAGTCATTGGGAATAGGGTACGGAGATGAAGTCATTGTGCAGGCCTATACTTGTATTGTGGTGCCGCATGCCGTCATCTGGTCCGGTGCACACCCGATATACGCAGACATCGATGAAAGCCTGAACATAGATCCGACATTGATTCAGCGGTTAATTACGAGTAAAACGAAGGCCGTCGTCGTTCAACACACGTTCGGGGTTCCCGCAAATCTGCAAGCCATCAGAAAGATGTGCGATGAGCACCAGCTTTTTCTCATCGAGGACTGTGCGCATGCCCTGGGGGCAATGTACAAGGGCCGGGCAGTGGGTTCCTGGGGAGATGCAGCTATTTTCAGTTTTGGGCGCGACAAAGTTGTTTCAGGGGTGAGCGGGGGCATGGCCGTGGCTCGTTCTGAGGATGCGTGCAAGCGTCTGCGGGATTTTCAAAAGAAGGCTCCCTTGCGCTCCAGACGATGGGTCATGCAAAACCTGTTACATCCGCTTCTGATACCCCTTTTTCTGCGCCTGATGGGGCGACGAAGGATTGGCACGGCGGCATTACGAACTAGCCAGTATTTTCGCATCTTGAATAAGGTGTATACGCGCCAAGAACTGGATTCGCAGCCTCCGGCAGCCCTTTTCCACAAAATGCCGCAAGCGATGGCATCTCTTGCGCACGATCAGCTTGAGCAAGAGCTTGAGACGTTTTGCGATCACCGCGCCCGTCTTGCTGGCATTTACTCCGCCTGGGCTGAATCGCGTGGATTGACCCAGCAAGTTATCCCGCAGCAGACGCAGCCAAGCTTGTTGCGGTTTACTCTGCTTGTTCCGCGGCCATTTCGCATTATTACTTTAGCGCGTGCGGCTGGATTTGTACTGGGAGACTGGTATGCAAGTGTGATTATGCCCAGGCCACGCGACGAACAGGCCCTGTTTTATGAGCCGGGGTCTTGCCCAAAGGCTGAAAGCGCCGCCAAGCAAAGCCTGAACCTTCCAACCCATATTCACATGACTGACGCCGACGCAGAAAAGCTGACGAAGTGGCTTGAGCAAAACATATGAACAAACAGTTTACTGCAAAAGAAGTAACGGAAAAAGGGGAGTGGGAGGCTTTTCAATTGTCATTGCCGTCTCCTCAATTTTTGCAGTCCTGGAATGCTGGCGTGATGGCCGGCGCACTGGGAGAACGCATCATTCGTCGCGGGCTATATGATGAGCACGGCGTGCTTGTAAGCACGCTGTACGCCAACATTATCCGTGCGCGGCGCGGGTCATATATCTTCATTCCATATGGTCCCAATCAACGAAATCTATCAGCGGACATGCTTGGCGCATGGATCCAGCACATGCGTGATCTTGGATCAGCAGAACACGTCGATTTCGTGCGGTTTTGCCCCTTTTTACCAGACACCGAGACCAACCGTATGATGTTTTCTAAAGCCGGATGCGTCGATGCTCCCATTCACACGCTGGCGGAATACTTGTGGCTGCTAGATATCACAGCGACGGAAGAAGACTTGATGAAAGGGATGAGTAAAACGACGCGTAACCTGGTGCGGCGCGCGCAGAGGGACGGCGTTCAGGTGGATATTTCGACCAAGGCCGAGGATCTTGATGATTTTTTGCGTCTTCATTCCCTCACAAAAGACCGGCACGCCTTCACGCCATATCCGGACAGCCTGTTTCGAGCGCAGTTGGAAAGTTTTTCTGCAGACGGGCAGGTGGCACTTCTACGCGCCTCACATAACGGCGAGGTCATCGCCTCGGCCATGGTGATGTATTATGGAACTATGGCTTCCTATCACCATGGAGCTTCAAAGCCCTCAAAAATACCTGCGGCATATCTGCTTCAATGGGAAGCCATTCAGGAAGCACGGCGACGCGGATGCACCGTCTATAATTTTTGGGGCATTTCTGATTTGCGCAATACCAAACATCCGTTTTTCGGCATTTCGCAGTTTAAAACGCGTTTTGGCGGCCGTGCGCTTACCTTGCTTAAAAGCCAAGATCTCCCAATTACGAAAAGGTATCACTTAACCCGGCTTATTGAGACCGCACGCCGCATCAGGCGAGGATTTGGCTGGAAACGGCATAATTACTAACGTATGCCCCGCGTTGTTTCAGGATTCAAAAAAAACAAACGCGCCTCACGCTCGGTGTTTGCCGTGCTGTTCACCGCGGGAAAGGGGATCAAACGCCTGTTATCCTATGAAATAGGCACACTGCCATCATGGAGGAAGAAAACTCCGGTGGCGCGCCCGCAAACATATCTTAAGCGGGACATCCACAAAAAACGCCTGGGTAACCCCTATAACAAAGAACCCTGGTATCTTCGTGCCTGGCAGCAGGTAGTTGTTGCAAACCGATTTGGGATTGCAGCCAGTATACTTTTACTGACAATAGCTGCCTGGCTTGCCATTATATTCATTCAGCCGACGTTTTATTTGACCCGCGTTGATGTCCAGGGCGCGCAAGACATCAGCCCCGAAGAAATCTCACAGCTGGTCAAGACGCACTTTTCCAAAAGAAGCCTCTTCCTTGTAAGCCGGAGCCATCGCATGTTTTTAGGCCTGGACAAGCTTCGCGGAGAAATTTCGGCCCATTACGACCTTGAACTGCTCCGATTCGAGCCTGACTGGACTGCGCGGACATTGACGATCTTTATCAAGGAAAAACCCTCAATTTTCACCTACGGCATTGCAGACAAATACTTTGCGGTCGACAAAGAGGGCGTGATCATCAGAGAATTGCCGCCTGATGCGGATAAAAGCAGCCTGCCTGTCATCTACGAATACGAAGGTGGCGACCTGCCGAGCATTGGTGATGCCGTGCTGACCCCAAATTTTATCGCCTCCATCATACGTCTTCAGGAGGGGTTTAAAGCTTATCCCAGTATTTTGATCCATTCTTTTCGCTTGCGCATATCGCCGCAACGGGAAATAACGCTTGTGGATGAACCGCCAACCCTGGAGGATGAAAAAAAGGCCGAGCAGCAACAGGCCGTTAATGACTTTGAAGCTGCCGCGGAATCTATAGCCCAGGCCAAAACTATTGATGAAAAAGTGAAAGAACTGCAAGCAGCCATCGAAAATCTTTCCATTGAAAAACTGGAGGAGGGGAAACTGGACCAGCTCTTAAAGGAACAGCGGGTGTATGCGCCAAAAGCAGGCTTTGCGTATAAAGAGCTGGAAATCTACACGCAGCAAGGCTGGTCTATAAAAGTCGGCCATGACGTTTTCGAAGATGCAACGAATGCGGACAAAATTCTTAATATTTTTGCGACGCTTAGCGGGGCGGTCGATTTCTCAGAGGTGAGGGAATACGTTGATTTGCGCATCCCAAACCGGGTATACTACCGCTAGCTCGATATGTCAGTTTCCAAACGCATGAACAAGTTTGTCGGTATGCATGCGCGCGCCGTAGCGCGGACGGTGATTTTATTTTACGTGATCTGGTTCGTGTCAGGCATGTACCTGGTGGATGTACTAGATCCATACTTGTTCATCGGGCTGTGGATGCCCATTGGCGCGCTCGGGGCATTTATCTGCTATAGATGGTAAAACCAGTGGGGCTAGTCAATAACAAAGAACCCGCCTTAAACCAGGCGGGATTTATTATATCTTTTTGTGCGTCGCATAAGATATATTGTGCGACACATGCTATATACTCTTTTACCGAAGCGGCCGGTCAAATGTATACTCCCCTTCAATACGCTTAAAGATCCCGCGCCTGTACGAATATGCAATCGGGTGCGCCTCCGGTAAATTAATAAAGGCGATGTTTTCGTTGGAGATGTTTTCAAAATTTTTGATGAGTGCGCGCAAGGTGTTTCCGTGCGCAACCAAAACAACCGTCTCTCCCCGCCTCAAGTACGGCATTATCTTCGCCTGTACATGCGGCATGGTGCGTTTTACGACATCTTTGAGGCTTTCCCCGCCTCCCGGCGGCCTGGGTTCGTATCCGCGCCTCCACGCAAAAACCTTGTCGGCACCGTATTTTCTTTCCGCGGCATCTTTCTCAAGTCCTTGCAGCAGGCCGTAATATCGTTCATTCAGATTATGGCTTTGGAAAATTGGTATATCCTGGTCATTATAAGCGTTTGAGGCCTTAAGCCAGCGTCCATATCTGCTGTCTTCGGGGTGTTGCACGATGCCGGTCCTTCCCTGCTCAGACAATATAATATGCAAGGTTGAATGGGCCCGCTCAAGTACTGATGTGAAGGCCCGGCTGAAATCGTATTGTCTGCAGTGCTTGGCACAGGCCTGCGCCTCTTTTACGCCATTTATGCTTAATGGAACATCAACCCAGCCGGTGAAACGGTTCCCCAGGTTCCAGCGCGATTCTCCATGTCGTATCATCACGATTGTTCCCGGCATATGACTTAACAACCCGGTGTCAAATAACTGCAAGGGTCTACAGGGATACCCTCTTTGCGCACCTCGTAGTGCAAGTGCGGGCCCGAGGAAAGACCGGCGCCAGGGTCTCCCGGAGCGCCACCAGAGCGCCCAATAACCGTACCAATGCTGACGAAATCGTCCTGCTGAACATGGATGCTGCTGAGATGCAGGTATACCGTCATGAGGTCTCCATGCGAAACAAACACCGCATTCCCAGTAAAGCGGCCATTACGAATAACCTTTACCACCACACCGCTGGCCGAGGCCTTTATAGGCAGTCCCATGGAAGGAAATCCATTTATAAGGGTGCGCATATCCAGCCCAGAATGCTCGCCGACAATATGCCTATATGGGTATGTCGGGTCGTGAAAATACGTCACAATGCCTTGATTGGGAATGGGCCAGATCAGGCTGCCGGGATTCAATACAAACGAAGGGTTATTAAGCTGCGCCTGACGCAATTTTTCTTTAATTTCCTCCTGCAAAGCCAGGATTTCTTCATTTGCGACGCGCTGCTGGTAACGAATTTCACTTAAACGGCGCTGGAATTCTTGTTCAGACGATTCTGTCTCATCAATCAAAGCGACTTTGCTGTTCTTTTCATCACCAAGCTTTTCTTTTTCGATCTCTAATTCGAGCAAGAGCGTTTGCAGTTCAGCCTTATCCTGCTCCAGGCCGTACTGATACACCTCCAATTCCCTCTTTGCTGCTTTTACGCTGCTCAGGGTGCGGTGCAAATTGGATTGAACGTCTTCCAGGCGTTTCAAATAACTGAAAAATTTGGAAATATTGTCGTTCATGAGCAAAATTTCCAACTGCCCCCGCTGGTCCTGACGGTAGATTTCCTGGATCAATGCGGCTAATTGTGCCTTCTGCACGTCCATCTGGCCCTGTTTTTGGCCTATCAGTAAGTCTGTCTCTCGAATGGTCAGGTTAGTTTTTTCAATTTCCAAGGCCTTTCGCTCTATGTTGATTTCAGTCTTCTTGATGCGGTTTTCAATAAGGGACAACTCATTCTCCAGTGTTTGTTTTTTCGCCTGCTGCTGCTCAATAAGCGCATTATACTCCCCTGCTTTGCCTTCAAGCGTCTTAATAGACTTATTTTTCTCAGTGATTTCTTTATTCAAATCCTTGATCTCCTGAGAGGTGTAAGAGTCAATGTTTTGTGCGAAGACGACATCCAAAGAAAATGCCTGCATCCAAACGAAAAGCACCAAAAAAAACGCGATGACTCGGGACATATGAAAACTACCCATAAGCATATATGGGTAGTGTAGCAAATTCAGAACCTGTTTTATAGCACCTACAGTTGCATCTTCATGGCTGCCCCAAGCGCCGCATGCAGGCGCTTCAAGGTCTCTTCCTTCCCAAGGACGGCTGCCACATCTTGCGGGCTGGGACTTTTTTCACGACCGGTCAATGCCACGCGAAATGGCCAGAAAATGGCGCCAACGCTTACCCCGCTTTGCTGTACCACCTGCTCACAAGCACGCTGGATGCTCTCCGCTGTCCAGCTATCGTCGTTAACCGACTCCAAAGCTTTTACTACGGCCTGAAGCGACGGGGCAGCCTCGCCCTTTGTCATTTTTTTCCACAAAAGAAGGTTCGGATCATACGACAATTCAGGTTCAAAAAAGAATCGAACCGATTCTGGCACCTCAGAAAGCTGTTTTACGCGCGCTTGTTCCGTTGCGAGAATATCCTGCAGCATTTTTTTGCTCAACGACTTTTTTGATAACAAGTTTTCGTATTGATCACCTGTGGCTCGAACAAGTCCGGCATCTTCCAAAAATGGCAGCGATGCCGCAAGAAATTCGTCTACGGGAAGCTGTCGGATGTATTGGCCGTTCATCCAGAGGCTTTTCTCCGTATCAAACACCGCGCCGGTCTTATGCATGGCCTCAATGTCAAAAACCCGCGTGAACTCCTCCAGATTGAAAACTTCTTTCTGTTCAGGGTGCGTCCAGCCGAGCAAGGCGATGAAGTTGAGCAATGCCTGCGGCAAATACCCTAACTTCCGGTACTCGTCGACTGAGACGGCCGCATGGCGCTTGCTCAGTTTTTTCTTGTCCTTGCCGAGAATGTGCGAGCCATGGGCAAAGACCGGCGCCGGCACCCCAAACGCCTCATACAGCAGCAAATGCTTGGGAGTACTGGAAAGGAATTCATACGCGCGAATGACGTGGGTAATGCCCATGCTATGGTCGTCCACAACATTGGCAAAATTATACGTGGGAAAGCCATCCGCTTTCATCATCACAAAATCATCCATCTGGTCCCGCTCAAACTGGATACGCCCGAAAACAGCGTCGTCCCACGCAATGGGACCGCCATCCGGCGTATAAAATCGGAGAACGCGCGGCACGCCGTTTTGTTTCAATGCAGCTTTTTCTTCCGGGGACAATGCGTAACAATGTCGATCATATTTCGGCATCTGCTTGGATGCAATCTGAACGGCGCGCATTTGTTCCAGTCGCTCCGGGGTACAAAAACATTCATATGCTTTTCCCTGCTCCAAAAGACGTTGAGCAAATTTCGTATACAGGTCTAATCTGGCGGACTGAACATATGGTCCAGCCCCTCCCCGCTCAATGGGCTTGCCTTCCTGAAAGTCGATGACACCTTCGTCCGGCTGCAGCCCCACCCATTGCAATGAACGAACAATCTGCTCGACAGCCTCAGGCACATAACGTTCCCGATCGGTATCTTCAATACGCAAAATAAACGTCCCGCCGTGCCGTTTGGCCCAGGCATAGGCGTATAAAGCAGTGCGTAGCCCTCCGATATGTAAAAGGCCGGTCGGACTAGGGGCAAATCGGGTACGAACAGGTTGTTTCATAATGGGAAAAATCTAGCATTCCAGCGCCAAAAATTCAATGGTTTAAAGATTCCTTAAGGTGGCCAGGACATTAACAGCTACGGCTCCGACATCGCGTCTTCGCGGCGCCAATTCCTCCAAAATATTCTCGCGCGACACCCACTTCCATTGAGAAAGCTCTTCAGACGCATGCAGGTTCAGTTCGCTGTCTTTGCCAATAAATTCCAGGATGAACAGATCCTGATCCTGGCCTTTATACCCCTTTACAAACTGGTACCAGCGCGGCCAGGTGTACCGGTGTGCCTTGGGCAGGTGAAACAACACGCGAAACGATTGCGTGCCCAATTCTTCGCCCATCTCGCGAAAAACAGCCTGTTGCGGGCTTTCCCCCCTATCCACCCCGCCCTGCGGGAACTGCCAGCGCGCTTCATGGCTCCACCAGGGAGTTACAACCAGGGCGCGCGTATGCGTTCGATCGATGATGCAGGCGACGACATTCTTACGCATAATAAACCGCATGCGAAACTTCCAAAGCAACACGCGGCCAAGGAACAGGAATGTCGCGTTAAAGATGCGGCGGATGCGCCATGGCTGCGTACCTAGCCGATACGCCCATTCCAGGCCATGCCTTTGCCAAAATGGCGACGGCTCCGACTTCTCTCCGGCCAGATAATCAAACAGCCCGCCTATGCCAACGGCAACGCGCACCATGGGCAGGCGCTTCATGTTCTTGGAAATCCACCGTTCCTGTTTAGGCGCGCCAAAAGCAACGAATAAAATGTCCGCGTGCGACGCCGTAACACGGTCGGCCAAAGCCTTAGCTTCCGGACCATCAACCGAGAATTGGCCTGCCCGCATGCCCTCTTCGGCGCCTGCGACAATAAGTCCAGGATACAGCACTTGCAGGCGCCCGGCAGCCGCTTGCGCAACGCCTGGGCCGCCCCCGGCCAAATACACGCGCTTTCCAGCTTTGGCTGCGCTTTCGCAAAGAAATGCTAAGATGTCGCGTCCGGTAATACGCTCCGGGACATCCAATCCGAATATACGCGCTGCAAGTTGTAATCCGACCCCGTCAGCCACGGTGATGTCCGCTCGATTTATGGTCTTGTGAAAGCCATCTTCCCTCTCGGCCAGCAGGGCAATCTCCGGGTTCAGCGTTACAATATGGTGACTGCCCCTACCAGATGACAGCCATTGCTGCATGCGATGAAAAACCTCCTGACGGGTCAAGAGGTCCACCTTGGCGCCCAAAATGTGGATTTGCTTTTCGTTCATGAATGCATTGTAGGAGTTTTCACCCAAAATGACGAGTCAGACCAGCGCGAAATGCCCGCTTGACACCCCTGAAAAGCCTTCGTACAATGGATTAGCAGTCAACCCAATCGAGTGCTAAAACTATGGTACCCATCAACAAATTTACGACTAAATCCCAAGAAGCGCTGCAGCGCACGCATCGCTTTGTTTTTGAGTCACGACACCAGGAAATGCGAACGGAACACCTGTTGCTCATCTTAATCGAACAAGAAGACGGCATTGTCTCCTCCGTTTTGCAAAAAATCGGTGTGGATATCGATGCCATCAAGGTAAAGCTGCGCGGCAACATCGCCCAGTTTCCCGTATCAGAACAAGAAGTGAACATCAACCAGATCGTCTTGAGCCAGGACTTAAATCGCGTGTTGATTCAGGCGGAAAAGGAAGCGAGCAGCCTGTCAGACGAATACATCAGCACGGAACACTTGCTGCTGGCCATGACGGTGGAGCGCTCCCCTGCCTTGTCCTTGTTAAAGGAGCATGGTGTTGATTATGAAACGATATTAAAGATCCTTGTCGATGTACGCGGCACGCATCGCATCACTGATCCCGAACCCGAATCCAAATATCAGGCCTTGGAAAAGTATGCCATTAATCTGACCCAGCTGGCGCGGCAGGAAAAACTGGATCCGGTCATTGGCCGAGACGATGAAATCCGCCGACTCATGCAAGTCATCAGCCGCAGAACCAAAAATAATCCGGTGCTCATCGGCGAACCGGGTACAGGCAAAACCGCCATTGTAGAGGGTTTGGCGCAGCGCATTGTCAGCGGCGACGTGCCGGAATCGCTTCGCAACAAGGAAGTTGTTTCTTTGGACTTGGGGTCTCTTATCGCCGGCACAAAATTCCGCGGCGAATTTGAAGACCGCCTCAAAGCCGTCCTCAAGGAAATCAAGAACTCAGATGGTAAAATCATCTTGTTTATTGATGAATTGCATACCCTGATCGGGGCGGGAGCTATGGAAGGGTCCATGGATGCTTCCAACATGCTGAAACCGGCGCTGGCGCGCGGCGAACTGCATGCGATTGGCGCGACCACGCTCAAGGAATACCAGAAGTACATTGAAAAGGACGCGGCGCTGGAACGACGCTTCCAGCCGGTATTTGTCGGCGAACCAAGCGCCGATGACACCATTGCCATCTTGCGCGGCATCAAAGAAAAATACGAAATCCACCATGGCGTGCGCATTACGGATTCTGCCATTGTCGCCGCGGCCACGCTATCCAGCCGATACATTACGGACCGTTTTTTACCGGACAAGGCCATTGACCTGATTGACGAAGCCACGTCCGCTTTGCGCATGGAAATCGACAGCATGCCCGACCAGCTGGACAAGTACAAGCGCCAGTTAATCAAGTATGAAATTGAGCGCCAGGCGCTGAAAAAGGAAACCGATGCCCATTCGCGCCAGCGCCTGTCTGAATTGGAAAAGGAAATCAGTGAATTAAAAGAGAAAAGCAACGAACTGGAAATCCAATGGCAAACGGAGAAGGAAATCATCACCGATATTCGTCAGAAGAAAAAGGACATTGACCGCCTGAAACAGGAAGCTGACATCGCCGAACGCAATGTCGACCTGCAAAAAGTGGCCGAGATCCGCTATGGCCGGATTCCTCAGCTGGAAAAAACCCTGCAGCAGCTCCAGCAGAAGCTGGCGAAAATCCAGAAAGACCACCGCATCTTGAAAGAAGAGGTCACCGAGCAGGACATCGCCAATGTCGTTGCGCGCTGGACGGGAATTCCCGTCAGCAAAATGCTGGAAAGCGAATTGCAGAAGCTTTCTCATGCCGAAGAGGACCTGGGAAAACGCGTCGTGGGCCAACCGGAGGCCATTTCCGTGATTGCCAACGCCTTGCGCCGCTCGCGCGTCGGCATTGCTGACGAGCACCGCCCCATCGGCAGTTTCTTGTTTGTCGGACCGACGGGCGTCGGGAAAACCGAACTAGCCAAGGCGCTGGCGTCGTTCATGTTTAATGACGAACGTGCGCTTATTCGCATTGATATGTCGGAGTATATGGAGCGGCATGCTGTGTCGCGCCTGGTCGGATCCCCGCCGGGCTACGTCGGCTATGACGAAGGCGGCCAGCTGACGGAACAAGTCCGCCGTCGCCCCTACTCTGTCGTCTTATTTGATGAAGTGGAAAAAGCACATCCTGAAGCGTTTAACATCCTCCTCCAGGTTTTGGACGATGGCCGTCTTACCGACGCCAAAGGACGCACGGTCAACTTCAAGAACACAATTATCATTCTTACCTCCAATGTCGGAACAGATGCCCTTGAAACCTTTGCCATCGGTTTTGACGGCTCAGGAAAGCAAACGTCCAAGCGCGACCACGCCTACGAACAGATGCGCGATCGCATCATGGAGGCCCTAAAGAACGCCTTCAAACCGGAATTCATCAATCGGTTGGACGATATCGTCATTTTCCGACACCTGGACAAGCAGCACTTGCGATCCATTGTCGACGTTCAACTCGAGCTGGCCGGGAAACGCTTGGCCCAGCGCGATATAAAAATGGTTCTGACGCAAAAAGTGAAAGACTACCTGGCCGAAACCGGCTTCAGCACCGTATACGGCGCACGGCCGCTGAAGCGCCTGATCCAGCATGAAATTCTTGATCCGCTCGCAGCCAAGCTCGTTGACGGCAGCGTAAAAGACGGCGATACGGTGCATGTCGACCGGAAACGCAATGCCACGATCATCGAAGTTGCCTAAAAAAAGCCCCGCTAAGCGGGGCTTTTTGATGTGCGATCGGGCCCGGCCGCAGGTTGTCTCGGAGGGCGCGGCCATGTATGATATACCCACTATGAAACGTACTATTACTTCGATTCTGCTGCTGGCAACCAGCGCATTCCTTTTACCTTTTCCGGCCCTTACGCTGCCGGCGCGGGCGGCCGTTTTTGACCCTGGATTGGTCATTACGGAACAAGATCTTTTCCGTCCTGGAAGCATGGACGCGGCGGACATCCAGCGCTTCCTGGACGAGCATGACGGGGTGTTGAAATCGTATTTTCACACGGACGTAGACGGGCTGTTAAAAACGGCCGCGATGATCATTGACGATGCGGCCGCGCGCCATCAAGTTAACCCACAATACCTGTTGGTGTTGCTGCAAAAAGAACAGGGCCTCATCACCAATCCTCAGCCGAAGCCCAGCCAGCTTGAATGGGCCACCGGATACGCCGCTTGCGACTCCTGCGATGTTGACCACCCCGGCCTGCAGAAATACCGAGGTTTTGCGCAACAGGTGGACTGGGCCGCCAAACGCACGCGCTATTTTTATGAAAACCAGGACGAATTCGTCTATAAGCCCGGCAACACCTACACCATTAACGGCCAGGAAGTCTACATCAAAAACGAAGCGACGGCCGTCATGTATAACTACACGCCCCATATTTCCGGCAATCGCCTGCTCTGGCGCATCTTCACCAGCTGGTTTCGGCCCGTTACACATCCGGATGGAACGCTATTGCAGGAATACGGAGAGCCAGGCGTCTGGCTCATCGCCCGCAACGGTATGCGCCACGCCTTTAAAAGCAAGGCGGCTCTTACCTCTCGATTCCGCCTCGAACAAATCATTCAGACAGACAGGACGGCTTTGGAACAATACCCGGTTGGACCTGCCATTGCGCATGCACTTTACTCCCTCGTCCTCGACACGAACGGCAAGGTGTTTCTGATCACGAACGAAGAAAAGCGTTGGATTGAAGACGAGACAGCCTTCCGCTCTTTAGGTTTTACCTGGGATGAAGTAACACCCACCACTGACGACGACCTTGCCTTTTTTACAGAAGGCGACCCCATCAATGCTGCCAGTGCCCAGCCCTTTGGTGCGCTTATTCAAGATCCGGAAACATATGGCATTTACTACGTGGTGGACGGCATGAAGCATCCGCTGCTTGCGCCAGAGCTGCTCACGCTTAACTTCAACGGAATGCGCGTGCGCAAGGCCTCGAGTCCTGAAGAGCTTGAACGCTACCCCAAAGGCGCTCCGGTGCTGCTTAACGACGGCAGCCTGGTAAAGACCGGATCTGATCCGCAGGTCTTTGTTATCGCCAACGGAAAAAAACTGCCCATTTACTCTGAGACGACTTTCAACGCGCTTGGCTATCAATGGACCAACATCCAGACCGTCAGCGAAGCTTTATTGGATTTGCACGAGCTTGGCGATACCCTGCGCGTAGAGCCACTGACTGATG
>CAYQCH010000020.1:0-18991 GCA_964415935.1 uncultured Gammaproteobacteria bacterium
ATTACCGGCAAAGAGGGGACGCAGGAAGCCTTTTTCCATACCTTCAACGCGCTGCATCAGAACAACAAGCAAATCGTCATTACTTCCGACCGGCCTCCCAAGGCCATTGCTACCCTGGAGCAGCGCCTGCAGTCCCGCTTTGAATGCGGCCTTATTGCCGACATTTCTTATCCGGATGTGGAAACGCGCCTGGCCATTTTGCAAACGAAGTGCCAGGAAAAAAACGTTGATCTGGCTGAAGAAGTCCTGCAATACCTGGCGGAGAACATTAATGAAAACGTCCGCGAGCTTGAAGGAGCCTTAAACCGCATCATGGCGCAGCATCAGCTGCAGGACGCCGCTCCCACGCTGGATAGCGTAAAGAAAATGCTGGTGGGCATGAAAGTCAGCGGCCAGACCAAGGCCCTGACGCCGCGAGAGCTTATCAACCTGGTGGCCGAGTTCTACGGCGTATCCTTGCCCGACATCCTGGGCGTCAGCCGCAAGAAGTCCCTGGTGGTGCCGCGGCAGATCATTATGTACTTGTTGCGCGAAGAGATGCGCAAGTCATTCCCGCAGATTGGCGAAGAACTGGGCGGACGCGACCACACCACAGCGATGCACGCCTACGACAAGGTCAGCCGGTTGCTGGAGCAAGACGAGCAGATCAAACAGGAAATCACTTCATTGAAGCAACGGCTCTACGCCCATGCGCACTAGTCATGAAAAACCCCGGTCAGGCCGGGGTTTTTGGTTACCCGTGTCAACGCAAGCGCTATTGATGCCAGCGTGAGGACACTACTACGGCATAAAAAGGGATCTTCTCGCCCGAAAAAATCCCCAACAGCTGAGGACAACCATGGGGAGAACCCGTACCTTTTTTTGTGGATGAACGGTGCTCATTGCATTTCGCGACGCTCTGGCCGCCCGTTGTGTGAAAAACTTCCTTTATGATAAGCTTTTTACCCACAGAATTTCCCATTCTTTCCCCAACTCTTTTTGCTACAGTTAGCGCAAGACATAGGGTTTTCCCCTTTGTCCTCAGCCCTTACTGTGATTACTATATTTTTATATACTTTGAACACATTAATACAACGCCTCACGTATGAAATTCACTTGCACTCAGGAAAACTTGTATCGAGGTCTCTCAGTTGTAAACCACTTAGCAGGAAAGAACACGACCCTCCCCATTTTAAACAACGTGCTCCTGAAAGCTGAGGATGGCTCCCTGGAGCTTTCAACCACCAATCTGGAGGTTGGCATCAAATGTCTGGTCCGAGGCAAAATAGAGCAACCTGGTGCGTTTACGGTGCAGGCCAGACTGCTGACCGACTACGTGAACCTTTTACCGAAGCAGCCTGTAGACCTGGAATTGAAAGATCAGGAAGTCCATGTGTCCTGCCAGTCATTTGAAACAAAGGTCAAAGGCGTGCCGGCGGACGATTTTCCGCTTATTGCCGCTGTCAGCCAGGATCAAGGTGTTTCCATTGATATCGCTGATTTTAAAGAAGCTCTTGGCCAGGTCTTATTTGCCGTAGCTCTGGATGAAACACGTCCCGAAATCAACGGCGTGCTGTTCCAGTTACAGAAAAACAAGCTTGTTTTAGCGGCGACGGACAGCTTCCGCCTGGCCGAGCGCGTGATTGATCTGGGTAAGGACGGCGCCAAGGCAGAAGCCAAGTTCATTGTGCCGTTCCGCACCATGCAGGAACTTAACCGCGTGCTGGGAGAGAGCCAGGATGAAAAACAAATTGCGATTTCCTGGTCTGACAACCAGGTGATGTTCTCCTTTGCGGGCATTGAACTCGTTTCCCGCCTTATTGAGGGGCAGTATCCGGACTACCAGCAGATCATCCCGACTCACTTTAAAACCGAGATAGTGCTGGATACCAAGGAATTCGTACAGCTGGTCAAAAGCGCAGCCTTGTTCTGCCGGGCCGGCATCAATGACGTGCATTTCATGGTCAATGCCGGCAAGAAAACCGTGGAAGTGAAGGCCGCCAACAGCCAGTTGGGAGAAAACAGGGGCGCCATGAAGGCTGAGGTAAGCGGCGAAGACAATGAAATCGTCTTTAATTACCGCTATGTTTTGGACGGTTTATCGGCCATGGAGGGCAGCCAGGTCCAATTAAAGCTTATTGACAAGCACAATCCCGGGCTCTTCCTTCCAACGGGCAAGGGGGGGTATACTTATATTGTAATGCCCATTAAGTCCTAAGATTAGCGTAAAATAGGGGGCTACGGCTCTTTATTTTATTTTTCTCGACTATGCTGGAACAACAACTTCAACGGATTGGGCTTAGCGAAAAGGAAGCCAAGGTCTACCTGGCATCCTTGGAACTTGGTCCGTCCCCGGTGCAAAAAATTGCCGCCAAGGCGCACGTAAACCGTGCCACCACGTATGTGATCCTCGAAGGCCTGATGAAGAAAGGCGTGATCACGATTTTTGACCAGGGCAAGAAGCGCTACTTTGTGGCGGAAGGCCCCAACTCGTTAAAGAACATTATTTCGCAGCAGCAGAAAGAGCTGGATGAGAAAGAACAGCTTTTGGAAACCCTGCACTCACAGCTGCAAAGCGTCTACAACGTCCTCCCCAACAAACCCGTTGTAAAATTTTATGAGGGTAAGGAGGGGTTGAAGACAATCCAGCAGGAGTTTTTAGAAAACGAAAATACAGAAGCAAAATTAGTGTATGCACCCCGTGAAGTAGACTCGCTTTTTACGCCAGATGAACGTCAAGAGCACCGGAAAAAGCGCATTTCGAAAAAGATTTTCACCAAGCAAATTTATTGTGAAGACGAAGGAGAGAAAATTTCAATGGAATATGCAGAATTGAAAAGAGTTCCCGCAAAAAAGTACAAATTCACTACTGATGTGACGATCGTTAAAGACAGGGTGATGTTCGCCTCATTGTCTGGGCATGTTTCGGGTGTGATTATTCAAAGTAAGTCGATTGCAGACACTCTATCGGCTTTGTTCGATTTAGCGTATGAGGCGGCTGAACGATATGACAAAGAAAGCTAAAAGTTCTTGATACAAAACTTCCCGATATACTTGATGTGTAAAAATGGAAAGGCCGCGGATCGTCTTGTTTGGACAATCCGCGGCCTTTTGCTTGTGCATTCAACTACCCGTTCATCTGACCGTCGCTCCTGGAGGGCTTGCCCTCGTGAGCGATGTTGCCTATGCGATCCATCTCCCGAGCCGGTTGTGTTTTCACACCTTCATCCCCCACCGGGATGGAGACTTCACGAAAGGCTACGTTCGGCACCTCACGTTAGTGCGGTGGCGTCCGTTTACATCGGCCTCTCGACGCTTTGGTAACAATCGCTCCCCGTCAGAGAATCCCCGACGCACGATTTCAGCGCGAGAAACGTTGAGGAATGGGGAAATGGCTTTTGCGGAAGAGTTACCAATCCTTCCGAGTCAACACCTCCACTGATGTCGACTGACCCTCCCCGGGGGATATTGAAACGCGAACCTCCCAGCGAAGAACTCCGCCGATCGCCCCAATGTATCCAACGGTTTGGATGTCACTTAGACAAAGGCGATACCACGCAGACCGCAATTTTGGAACACCAAGCATTGGCCTTGATGTTACACAGTATACGGCCTGCTTTGTGGACTTGATCAAAATGGAGTCAATCAGCTTGGGATCTGACACCGGGATACTATCCCAGGCCGTTCGACACCAGCGATTTCCATCTGGACCCGTCTGTGAGTCCGCGCAGGAGGTTGGATAGAACCGAGTGACTTGTCTCTCATTGTAGCCGAGAATGCTGCCGTCCACAACGAGAGAGAGCCCTTTTCGACTAGGATCGTTCCATGGCTGGACAAGTTGCTTATCCGCCGTTGGTACCAGCAAAGCCACCCGCTGGATCACCGCATGTGGAGGAACGTCCTCCAAAAAGAACAGTTGCATGCGGCCCCGTTTGATTTTGGGGCTCGCGTCTTGGTGAGTCAATACTCTCCACCCTCGCAGCCCCCCACGATGAGTTGGCCCGACACCGTGTCAGGCATAACGCACCAGTGAACAAAATGTAACTAACAATGCGAGGTTTGTCAATAGTTATTCACAGTTTTTTTTGTCAAGCGAATTTTATGACAGCTGAGGATTTTATTTTGCCTTAGCGCAATCCTCGACATTAGTACAGTTTAGTTAGGATTTTATTGGTCGAACGTCTCGGACAAATGACAAAAATAAAAAACGAGTGATTTATTAACACATATTTTTGAAAAGTCGTCTAGTGTTTTGTGCAAAAACAAAGCCCCTGCAACCGTTCAGGCTGGAGGGGCGGTGGTGGACTACCAACACGCTGTTGGGACCATACGATGCAGGAGTCTACGCTACTAAGCTACACGGTGCGGTAGCCGAGGGAGTGCTGCTCGCCGACGCGCTGTCGGCGCCGCACGGTGTCTCGGATTAATGAACGAGACTACGCGCCGCGCTGCGCAGGGGTGAAATCCGTCGCAAGCACTTCTTGCTTGCCAGGGAAGTAGGCGAGTGTACAGGGAACTGAAGAGCTCTGGTTGATGCCAGATCGCGACATGGGGATTTCTTCACGCCGGCTGCAGGATGCTGTCGAGCAGGTGGAATTGCAGCTCTTCCTTGCCCGCGTAGCGCCTGGACGCGCAATGCGAGAAGCTCCAGACTTCCACCTTCACTTCATAGGTGTTCTGGATGTTCAGGATCGCTTCGAAGAAGTCGCCGTCTCCGGACACCAGCGCGAGAGTATCGCCGTCAGGTACGGCAATGGCCGCCTGGTACAGCAGGGTTACCAGACGCGCGTCCACAGACTTCTCGATCCATCTATGCGCCTGATGCCCGCAGTGGTCGCAGTTGACGAACTTGTTGGTCAGGGGAACGATGACGTCCCTGTACCCCAGCCCGATCAGGGACACGATGTCTTCCCCGTTGACGAT
The DNA here is from genome assembly GCA_964415935.1 of uncultured Gammaproteobacteria bacterium. Classification (GTDB taxonomy): domain Bacteria; phylum Patescibacteriota; class Patescibacteriia; order VMEV01; family CAYQCH01; genus CAYQCH01. The sequence continues at coordinate 4,903 of CAYQCH010000020.1, forward strand.
GCGGTTGCCTTCATCGGGCAGCCTGGATCGGACCAGGGCGCTCTTGTTGCCGCGGTCGCGTCCTCGCAGCACGGCGCCATCCACTTGCCGCAGCAGTGTGGGTGGAGCCGAGAGCGTTCTTGTGTCCAGGGTCCTGCGACCCCTTGCCGTCGCATGGGCATGGACGACGTTGCTTACGTCCATGAGCACATGGATTGCCACACTCGATGCCTTTCTGTCCCAAACAAGCGGGACAGCAAAAAGTAATGGAAATTTTCTGTTTTGTCAACCGTGGTTGAAAATATGCTTGACAGGCCTGCTCGATTGTGTTAGAACGCTTTGTCCCATGCCTGGGGCCGCAACCAGCGTAACGCCCAGTTCTGGGTGTACGTTTGGCTGTGTCACGACTGCATCGAAGGAAACGGGATCAACATGGCTCGCACCAAGAAGGACGCCGCCGAGAACGGCGGCACCGCCACGATCGAGCGCGAGGACGAGGTCGAGGGCATCGACCTCGGCAAGGCCAAGAGCAAGCCCAAGGGGCTGGAGTTCCTCCTGCGGGGGGACACCCCGCTGGTCATGGACCACTTCGCCCAGCAGGCAATGCTGGACGCGCTCGTCTTCAAGAAGGGCAACACGCCCGACACCGAGTCCGACCTCGAGACCCGCTGCCGCAAGAAGATCTACCGCGGCACCACCGAGGAGACCAAGGGCACGATCGTGATTCCGCGGCGCAACCTGTGGTCCTGCCTCGTGGGCGCCGGCAAGGAGGTCAAGTTCAGCGGCAAGTCGAACGTCTCCAACGCCACCTCCACCAAGCTGACGCAGTTCCTGCGCCCGCTCGACCTCGAGTACCCGCTCATCACGCCGCCCAACACGGGCGTGGACGGCGAGGGCTGGGTGCCCGACGTGGCCCTGGGCCGCCTGCCGGGCAACGGCACGGCCAACGCCCTGATCCGCCCCCGCTTCGACAAGTGGGAGATCAAGGCGCGCTTCCGCTTCGACACGCTGCTGGCGCCCCAGATGACCGTGGCGATCCTCGTCCGCCTCTTCCAGATCGCGGGCGCGGGCTACGGCCTGGGGTCGCACAACCCGGCCCACAAGGGGCTCAACGGCATGTTCGACGTCGCGGGCATCTCCACCTTCAAGATCGACAGCAGCCTCGAGCAGCAGCTCGCGGCGATCGACGACGAGGACCTGCAGGCCGCCGAGGCCGAGGGCGTGCAGCTCGAGGGCAACGGGGCCTAGACCCGCTGCCTGATCGCGAGGGGGCGGACGCCGATGTGGTGTCCGCCCCCGCTTCATACACACAGCTCTGCGAGAAACGCGAGGAACTCATGGCAACCGCCACTCGTAACGAGATCAAGGTCAAGCCCAGGAACTGGCAGGAGATCCGCGTGGCCTGCAGGGGCGTCTCGCCCCTGCTGCTGCACGGGACCACCGGCGCGCTCAAGGCCCTGGTGGACGGCAAGCAGCCGCCCACCTACGCCGAGACACGCACCGACCTGGACGAGCAGATCGCCGACCTCGGCGCCGAGATCAAGGCCCTGAAGGCCGCGATCAACAAGCCCGAGCCGGAGATGACGGAGCAGGAGCGCTCGCCGATCGTCGAGAAGCGCGCCCAGCTGCGCGCCCTCAAGGACGTGAAGGCCCGGGCGCTCTGCGAGGACATGGTCTACCGCGACCACAACGGCCAGCCGGTCCTGCCGTCCTCCATGATCATGGCCTGCCTGCGCGACGCGGCCAAGGCCGCGAAGATCGATCGGTTCCACAGCGTGACCAACCGCAACGGCAGCACGCTCATCCACGCCATCCTGCGGATCGACGAGCCATTCATCGCGCTCGACGGCAACCGGGAGTGGGTGGTGGACGTCCGAACCGGCAAGCAGAGCGTCGGCAAGGGCCGGCGCAAGCAGAAGGTGGTCATCTACCGGCCGCGCTTCGACGACTGGGGGTTCACCCTGAACCTCAAGGTCGACGACAGCCTGCTGCCCGCGGTCTCACCCCGCATGATCCGCGAGATCTTCGACGCCGCGGGCCAGGAGCACGGGCTGGGCGCGTTCCGTCCCGGACTGTCCGCCGACAAGCGGGGCAAGGCCCAGCGCCACAACGAGAAGGTGACCAAGGAGTACGAGAAGGCCAGGGCGCGAGGCGAGACGAACAAGCCCCTCAAGATCTACGCGCCCGGCCACTTCGGCCGCTTCATCGTCACGGACTGGGAGGTCCTGACCCCGCCCAAGAAGCGGTAGGGCCGGTCGAAGATCCGCAGTGGCCCGGTTCGCTTGCGTGTACTGTGTGTACAGTGCAAGTCCAGGCGGGGGAGTAACCCTCGCTGTTCCAGGCGAACGAGCCACAAACGGCGGGTGGGGAAGCGATTCCTCACCCGCCGTTCTTCGTTTATGAGCCTGTTCGGTTATGCAGTCCTTTGCAAGCCAATCTCGTCTTGCGTACTGTCTTGTGCGCCAGGTGATGGCGCATGTAACTATGCAGCGCACTTCAGCCCATGGTCTTCCGCGGTATCGTTGTCTGTCGTTCAGTGCGTCGAGAGGCGACGCAAATAGCTGCAACGTCATGCGGCCCGTCGCTGCGTCATGCAACGCGCCGTCCAGTCCGGTGCGGTAACGGCCAGCCCGTCCGGCTGGCTTTATTCATTGACACGGATGAATTTTTAGGGTAAGTTCTGCAGTCCGTCTTTATGGCGGATGGTGTGTCGTCACGCTCAGCGATTTACCGCTCTGCGACGTCATGCGGGGTTTTGCGCGCCAGGCAATGGCGCGAACAAGCGTTCGAGCCTCCGCTGTCCCTTGCATCGCGTCGTAACGCGAACCCCTATCCAGTGGTGTCCCGTGCGCCGAGTGATGGTGCACAGAAAATTGTTCTTTCGTCTAACGTCATCCACCGCTGTCTTATCTCCTCCACGCCAGAGTTTTGGGTCTGGGGAGACCAGATCGGCAGTGTGGTTGGTGCGCGCCCAGAGACAGCGCGATAAACATCTGCTTCGCACAGCGATGTGGTGTTCAATAGTGCTGACTATTGCAACGTTTCGCGCGCCAAGGCAGCGTTTAGCGTAGTCCAGCAATATGTCGTGCGCCAAGAAACGGCGTAGAAAACATTGGCCAGCCCAGCCTTCTGCTGTCTGTCGCACTGCGCGTCATCGCGAACCCCTGTCCGGTAGCGTCTCGCGCGCCAAGTGATGGCGCATAAAACAGCTGCGTCATGGTACGCGAGCCGAAGCTGCGTGTCGTAACGCCCGCTCCAGAGCGGTAAGAGATGCCGCTTTCATTTGCAGCGTTGCGCGAGCCTTAGCTCCGCAATGTCCAGCACTCTTCCCCTTCCGTGCGTTGAGAGACGACGCAAAAATCCGCCCCTTTTGGAGAAATCCGGAAGGGGCTTTGTTTATTGACAAAAATGGTAATTTTTGGTAATTTCAGGCGTTCGCTTTCAGACAACCTGCAAGCGTCCAGGGAGAGGGAAACCATGCAAGGTTTGACCAAGGACGACCTGCGCAGCGCATTTCCGTTCGCGGAGGTGCGCCAGCCGCAGGACCTGGCCTTTGACGAGATTGTGCACGCCCAGTCGGGCTTGATCATGGAGATGGCAACGGGCGAGGGCAAGACTGCCGTCGGTCTGGCCACGCTCAAGGCGGTGGCTGCCAAGCGCAAGCCGCTGCCTGTGTTCTACGTCACACCGACCAAGGTCCTGGTGGACGAGCTGGTCAGCCGGCATCCCCAGGACACGGTCCCGGTGTACGGCCGCGACGACCACCCCTGCCTGTACTACCAGGCCCAGGGGCAGGAAGTCACGGCGCGCGAGTCGCCCTGCTACATGCTGCAGTGCCCGCATCGGATCAACATGGAGACGGGCGAGACCGAGGAGGAGGGCGCCGAACCCTGCCCCTACTACCAGCAGAAGTACAACGCCCTGAAGGCAGCCGCAGAGGGCAAGGTCGTCGTCTGCACGACGGCGTTCTTCGTCCTCAACCGGCTCAAGACCAACTGGCGCAAGCTCGACGTGGCCGCCGTGGTGGCCGACGAAGGGCACAGGCTGGCGGACATCTGCCGCCGGCTGTTTGAGTACACCTTCACCGACTACCATCTCGGCAGGCTGTACGCCGTGATGCGCCGGACGCTGGAGCTGCAGGAACAGGCGGAGATCATCCGCAACTTCCTGCGGGTCTTCCGGCGCATCTGCCGGAAGCATCCGTCGCAACAGGAGCGCCTGCTGGACGAGGCGGACATCCGGAAGCTGGCGGACATCCTCGACGGCCTGGACCATTCGCTCATCGAGCGTTCGGTCCGCCGCGCCTTCGCGGAAGGCCCCGAGTCCAGCGAGTTCGGCGACCGCGAGCTGCTCAAGCTGCTGGAGAACCTCGTCTTCAACGTCCGTACGCTCATCAACGGCCTGCGCTATTCGCTCAGCGCCGAGGATGGCGAGATGCCGCCGCTCAACTACGTGGTGGCGTTCTACCGCCGCAAGGAGGAGATGGACGAGAAGAAGCGCGTGCAGTACGAGTTGAACATCCGCAGCTACTACATGGCGCCGATCATCCGCATCGCCCTGGGAGAGCATCCCGTGGTGATGTCGGCGACGGTGGGCAACTTCGACATGTTCAACTGGGAAATGGGCCTGCGCCGCCTGCGTGCGGCCAGCATCCCGGCCTCGTTTCCCGTGGCCAACACGCGCATGTACGTGCCCAGCGACGTGGTGGAGCTGTCTGTCAGCCGCCTGGGCGACCGCCAGTACAAGCGCGTGCTCGGCCAGACCATGGAGACCGTGCTGCGGCATGCCACGACGTTCGCGCAGGCCGGCAAGCGGTCGCTCATCGTCGTCATCTCCGAAGAGGAGCGGCGGCGCATGGTCGAGCTGTCGGCCAAGTTCGACGGGCTGGACGTGGTCACCTACAACGACGAGATCACGGCCAGACGGGCGGGACGCGAGTTCCGCGACGGGCGAGGTCACGTGCTCCTGGGTACGGCGGCGCAGTACGGCGAGGGCATCGACCTGCCGCGCCAGCTCGCGCCGGTCATTTTCTTCCTCAAGCCAGGATACCCCAATCCCGAGGACCCGCAGTCGCTGTTCGAGCGGCGGCGGTTCGGCAACGGTGTCTGGGGGCTCTGGCAGTGGCGGGTGATGGTGCGGGCCATGCAGGTGCGCGGGCGTAACATCCGCAGCCTGGACGACATGGGCGTCTGCTTCTTCGTGGACGGGCGCTTCCGCAAGATCGTCATGGGCGCCGCGCCGGACTGGCTGAAGCCGGCCTATCGCGGCAACATGGCGTTCTCCGAGGGTGTACAGGACACGTTGAAGTTGTTGGGATGAAGGAGCCTCTTACGAAACCGGTGTCGCTGCTTGCTGTAATCTCGCGCAGCCCAGCGGTTATTCTGGAGCAGCCTGCAAGGCTGCTGAGACGTTCCAGCGTCACGCTGACCAATGTGCGGCAGCGTGCCGTCCTGCCAGGTGTCGGGCGCATGGCGCGTGCGCCAACACAGACTTGCGCGTCGTTTAGCACCGCGTAGTCTTGCAGCGTGATCCAGCACGGAGTGATCTGGGAATCAGGTCTGAATATTTCTTCAGTTTACGGCAGATTGCCCCAGCGTTTACCGGCCCACCGTACCGCAGGGTATACCCCCGTCTCGCACAGTCAGAACGGTTGTGATGCGGTTTAGCGTTCGTTTATCTGGACCCGTGTAGCGTTGTCTTATTTTGTCCACGACACGCTTTTGAGCTGTAAGTAATACGGTTTCAAGGTCCAATCCTCGGTCGTGCAGCGTGCGGTCGTCCTAACTTCCGCGCCGTATGTCAGTGTTGGGAGATGCGGGAAGTGCGTCTATCATCATCTTCTGCGGAGTTGAGTGACGCTGACCACATTGCCGCAGGCCCGTGTGCGCTGCCGTAAAGGAACGCAAGGCGCGCGTTCAAAACGCGTGAACCACGGCCACGCGCAGCCGTCTCTCGCGTAGTCATCTTATGTAGAGTGACGCAGGTCATGCGTTATTGTTTCCGGCGTACCCCTGCGCATCGTTGTGACGTGTAGCATTGTCACGTCCCGTCAACCCCAGTGATGCGCCCGCCGCGCGTGGGCGATATTCCAACCGCTGGCGCGCGCCGCGGTTCTCCATAGCGTTTCGCCGCTCCGTTCCGCCACTTGTAGTAACGAGCCTGCAGCGCGCAGGCATTTCAGACGGCCATTTTGTCGCAAGACAGGATGGCCGTTTTGTGTTTTGATACCCCTATATGAAGCTGGCCGTGGTTATTCCCACTTATAATGAAGCGCAGAATATCCCTGTTTTGCTGCAGAAATTGCGCGCGGTCATCGGCCATGAGATGCGCATCTATATCGTCGATGATGCCAGTCCGGACGGTACGGCGCGCGTCGCGGATGAGTTGGGGGGCTCGGCACTAACCGTCATCCAGCGGCCCGAAAAAATAGGTTTGGGATCTGCCTACCGCGAGGGATTTGCCCAAGCGCTAGCCGACGGCGCTGAAGCGGTAGCGCAAATGGACGCGGACTTGTCGCATGATCCGGCCGCGCTGCCGTCTTTGCTGGCAAGCCTCGATGCGGCCGACCTGGCCATTGGCTCGCGCCATGTACTGGGCGGGCGCGTGGAAGGGTGGGGTCCCTGGCGGCATTTTTGCAGCCGTTCGGCCATTGCGTTTGCCCGCCTCATGCTTGGCCTGCACCCGCGAGACGTTACCAGCGGGTATCGCATCTGGCGCGCGCCGTTGTTGCGTGAGGTGTTGTCGCAAAACATTGCCAGTAACGGCTATGCCTTCCAGGAAGAAATGTTGTATCGCGCGCAGTCTCTGGGCGGGCGCATTACGGAAGTTGCCATTGTGTTTCAAGACCGCAAACACGGCCGGTCCAAGCTGCGCGGCCGGGACGTCATGGAATTTTTCCGTGTTATGATCCGCCTGCGATCTGGGAAATAGTATGTTTTATACGTATCGACACGCCATCGGCTTATGCGCGCTGGGCCTTTTGTTCCTGGCCAGCCGTTTGTATACCGCGTCCACGGCCGGATCGTTCTGGTTTGATGAGGCGTTCTCCTGGCATGTGGCTAGCTTGCCATGGCATGAGGCGCGCGAGCTGTTGCGCTACGAGCATAACCCCTGGCTGCACTTCACCTTGTTGCGCGGCGTCGCCGCATTTGCCGACACGGAATTTTTTTTACGCCTGCCGTCAGTCATGGCGGGATTTGCATCAATGCTGGCGCTGTATGCCGCCGGTGCCCGCCTGTTTGAAAACAAAAAAACCGGCTTGCTTGCCGCGTTTTTGCTAACCATCTCCACGTTGCATCTCTATCATCAGACCGAGGCTCGCATGTATGCCTTTGTGACATTGTTCGCCGCCACGTCTTTATTGAGCGCGTGGAATTGGCTGCAGGCGACAGCGCAGCGCTATCGGCATGCCTGGCTGTTCGCTTACGCCGTCAGCACGCTTGCTCTGGTGCACACGCATATGACAGCCTGGCTATTCGTGGCCGTATTGTGGGCTGCGATAGGCTTTGAAGCGCGTCATATGAAACGGCAGACACTGGGCTGGCATGCGGCCAATGCGCTGCCATTCATCACAGGCCTTATCTGGTTCTGGCCGGTGGCCGCGTACCGGTTAGGGCAGTCGTCAACGGCGCAAGGCTGGTTTTTTGACCAGCATCAGTCCGGATACCTGATGCCCCACCTGACGAATGTTCTTATGAACGGCGAGCCGCGGCTGCTGCTGCGCTTCGCCGGGGCGCTGATGCTCATTTTTGCTTTTGGCCTGGCATTCCTGACCATCGAAAAGCCGACCTGGTGGCAAAAAATCACGCATGTTTTTGACCGCGACCATTGGCCGCTGTCGTTGAGAATGGAATGGTCGCAGCCGCTTCGCCTGCTGCTGTTCTTGTTTGGCGGCATGATGCTGGGCGGGCTGGCGTTGCAAATCACCGTGACCAAGTACCTGCTTGCGGCCAGCGTTCCGCTATTTCTCATCATGGCGTACGGCCTTTCGCGCCTGCAAAAATCACTCCCACTTGTCCTGCTTGCCTTCATCGTGTTGGTTGCTCCCATGCATGCGCAGCTCTGGCAGAAGCGGCATCATTGGGATGACGCGGCGCAACGCGTGGCACAACTGCAAACGGAACACGAGGACAGCGTAACCATCGTTCATAGCTTTGCCTACGCACTGCCGCTGCGTCAGTACCTGCGCAACAACGAGGTTGTCATGCCATTTTTTCCGCTGGACGATGCCATGCCGTTCGGCCAGGCCGTGGCACGCTATAACTGGCAGCCCATTGTCTCGGAGGAGAACGTCAGCCGCCTTGATGCGATTGTGGCCGCGCATGATATGGTTATTCTTGTTTCCTCAACGGGAGAGCAGGCGGCCAATGATCCAGTCAAAGCGCGCCTTTGGCAACTTGGGTACAAACTGCTAGAACAGGAACAGTATCCGGGGTATGGCGATCCCGCTATCCTCGTGTTCGGACGCTGACATCATATGGAATATCTTGTGTATTTGTCCGCTTTTTTCGCGCTGTTCGCCATGCTGGCACGGCGCGATTTGCCATTGGCGCTGGCTCTTTTTGCGGGTTTGTTGCCAGCGTACCTGGTGCGATTTCAGCTTGGCCCGCTGCCAAGCACGGCGCTGGAAGGCATGGCCGTTATTTTGTTCGTCGTCTGGGCATGGCGCCGCGGCCGCAACCGGCAAGCCTGGGGGCAATGGCTGGCGAACAGCCGGCGCTCCCTGTTTTTTTGGCCGGGGGTTCTGCTGGTTGTCGCCGCATTGATGGCATCTTTTGTTTCCGATGATGTGCGCGGCGCGTTGGGCATCTGGCGTGCGTACTTCCTAGAGCCGTTCCTTGTCTACCTGCTGGCACTGGATGTGCTGCAAGACCGCCGTTCATGGCAGCGCGTCTTCATTGCCCTGGGCTGCACGAGCATTGCGCTGACATTGTTCGCCGTATTTCAATTCTTTACGGGCGAATACCTGCCCACATGGGAATGGACGGTCGCCGTCACGCGCCGCGCCACGGCCGTGTATACCTCGCCCAATGCGCTGGCCTTGTTGGTGGTGCCGGTGGCAATGTGGTTTTTGCCGCAAGCGCTTGGCCGCCCATGGACCAGGGCTCATCGTTTTTACATCATGGTTGTTGGCGCTGCGGTGGTGTCGCTGGCGGTAAGTTTGTCTAAGGGCGGCATGGCGGCGTTTGCCACGGCCGCGTTGTTTGTTCTTTGGCAGGCCTGGTCAAAAAAGTATGCTTCCTACGCCGCCATGGGGTTACTTGCGGCGATGCTCATTCTCCCTGCGACGCGCCAAACGCTGGGGACGTATGTGCGGTTTGAAAATCCTTCCGGCCAGAGCCGCCTGGCCCTGTATCAGGGCAGCTTGCAACTCCTCAAACAATCGCCGGTCGTGGGCATCGGACTCGACAATTTCGGCCCCGCGTTTGAAACTGTCCGCCCGGCTGAATATACGGAGAAGCTCATCTACCCGCACAACATTGCGTTGAACTTTTGGCTGGAAACTGGCCTGGCCGGGCTGCTGGCCGTTGCTTGGCTTGCTAGTACCTCCGTGCGCGCATTTCTTGGCCGCGAGTCGCAGGATCGCGCCGTTGCTGTTGGGTTGACTGCCTCGCTTCTGGCCATGATTGTCCACGGACTCATTGACGTGCCGTATTTCAAGAACGACCTGGCCATGCTGACGTGGCTGGCCCTGGCGGCTTTTGCCTGGCAATACCGGACCGAAACGCACAGGAAGGAAGCAGCCAACGCATGATATACTTATGAAATCTATGAAAACGCCTCTCCACAAGCCCATCCGCAAAGCCATTATTGCCGTTGCCGGTTTAGGCACGCGCTTCCTGCCAGCCACCAAAGCGATTCCCAAGGAAATGCTGCCCGTGGTCGACAAGCCCGTGGTGCAGTACATCGTGGAAGAAGCCGTTGACGCCGGCATCAAGGAAATTATCTTCATCACGGCGTTGGGCAAGCGCGCGCTGGAAGACCATTTCGACTACAATTTTGAATTGTCGTACAAGCTGAAGAGCAAGGGTAAGACCGATATGCTCAAGGAGATGACGCGCATTTCCGACCTGGCCTCGTTTGCCTACGTGCGCCAGCCGTTGCAGCTGGGTGACGGCCATGCCATCCTCATGGCGGAGCACCTTGTTCAGGACGAGCCTGTCGTGGTGTTGTTCGGTGATGACCTGACGTACAACCCGAAAAAATCGTCGTTGCGGCAGATGATGGACGTCTACGAAACGTACGGTGACCCGGTCATTGCCACCTACTCCGTGCCGCGCGCCGAGACAAAGCAGTATGGCATTATCGACGGCTTAAAGGTGGGGAAAAACGTATATGAAGTACGCGGTTTCGTGGAAAAGCCGGAGCCGGCCAAAGCGCCGTCCACAGAAGCCGCCATCGGCAAGTACATTGTCACGCCCGGACTGTTTGCCGAACTGAAGAGCACCAAACGCGGTAAAGACGGCGAGATTCGCCTGGCGGGTGCGCTGGAAGCCTATGTGAAGCGGCATCCCGTATACGCCTGTTCCGTGGAAGGGGAGCGGTTTGATTGCGGTTCCAAGCTCGGATGGTTGCAGGCAAACGTCGCTTTTGCGCTTAAGAGCAAGGAGTACCAAAAAGAGTTCAAGGCTTTCTTAAAAAAAGTTTCACGCTAATCCAGGTTTATGAAACACAAACACATGTCGCGCATCGTGGCTGCCGGACTGCTGGCCGCATTGACGCTGACCGGACAAAGCTGCCTGCGCGGCGGATCGCAGCAAGCGCAGCAGGCGTATCGTAATATTACCCTGCAATACTGGACGGTTTTTAACTCGCCGGAAGATTATACGCAGGTTATTGCCGACTATCAGGCCATCCACCCCAACATCCGCGTGGAGGTGAAAAAGTTCCGTTTTGAAGAATACGAGCAGATGCTGCTCAATGCGCTGGCCGAAGACCGCGGGCCAGATATTTTTTCGGTGCATAACACGGCGGTTCCAGAATACCGCACCAAGCTGCTGCCGTTGCCGGAAAGCACCACGCTGGCGCAGCAGACGGTAACCGGGTCCGTGCGCCGCGAAGTGGTAACAGAACTGGTAACCACCCGCAGCCTGAACGTGGCCGACTTGCGCAACCAGTTTGTCGAGCAGGTGTATAAGGACGTCTACTTGCCAGAGCTGACCCTGGACGCCGAACAGCGTCCCATCGAAGGACAGCCGGCCATTTACGGCCTGCCTGTGGCGTTTGATACCATGGTGCTCTTTTACAACCGCGACTTGTTGGACAATGCCGGTGTGGCGCAGCCAGCGCGCACCTGGAATGAATTTCAGGAGCAGGTTGGCCGCATTGCGCGGTTTGATTCCAAGGGCAATATCCTCATCGCGGCGGCGGCATTGGGCACGGCGGACAACACGCCGCGCGCCGTCGATATTCTGGCGCTGCTCATGATGCAGAACGGCGCCGAAATGGTATCGGCTGACGGCGAAGTGAATTTCCACCGCATTCCGGAAAGTTTGCGCGGGCAGCGCAGCGCCGTTCCCGGCATCGAGGCCCTGCAGTTTTATACCAGCTTTGCCAACGCCAACCAGCGCAGTTATACCTGGAATGAGCAGCAGCCGGACGGGTTTGAGGCCTTTCTGCAGGGCCGCGTCGCCTACTTCTTCGGGTACGCCTACCATCTCGAACAGATCCGCGGCCTGGCGCCAAAGCTGAATTTTGGCATCGCCAACATGCCGCAGATCCAGAACAATCCCGAAGTGCATTTTGCCAACTACTGGGTGGAAGGCGTTTCCAAAAAGACCGCCAACCCCGACGCGGCCTGGGACTTTGTGCAGTTCATGAGCAGTGCCGCGGAAGCCCAAAAGATTGTGCAGGCGGCCAAGAAACCGACGGCGCGCCGCGACCTGTACCAGCCGCAGCTGGATGATCCGGACTTGTTTGTCTTTGCTTCGCAGGTGCTTCGTTCCCGTTCGTGGTACAATGGCATGGATGCCGCCGCCGCTGAAACCATCATGAAGGCGCTCATCCGCGATGTCCTGGCGGGCGTCGACGATACCGACGAATTGCTTGAGCTTGCGGCCCAGCGCGTGCAGCAAACCATGAGATAAACCCATGTTGCGACGACTTTTCACCATCTTGATGACCCTGGCAGCCGTAGGCGTGTTTTTCATGCCTGCGGTTGCGTTTGGGCAGGGTGGCGGCTTTCAACAATTGGAAGAGCCGCCCCCGTTGGAAGGGCCGGCTCCAACCGGTAGCGTCCAGGACTTTTTGGATGATGATAGCCAAAGAAACGCGCAGATCCTGCCTTCGCCATTTGCACCGGCTGCGGGCGGAGAAAATCGCGAGTTAACGACTCCTGACCCGACGGCCACCGGTTTGTTCAGCGGCGTGACCATTGCCTGCTGGCAGAGGGGAACATGTACCCTCTGCGATGGCCTGCTGGTATTCGTCAACATCGCCAATACCATCCTTCGCTTCCTGGCCATTGTCGCCACCATCTTCTTTGTGTACGGCGCCGGCCTCATGATGTTGTCGCAGGGCAATGAAGACTGGGTCAGCCGCGGCAAGGCGGCCATGAAAGCCACCATCGTTGGCGTTATCATCACCCTGATTGCCTGGCAGCTCATGTCTGTGATTGTCTTTGTTTTGGCCAACCAGCAGCAATCGGCATTCGGGGACACGAGGCCGCAAGGCACATATAATCCATTGACGTCCTGGTATACGGTGGCGGAGCAGTGCGGACGGGTGCAGGCGCCGCGATAATCACTATGAAGTCGATTTTGAAAAATCTGGTTGTGTCGCTGGTCGCCTGGGCATTGCCGCTCGCAGCATTGGCGCAAGGTCGGCAGTTTTCCAATCCCCTGACCGGACGACCCGAATCCCTGGGGCTTTCATCGCTGATTGGCCGCGCCGTGCAGGCAATTTTGGGCGTTTCCGGCGTGGTTGCCGCTCTGGTCATTATCATTGCCGGACTCAGGGTCGTTTTTTCTCAGGGCAGTGAAGATGCCATCGCCAAAGGCAAGCAAGCCATCATCTGGGCCGTCCTCGGGCTGGTTGTCGCGTTTGGCGGATACATGATCATCGATCTCATCCTTCAACAGAGCTCAGCGTTTTTACCGTAATATATGTTGCGTCAGCTTTTTGCAGTCATATTTTGTCTCATGCTGGTAGGGCCGGTGGCTTTGGCGCAGGAATCAGAGGGAGGATTTCTTGAAGGTCTTGGACAGTCATTTGAAAGCACGGTGGAGCCGTTTAAGGAACAACCTGAGCCAGACCCATCGGCGCGGCAACCCTCGGCGCGAGCAGCCCAGGATGAAAATCCCCCAATCAACATCGGCAACCCGCTTTCGCCGGGCTTTTCCGGGCAGACGACCGAGCGCACGCCTGGCAATACCGTCGAGCAGCAAATTCAGACGCGCCTGGGGTACCTCCTTGGGGTCATGCTGCGGGGTATTGCGGCCCTTTCCTTGCTGCCGATTGTGGTTGGCGGCTTTCAGATGATTATTTCCCAGGGCAATGAGGACAAGGTTGCCCGAGGGAAAAACACCGTCTATTTTGGCGTCGTCGGACTGGTTTTGGCCCTGGTGGCCATCGCCTTATTCCAGACGCTGCTTTCCTACCTTGTTACTGCCCGTTAATTGCTTTGTGTTATAATAGCCGCAACGGAAATTGGTATGTCTTTTTCAGGAAAATCCCTATCTTCGCTGGCCTGGATGGCCGTTACCGTTCCGCAATTCACGCTGGGACAGGGTGGCCCGGCCCTGACCAATTCCGCTTTTGACGTCAGCATTCAGCCCGGCTGGGTGACCACGGCGCAGATTGCCATGCGGTTTCTCTTGGCCGGTACGATTACGGTGGCCTTCATCATCGCCTTTGTCAGCCTGTACAACTGGCTGTACAGCGACGGCAATGAGGTCAAGGTGTACGAAAACAAGGAGAGGCTTGGCAAGATGATGATCGTCATGACATTGTGCTTTGTGCTCATGGCCCTGTACCGCCTCTGGGTTCCTGATTACGCCGCATTGTCCTTGTAATGACCAGATGTTTGTCCGCGCCGCGGCCAGGCATTTGAGCATTAAAATCCCTTGAAGGGAGGTGAGCTATGAAAAAAATCGGCCTGTTTTTAGCCAGT
>CAYQCH010000021.1:0-13001 GCA_964415935.1 uncultured Gammaproteobacteria bacterium
CGCAAAATATCTTTATTCCTGGCGCCAAGAGCCTTGCGCAAACCAATTTCACGAGTGCGCTCAGTCACGGACACAAGCATGATGTTCATAATGCCAATCCCGCCCACCAGAAGCGAAATAGCCGCGATGGAAATGAGCATCGCCTGCAAGGCCGTTGTTACGACACCGACAATTTCCAAGGCATCTCGCTGCGTCGTGACGTGAAAATCATCCTTTTCCGGATCCGTAATATTATGCAACTGACGCAGCGTTTTCTCAATATCCAAGGCCAGGTCCTGCACTACACTTTCCGATGTTGCGCGCACCCACACAGCTTGATAATGGCTGGTGCCGGTCAGGTAGGCCTGCGCCGTCGTATACGGCACAAACACGCTGTCATCAATGTTGAAAAATGAAACCTGCCCCTTTGGGGCAATGACGCCAATAACGCGAAACGAAGTATTTTTAATCTTGATGCGCTTGCCAACGGCATCGGACAGGCCAAAAAGCTCTTCTTTGACATCAGCGCCGATGACCACGACGCTGGCGCGTTGGCGGACGTCATCCTCTGTGAAAAAAGTTCCCTCCTCTGGCTCCAGCTTCAGTGTCTCAAATAGCAATGGGCCGGCGCCAAGCACGGTGGATCGGCGCGTTTCCCGCTGCTGCGCGACGGTGGCTGCCAGCATGATCATGGGAGTGAGGTCTTGCAGCCCGCTTGGTCCAAGCTTGCGCAATGCCTGCACTTCCCTGTCTTTGATGGAATCCGTGAATGCTTCGGAAAAATCTGACGGGCCCTGCGGTTCGCGGCCGGGCTCCACAAAAACGGAGGTGGCACCGATACCCTGAATTTGGTTTAAAATGAGGTTTTCTGCGCCGCGGCCCACAGACATAACCACCATAATGGCGGTAATGCCGATGACAATACCTAAAATGGTCAGCGCCGACCGGCTGCGGTTTGCGCGCAGGCCGCCAAATGCTGTTTCTACAACGTGTTGCAGCTTCATATTATTTGCGCAAACGGCCGTTTTTCCTGGGTTGCTTCACTCGCTTGTCGCCGGTAATAAGCCCGTCGTGCAGGCTGATAATGCGATGCGCATGCTTGGCCGTATCCGTTTCATGCGTGATGAGAATGACAGTATGCTTCCCACTGGCATGCAGATTCACCAAAATCTCCATGATTTTCTGTCCGGTTTTGGAATCCAGGTTTCCCGTAGGTTCGTCAGCAAAGATGACATCCGGGTTGCAAACTAGCGCACGGGCGATGGCGACACGTTGTTTTTCCCCGCCGGACAGACGGCCTGGGGTATGGTGGATGCGATGCGCCAGGCCGACCATATCAATGGCCGCCAGCGCACGCGCTTTCCAATTCAATGACGGCACAGTCGAATACCACAACGGCAGCATCACGTTGTGCAACACGTCCGTGCGCCCCAGCAGGTTAAAAGACTGAAAAACAAAACCCATCTTTTGGTTGCGGACATGGGCCAATTCGTCGCGCGTATACTCGCGCCAAGATTTTCCGCCAAATCGGTATTCTCCCTCCGTCGGATCATCCAAAAAACCCAAAATTTGCAGCAGCGTCGACTTTCCTGACCCGGAAGCTCCCATGATCGAAACGAATTCTCCGGATTCAATGGAAAATGTTACACCTCCCAAGGCCGGGGTTTCCACCTCTTCATTGCGGTAAATTTTGGTTAACTTCTCGACTTCAATCAAGGCCATGCTATTGGCGTAAGCTGGTTATAACCAGGTCCCCTTCATTTAAGCCGCTCTTAATCTCTACAAAGCCGTCGTATGAAAAAAGGCCGAGCGTAACAGGCTGCTCTACGGGAAGCTTGTTATGAAGGAATCGGACAAAAATGTCTCCGTTCCGCGTTACTACAGCGCGCTGAGGCACGGCCAGGACATCGTCGCGCAACTCTGTGACCAGAACGACATTTGCCGTCATACCGGAGCGGATACGGTTGTCCTCCTGTGTGAACTGCAGTGTGACTTTATACGTTGTCACCCCCTCGATTTTGGTCTGCGCAGGGTCAATTTCCACGACGGTGGCCGTGAAAATGTCCGCATCCGAATAGGCGTCCAGGGTCAGGGTCGCCACATCGCCCAGCCTGATTTTGGCAATGTCGGCCTCCGGCACATTTGCGACAATTTCGTAAGCTGCCTGGGAAATCACGGTAATGACATGAACATTCGCGCCGATGATTTCTCCCGTCCTGGCATCTCGCCGGCTGACAATGCCGTTTAGCGGCGAGCGCAAAAAATAGCTGTCCAGCTGCGCGCTGATGCGCTGCACTTCAGCCCAGGCCTGGTTTACCCGCGCCTGCTGTGATTCCAAAACGACTTCTGCCTGCTGCACTTTTGCCTCCTGCGCGCGGATCTGCTCAGGCAATGTCCCGGAACGCTTCAACGCCAGCTCGCTTTCAGCCAGCGAGACTGCATTTTGAGCGTCGTTTACCTGGTTTTGCGCGACGGTAACAGACTGTGTATTCGTCGCTTTCTGAGCAGCAATGGATTGAATCTGCTTGTTAATGGCCGAGATAGAGGCCACAACCCCCGTTCGCGCTGCGCTCACATTGGACTTGTACGTTGCCAGCGTAGACGCTTCCACGCTGAACGAATCCGCCAACGCAATATTGAGATATGACAAAAATTCCTGCACAACGGACAGATGGTCCAATGCGGACAACAAAAATTCGTCAATCTCCGCTGGCGTGGCATGCGGATTCAGCAATAATTGACTGAGCTGCTGCACAGACGCATACGCATCTCCGCGCGAATCCTCGGCATTATTCTTGTTCTGCTGACTCAGCACAATAAATACAAGCTCATTCTTGCTGCTATATGTGTTGGAAAACATGACGTCGGTGTACTTGACCAGAGCATCATTGGCAGAAACATATGCCTCATTCAGCACATCAGCGGCGCCTAAATACAAATTTGCCAGGTCTTGCTCCCCTTTTTGCCGTACCGCCGCCAGATTATTTTGGGCATCCGAAAGGGCTTGCACCGCATTCGCCCGCTTGGTCTCTGACACCAAAATTTCTTCCGGGCGCGTTCCCAACTTCAGCTCATCCAGGCGCGCGCGCTCGGACAACAATGCCAGCTCGTATTCTTTTGACACCGACTGCGCCGCGGCCGCGGCTGCACGCACCGAATCGAGTTGTGCTAACACTGCCGCGCTGTCCAACGTAGCAAGCACCTGCCCGCCGGTCACAACATCACCCACATCCACGTTCACAGCCGCGACCTTGCCGCCGACTTCAAACGCCAGCTGCACCTCTTCCGTAGGCTGTACCTCTCCCGTCACGCTGACCTCTTCTCGCAAATCGCGCCTGGCCACGGCCGCCGTTTCATAGGCGGTCTGGTCCGACGTTAACCTGATATACGCGTACGCCGCGCCGCCGATGGCTGCAACCGACAGCAGGACGATGATAACTTTGCGCATAGGTCATTCAGACATGAAGGGCGAAATGCATTCGTCATTCATGCCTGGCGCGGGCGCAAGGATTTGAACCCTGACAAACGGTTTTGGAGACCGTTGTGCTACCGTTACACCACGCCCGCACGTGAACAAGAATTAGATATTAGCTGAAAACAGGGCCTTTGTAAAGAATTACGGCAGGATTTGCACGCTTCCCGCAAGCGCGGAAAAATGCATGAGTGATTCCTGCACGACTGGAGGAAGCCCTTCTTTTTTTAGTATAGCGCGATAGTACCCTTCCAATGAAGCGCGCTCAGCCTGTTCATCCACAGGGGCGAACACGTCTCGATCAGCGACATAAGGCGATCCAAGATCCGCAAAGGCGCGGATGACAGGCCCCACTCCCTCGCTCTGCCAGGAGACCCCCATCAACACCCGTTCTAACACGCCGTCCTCTCCATACTCAGGCCAGACAGACTCCACCACGCGACGGCCATGTACTTCGTACGCATCGCAGTAGCCGTCATTCGTGATTTCCAATTCGTTTTCGCACACAAACAACGGCGACTCTGCTGCCAGTAACGGATCTTTACTCGTCGTATCCGCCGGTACCGACACGAGCCATACATCAGGGTTTGCTGAAAACGTCAGCAATTCGTACGGCAAAACATCATCACTGGCGGAGACGGATTTTACGTCAGGCTGGCCGAATGCCGCCGGGTACTTCAAAGACATGCGCCAGCGCGACAATTCATACGACAACAGCCGATCGTGCTCTTTCTCTTGCTCCTGCCTGTCCCATTCTTGCATCAAAGCGTCGAGCCTGTTTTGCAATTGAGATAACTCGCCGGAAACCTCCGACCGCAACCCCTGCGCGTCAGAGGCGGCTTCCTGCCGCACGCGAATCAGCTGCTTCCAACCGGCATGCGCTGCCGCAACAAATACCAGCAATAAACATACCTGCACGACGACAACCGACCAGGAGCTTTTGCGCTTTGGCCTGGCTGTCGCGCTAATGACGCGCCCCTCAGGCCTTTTTTCTTCAACGCGTTCAACGTAAACAGCAGAAGGTTCTTCCTTCCGCTTTATTGCTTTCATACCGGTGGATTTCCGACGCGCTTTTGGTTTTGGTTTTTGCTCGCTTTCCATGGCGAGATCATTCGCGTCGCTTTGCCGCGTTTTGGGCATAGCTAGCGCTCAAGCACATGCTCGTACTCAAGCTCGTAAATATGTAATACCGTCAAAATAATGGCGAGGATTAACGGACCAAAAATCAAACCTTGAAAACCAAAGGCTTCGATGCCGCCCAAAATGCTGAAAAACAGAAGCAACGGATGAATTTGCGACTTCCCTTTAATGGCGTAGGTGCGCAGAACGTTATCAGAGAGACCAACCAATCCCACGCACCAGATGGCGACAAACAAGAATGCCTGCCAGCGCCCCACAATGGCAAGGCCAATCAGAACCGGGATTGTCACAATGGCCGTTCCAACAACAGGGATAAACGAAGCGACGCCAGTGGCAACTCCCAGAAACAATGCCGGCAGTCCGACGATGAGGTACGCAATTCCCGCCAAAACGCCTTGTACCAACCCGACGAGCAACGACCCAAGAATGGTTGAGCGGCTGACATCGCGAAACTTGTCAAAAAGCTTCAGATCGTACTTGCTGGACAAGGGCGTGAGATATGACATGCGCTTGACCAGCGCTTCCCCATCTTTAAGCAGAAAAAACAAGCTGATGAGCATGAAAAACAGACTGGTGATGAACTGCGTGGTGCCGCGGATGAGCGTGCTGGCCGCCCCGATCACGAAAGAATTAAAACTGCTGCTGAAATCCAAAACGATTTGGCGGATGTCGATGGCCGAAGCGTCTACAAATGGCAAAAACCGCTCCTGCCAGGCCTGCAATGTGGAAATGATATTTGAAAGGCCGACGTTTAATTCCCCATTACTAAACTTTTCTTGCAATAGAGCGTATGTTTCCCCGCTTTCATGCGCAAGCAAGACGACAAAATTCCCAAGCGGGATGACAATGAGCAATACGAAAATGATAACCGTCAGGAGCGCCGCCCAGGTTTCCCGCCCTTTCAGCTTCTCCAGGATGCGGGTGTAGAGCGGGTACAAAATCGTCGCAAAAATAGCCGCCAGCAGCAAGACTGAAATGAACGGCTTGAAAATGAGGTACGCGAAATAAAACGCCACCGCCAGGGCCAGAAACAGGAAATAACGAGAGATATTTTTTGTTTCCTGAGCCATATCGCGAAATTATTTATTTGATTTCCTTGTGGGCAGTGTGCTTGCGGCAGTGTTTGCAGAACTTGTTCAGCTCCAGTTTCTGCTTGATGGTCTTCTTGTTGCGGGAGCTGTGATAGTTCACGCGGTCGCACTCTTTGCACTCCAGTTTAGCAAGATTGTCTTGTGACATACAACTTAATTAAATGAGGCTGTGGAGCCGACTCGGGGGATCGAACCCCGGACCTACGGTTTACAAAACCGTTGCTCTACCAGCTGAGCTAAGTCGGCGCATCAGTGGTGGGTCAGGTGGGATTCGAACCCACGAAGGCGAATGCCAGCAGATTTACAGTCTGCCCCGTTTGGCCACTTCGGTACCGACCCCCATTTTTGAATGAAAATAAATGGCGCACCAAGGCACCATTTACTGAAGAAATATACGAAAATTGTGGGGTTCTGTCAAACCTGCCTTTGCACAGCCTTATTCTTAGCCCACATGGACCGGACGGGAATCGAACCCGCAAACCCTAGGTACCAACGCTAAGGTGCTGCCATCAGCCCGGCCCACATCCATGTGGGCGTCTAGAAAAACAAAAAACCACTGCCAAAAAATAGGCAGAGGTTCATTGTGGTACCCAGGGCTGACCAGGTTGATGGCCCCTAGCGTCTATTACCATTTTAGCAGTATGGTTTACTCTGTCAAAACCAGATCACAATTCAGTTTTTAGCTCCTCCAACAACTCTTTCGCCTTTCGCGATAGCCGTGTCGGGGTTTGCACCGTAATCTTCACCAAATGCTCCCCTCTTCCGCGGCCGTGGAGGCGGGTGATGCCCTTTCCTTTGAGAATCAGCGTTGCGCCGGATTGTGTGCCCGCCGGAATGTCCAATTCCACCGGACCGTCGACGGTTTCTGTCATAAATGTACCCCCCAATGCCGCTAAAGGAAAGCTGATTGTCGCCGTGGAGACGATGTCATATCCCTGGCGCATGAAGTGCTTACTGGGACGCACGCGAACGCGCACATACAAATCACCGGTGGTCCCGCCGCGCAAACCCGCCTGTCCTTCCCCGCTCACACGGATGGTTTCGCCATCGTCTATGCCTGCGGGAATATTGAGCACAATTTGTGCGCGGGCGTTTTTTGTGCCTTTTCCGCTGCAGTCTCGGCAGGGCTTTTCAAACGTCTGCCCAGCACCACCACAGGAGGCGCAGGTGGTTCGCACCTGAAACATGCCAAACGGCGTGCGCTGCGCGCGCGTCTGTTGTCCGCTACCCTGACAGGTGGCGCAGGTAACCACTTTGCTGCCCGGCTCCGCCCCGCTGCCGCTGCAGGTGCCGCACTTTTCATCACGCGCAAAACTGATGGTGCGTTTGGCTCCCTTTACGGCCTCCTCAAATTCAATGGTCAGCTCGGCCTGAATGTCCTGGCCGCGCTGTGGGCCGCCGGTGGGACGCGCGCCGCGGCGGCCCTGGCCAAAACCAAAAGCGGAGCCGAACAAATCGCCCAGGTCGCCAAAGTCGAAATCAAATCCTTGCGCGTTGCCATAGCCTCCGCCGGCCTGGCGCATGATATCTTCCCAATTAAAACCACCATAGCCGCCTTGTCCGCCGCCAAACTGGTCAAAAGACGATCCGAACTGGTCGTATTGCTTGCGCTTGGCCGCATCGCCCAACACCTGGTATGCCTCGTTGATTTGCTTGAACTTCTCGGCATCCCCTCCCTTTTTGTCGGGGTGGTACTGGTGCGCCAGCTTGCGAAAGGCCTTCTTAATCTCCTCGTCGGATGCGTTTTTACCTACGCCAAGGATGGAATAGTAGTCTTTAGCCATTTATTTACTGTTTCGGCTGCTCGGGTTGCGGTTCCTGATTTGGCTGTTCGCCGCCCGGCTGCTGACCAGCCTGCTGTTCGGTTTGCTGCTGGTTCTTGTACATTTCCGCGCCCACGGCCTGCGCCTTCTTGGACAGCGCTTCCCCGGCGTTCTTAATGGTGTCCACGTCGTCCTTGTCTTTGACGTCTTTGACCGCCTGGATAAGTGTTTCCAGCTCTTTCTTGTCGGCTTCGTTGATCTTATCTTTGTTGTCGGAAATCATTTTTTCCGTGGTATAGACCATGGTTTCCGCGATATTGCGGGCTTCGGCCAGGTCGCGCTTCTTCTTGTCTTCGGCGGCATGGGCCTCGGCGTCCTTGGTCATGCGCTCCACTTCTTCCTTGCTCAGCGACGTAGAGGCCTGGATGGTAATGCTTTGTTGCTTGCCGGAAGCCTTGTCCATGGCGCTCACGCTTAAGATACCGTTGGCATCAATGTCGAACTTCACCTGAACCTGCGGGATGCCGCGCGGTGCCGGCGGAATACCGGACAAGATGAACTTGCCCAGAGTTTTGTTGTCTGAAGCCATCTCGCGCTCGCCTTGTAAGACGTGGATTTCCACCGACGTCTGGCTGTCAGCCGCCGTGGAAAAAATCTGCTCTTTGGAGGTGGGAATGGTGGTATTGCGCGTGATCAGTTTGGTGGCCACGCCGCCCAACGTTTCAATGCCTAGCGACAACGGGGTGACGTCCAGCAACAAAATGTCTTTGACGTCGCCCTGCAAAATGCCCCCCTGCACAGCCGCGCCCACAGCAACCACTTCGTCCGGGTTGATGCTGATGTTCGGCTTCTTGCCGAAAAATTCCTCGACCTTCTTCATCACCAGAGGCATGCGCGTCATGCCGCCGACCATGACAACCTGATCAATGTCTTTAGTGCTCAGCTTGGCGTCTTCAAGCGCGCGGCGGCACGGTTCCAGCGTCTTTTCGACGAGGTGTCCGACCAGCTCTTCCAGCTTGGCGCGCGTCATCTTGATAACCAAATGCTTGGGGCCGGAAGCGTCTGAGGTAATGAACGGCTGGTTCACCTCGGTTTCCTGCGCGCTGGACAGCTCGATTTTGGCCTTTTCCGCGGCCTCCTTGAGGCGCTGGAGGGCCAGCTGGTCCTTGGACAGGTCAATGCCCTGATCGCGCTTAAATTCGTCAATCAGCCATTGGATAACCAGCTGATCAAAGTCGTCGCCGCCCAAATGCGTGTCGCCGTTGGTTGCCTTCACTTCGACCGTGTCTTCGGACACCTCAAGCACGGACACGTCAAACGTGCCGCCGCCCAGATCGTAGACCACGATTTTCTCGCCCTTCTTCTGGTTAAAACCATAGGCCAGGGCCGCCGCCGTGGGTTCGTTGATGATGCGCTTTACGTCTAACCCTGCGATTTTACCCGCATCCTTGGTGGCCTGGCGCTGCGAATCGTCAAAATAGGCCGGAACCGTAATGACGGCTTCTGTGATCTTCTCACCCAGTTTCTCCTCCGCGTCGGCTTTGAGCTTTTGCAGCACCATGGCGGAAATCTCCTGAGGACTGTATTCTTTGCCGCCCATAACCACTCTGACACCCTGCCCGCTCTGGACAATCTTATACGGCAGCAATTTCAAATCACGCTGCACTTCCGGATCTTCCCAGCGACGACCAATAAGACGCTTCACTGAATAAATGGTGTTCTCTGGATTGGTCACGGCCTGGCGCTTGGCCTGCTGGCCTACGTGGCGCTCACCGTTTTTGGTCATGGCAACAATAGACGGCGTTGTGCGGCCGCCTTCGCGGTTTTCAATGACCTTCGGCTGGCCGCCTTCGATGATGGCCATGCACGAATTGGTCGTTCCTAAATCAATACCCAAAATCTTTCCCATATCGCTTATTTCTTCTTGTTATGCTTCTTTTCGCTCTTTACGACTTTTACTTTAATCGGCTTCTTCGGCTCGCCTTCGACCACCTTTGGAACGGAAATCTTCAGCACGCCGTCCTCATGCACAGCGGAAGCCTTGTCCCCCACCACGGCCGTCGGCAGCGGGATGGTGCGGTAGAAGCTGCCGGAACGGATCTCTCGGCGGTAGTAGTCCTTGTCTTCCACTTCCATTTTCTTCTCCGTCGAGCCCTTCACATGAAGCACGTTATTCTCGATGGAGATGTCGACTTTTTCCGGGTCGATATGCGGCACGGATAATTCAACCATGACTTCTTTCTTGGTTTCATACACGTCGACGGCCGGGACAAACCCCTGCATGCCTTTCATGAAACGCGAAGGCATCATGTCTTCGAACATGGCGTCGAAGTCTTCGAATGGGAACATGGGTGACCATTTGATGAGTGACATATGGGTTTAGCTAATGATCTATATAGTAATGATTATGAATTGCAAATATTTCCCTTTACTCTGAAACCACCACTTTCGCCACCTGGATGACCTGGCCGCCGAGCGTATACCCGGCCGACACCTCTTCAACCACTTGATCCGGTTCCACGCCCTCCACCTTCTTCTTGGCGACGGCTTCATGCTTGGTGGGATCAAATGCATGGCCTACTGTTTCTACCTCTTTCATGTCATGCCGGTCCATGAAGTCATGTAAAAGCTTCTGAATATGCTTGACCCCGACCACCCAGTCCTGGTTCTGCTGCTCGGCCGGAACATAGGACAACGCCTGCTTGAAGTGGCTGATAACAGGCATGAGATCCATAAGGATGCCGGCCTTGGCGTAGACGGCCAGCTCGGAGCGCTTGGCGTCCATTTCCTTTTTGAAGTTCTCGTAGTCGGCGCGTGCGCGCATCCAGGCCTCCTTGTAGTCGATGTTGGTTTCGTCAGCCATATCTACTCTCTTAAAGAAATATCGTACAAAACGCTTTCCATGCGCTTGAGGTTGCGCTTGGCGTCGTCATACTTCTGGCGTAACCCTTTCACCAGATCGAATTCGATGAGCATGCCGATGACCTCTTCGGCGACTTTGGCGTAGGCGCGGACGGAGGCGTAGTCCTTGTCCGTGGCTCGCAGCACGGCCTGGCGCGTCAATTCGCCCGTCATATCGGAGAGCGCGCCAATGTACTGGTCGGCGCCGATGTCCAGGTTCTTGATTTTTTCAATGCGCTTGCCGGTCACGGCCTGATAAAACAGCTCCGCTTCCAGATATTCCTCCAGCGCCGCGAGGTAGGCGCCCTGCTGCGCCAGCTCGGGGTTCGCCTTGGCCAGCTTTTTCTGCAAGGCGACAAATAATTTATTGACGGAGTCGAGCTCGCCGCGGGCGGCTTTCTTGTCGCCGCGATGCAGCGAGAAAATGGCTTGCTTGGCCTGTCGCAACGCATCGTTGGACTCGGCGATTAACCGATGGCGCTGCTGCTGGCGCTGCTGATACTCTTTGCGCAAGGATTGCGTGAACGTTGCGGATAACATGGCTGTGTGTTTAATGACGAATGTTCGTTTCTAAATCCTGGACAAATTGGAGCATGCCCAAGTGCTTGTTGTAATCGGTGCGCAAGGGCGCCAATAACGCGCACAGGCCGCCCTCGCCCCGCTGCCATTCCGATTGCATGAGAAATACCGCGGCATGAGAACCGAGCGGATTGCGCTTGCCGATGAGCACTTGCGGCTGTGAGGCCGCAGCCTCCTGCAACTGAGGCATGACCGTATCCAGCACATCCAGCACTTGAGACAAACTGATCACCAGCCGCTGGTCCATGAATTCGGGCTGGCTAAACAACTGCGACAAGCCTGTGTAATACAAATTGTCGCGGTTTAGCGCCAGCAGCACCGCTGCATGGGCCACGTCGGCCATAGCCTTAGCCAACGCTTTTGCGGCATCAGGCTGTTTGGCAGCCTGCTTCAGGCGCTCCTTCACTGGCTGGGAAACGGGCTTGGGTTGCAGACACTGCTCTAGGTAAAACTCGTATGCGCGCAGCGTAGGCATGCGCCCCGCGGATGTATGCGGCTGGTGCAGGTACCCGTCCTGCTCCAGAACGGCCAGTTCGTTGCGGACGGTGGCAGAACTGAGCTGCATTTTTTTTGCCAGCATAGCCGAAGAAACCGGACCGGCCTGCGTGATGTAGGTTTCCAGCAATTCTTTTAACAGGGTTTCCTGGCGTTTGTTCATATTAGCAGTCGATATAACCGAGTGCTAATACGATTATAAAAACGATTTTTTCCACTGTCAAGGCAAAATAAAAGGGCCAGGAACCGGGAACAGTTCCTGACCCTTGCGCGCGGGAAGCCTCAGGCGACCCGCGTCCTCCTGCCGGACTTGACCGGCTTCTTCTTGTCCTTCGACGGCGCCCTCGTCCGCTTGCCCTTGCCGCGCTCCTCCAGGCGAAGCGCGTCGAGGATCTCCTCGACCTGAGCCGACGTGGCGGACCGGCGAAGGTTCTCCACCGCCGAGCGCGCGGCATTGAGCGCCAGGTCAGGAGTCCCCTTCTTGGGCTGCGTCAGGAACACCAGGCACTCGGCTTGCCGAGCGTCGTCCTCCTCTCTCAGGCGATCGTACGCCTTCTTGGCCATGGCCGTGCAAAAGAAAACGCCGCTTTGCCGATTACGCAAAACGGCGTACCCATCGGTTGAACTCACGAGCATGCTGTTGCCTCCCGGAAACAGGACGTGCTGATTATGAAACAAACGCTCTTTTGCGTCAAGGTCGGCCTGTCACGCGCTTGTACTCATCCGCTGACACCATTTGCACGGAAAGGCGCGAATGCGTTACCAGCTGCATCTGTTTTAATTTGGGATCAGATTTCACTTTGGCCAGACTGACCGCTTCCTTGAACTTGGTTTCAAATTTGATGTCGACGGCAAGCCAGTTGCCTTCTTTCGCTGTCGGATCGGAATACGCCTCTTTCACGACTCTGGCGACCCCAACCACCGCTTTTTCATCGCCGGTATGATAGACCAGGCATACGTCGCCGCGCTTTATGCCTTTTAGATTATTGCGCGCCTGAAAATTACGCACACCAGTCCAGGCCGTTGCGCCATCACGCTTCAGGTCATCAATGGAATACACGGACGGTTCTGTTTTGAGCAACCAATACTTCATGGCAAAAGTATAGCAGGTATAAAGCAACCCCCACTTCAGTTACCTGAAATGGGGGTAGATGCTCCAGTCCCCCGTGTAAGGGCACCGGCTAAGTGCGCCCGGACTAGCCTGACAATTTGTGTCCCTGACGGAACTCCCCCCTTGCCAACCAAGCCGTAGCGCCCTTCTCCTTGCGGAGCATCTTGTCAAGGCTAACCTTAGAGAGAAAATAAGTCAATGGTATACCAAAAAGCAAGGAAAAACCGCATCTGCATGCACGCCGTGAGGCATACGCGCAGACGCGGTTTAAGGGAGACTCAGGCAGAGGCGGAAATAACCTCGACCGATGCGGGGATGATGACTTTCACGAGGGGCGGTTTGCGGATGGACAGACGATGAACCTCTTGTGATTCCAGGCGCAGGCGACCGTCGTCGTCCACACGGCAGGCGCTTAGGCGGCCATTGATGTCGATGTCTGCCTGGGCGGCCAGACAGCCTGAGCGCCGGTC
>CAYQCH010000021.1:13101-15573 GCA_964415935.1 uncultured Gammaproteobacteria bacterium
GCGCCGGTCATAGAGATCAACCATGCGACGCTCGTCCTTGCGCCAGATCCAGCGCGCGCGGCGATCCCGCTCAGGCGAAAAGGCCAGCGTGAAGTGGACATACCAGTTCCAGCCGCGGCGATACCCTTCACGAAGCAGCGCGCGCCACGGATCCATGCAGCGCTTCCAGGACGCAGCGTTGCTACCAGTGCTGTAGAACACGCCGGCCAGGGTTGCCGTGGATGGAAACAGAGCGTGGGAACGGGCAGCTGCAGCCTGCGCTCGCGCGACAGCCTCGGCGAGCAAAAACGGCGACTCATCTTCTGCCCCGCAGCGGATGGCCAGCGAAGCCGGAACACGAACAGCGTGCTCCAGGAACTTCTGGCTGTCGGGGGGCGTCTCCCCGGAAAGAAGTAACGCGCACAGATCCAGTCGCTCAAATGAAACTTCCATGGCTTCCGCGCATTCGGGCACGGGTACGGAAAGCGATATGCGCCTGTCCGTGCCAAGACTGAGCGTTCCCGTACCGTCTACTAAGTCAATAATAAAACCACCCTCCGTTACCTCTCCGGTTTCACGGCGTATATCTACAAGGGTGGTTGTGGTGTAATCAGTCGCGTCATGCTCGAAGGCATCCTTCACGTGTGTTTCCTTGCACTGAGGCGACAGGTTTTCAATTCGCTAACATTAGCGAACCATCAAAACAATCTAGACTATTTTCGAAAAAATTTCAAGTAGTTTCCAGATATTGTCAGGTCATGTTGACGACTCGGTGTTATACTTAATCAAACGACTTCATTATTTTTTACTCATCGTATGGATTTTCCCATAAAGATCACGCCAAAAACGGCACAGGCTCTCAAAATTGCCGGCATCGTTGCACTTGGCTTGCTCGTGTTGACAGTCGGAGTCCAAATGCTTACCGCACCATTGGGCGGCATTTCACAACGAGCGAGCAACTCGTTCATGGCGCCCATGCTCGGCGGTATTGCCTATAACGACGCAGCCCGCGACTACATGGCTGTTTCTGAGGAGTCCGCCGCCACTGGCGCGCCCACCCTCTCCATCCGCAACATCGGGCCTATTCCCCCCTCTGCCGGCGTTCCCGGCGAGGATGCGGAAAGCTTTGAAGTCAAGGATTACAGCGCCAGGATCGAAACGCGCGACCTGGACGGCACCTGCGCCACCATTTCCGACCTCAAAGCCAAGGACTATGTGATTTTTGAGGCGTCCAATGAATCCGATTACAGCTGCAATTACACGTTCAAAGTGAAAAACGACAACGTCGCGGAAATCCTGGCCCTTATAGACAACCTTGATCCGCGCGATCTCTCTGAAAACGCCTATACCATCAAGCGCCAGGTCCAGGACTTTACCAGCGAGATAGACATCCTCAAGGCCAAGAAAGCCTCCATTGAATCAACGCTGGCCACCGCATTAACTGCATATGATGAAATCACGGAGCTGGCCACGGAAACCCGCGACGTGGAAAGCCTGGCCAAAATCATCGACAGCAAAATCCGCACTATTGAACAGCTGACGCAGCAGCAAATTTACGTCAATGAACAGCTGGACCGCCTGGAACGCGCGAAGGCCGAGCAACTGGACCGTCTTGATTACACCTATTTTTACGTAACCATCGTTGAAAACAAGTTTGTTGACGGCGACACCATCCGCGATTCCTGGATGAATGCCGCCAAAGAAGCCATTCGCGACGTGAACCGTGTGATCCAGTCTGTTTCGGTCAGCCTCATTGCATTGCTCTTCCTGGCAGCCCAATACATCCTCTACGGCGTGATCCTGCTCTATATTGCCAAATACGCCTGGAAGCTGGCTAAGACCATCTGGAACAAATAGCGAGCTGAAACCAAAAACCGCCCGTCTGGGGCGGTTTTTGTATTGCTGTTTTTTATCTGACCTCGGCAATCGTATAGACCGTTTGCCCCTTCTTCGTGGCAACGGATACCGTGTCCCCGGCTTTGCGCTCCATGAGGGCCTGTCCCAGCGGCGACTGGTTGGAAATACGTCCTTTGGACGGATCCGCCTCATGCGGCCCGAGGATCTCAAATGTCAGGCGTTTGCCGCCAGCATCAAGAACCACCACGCTGCCCAGCCCGATGATGCCGCCCTGCGCGCCTTTGGTGATAATCTGGGCGCGTTTTATTTTGTCCTGGATGTTCGCAATGCGGCTGTACGTACGCCGAAGTGTAGCCTTTGCATCCTGGTAGGCTGCATTTTCCGAAAAATCGCCGTGCTCTTTGGTGCGCTCGACTTCTTTGACCATGTCAGAAATGCCCCGCTCCAGCCGCGTCAAGGTTCGCTGTAAACGCCCTAAACCGTCGGACGTAATCAACAAGGGGCCGGAATCGCGCTTCACATTCTGTTCAGATCGACGTTTGGGTACTTGCATGCATTTGCGTTACAATGCGAGTAATAACTACGTTCTATGAGTTCACTTACAAAAAAGGAGTTGGTCGACATTATAACAAAGGC
>CAYQCH010000021.1:15673-16851 GCA_964415935.1 uncultured Gammaproteobacteria bacterium
CTTGCCGGCGCGCTAAAGCTCTTGCAGGAGCGCTTGTGGGATACCCTTTTTGACAACGTGGAGACGCAGAAATTTGCGCAGGCCTTTGAAAACGCGTCTGACCAAATCGTCATTGCCGATGCGCGCGGCATAATCCTGAACGCGAACAAGGCCTTAAAGCGTGTCTCAGGCTACGCACCAAAAGACGTGCGCGGCAAATCCATTGATGCGCCCGATCTTTGGTACGGGAAAATGCCCCGATCTTTTTTTGCCGAGCTTTGGAAAACGGTGCGCGAAAAACAGACGGATTTCAAGCGCGAAATCGAATGCCAGCACGCGGACGGCAGCACATACGTCTCAGAAGTCCATGTTTCCCCTGTTTGGGATGAGGCAAAAAACCTGCGGTACTTAGTTATTATCGAACATGACATTACCCAACAGAAGCGGCTGGAGCAGGCCAAAGACAATTTTCTTTCCATAGCCTCACACGAGCTTCAAACGCCGCTGACGGCCATTCATTGGCACATTGAAATACTTAAAAACCAGGAACTGGGTGAACTCAACGAAAAACAGCAAGAATTCATTGAGACCATCGAACAAGTTTCAAAAAGGCTGTCGAGCCTGGTAAAGATGTTGCTAAACACATCCCGCATTGACGTCGGATCGGTGGCCATCAAGCCACAGCCGGTGGATCTGCGTTCCGTTGCCCAGACCGCACTTAAACAAATGCAAGGCGCCATTGCGCAAAAACGTCTAAACATAAAAGAGCAGTACCCGAAGTCTATAAAGAAAGTCCCGCTGGATAAAAATCTTATTCAGGTTGCCTTGTCCAATCTGGTGTCGAATGCAGTGAAATACAATAAAGACCGCGGCAGCGTAGCGGTTGAAATACAGAAAGCAAAAGACGGCTATACCGTTTCAGTAAGCGATACGGGAATCGGTATTCCTGCCAACCAGCATGCGAATATCTTCGACCGCATGTTCCGTGCGGACAATGCGCGTATTTCAAATATCGAAGGATCTGGCCTGGGCCTGTACATCACAAAGTGGATTGCCGAGACTGCGGGCGGGACCATCTCCTTTGTCTCAAAAGAAGGAAAAGGCAGCACCTTTACC
This sequence comes from uncultured Gammaproteobacteria bacterium, assembly GCA_964415935.1. GTDB lineage: Bacteria > Patescibacteriota > Patescibacteriia > VMEV01 > CAYQCH01 > CAYQCH01. The sequence continues at coordinate 16,769 of CAYQCH010000021.1, forward strand.
TTGTTTGTTCCTCTTACCGGCATGACGGCCAAGAAGGGCGCCAAAACCCTGGAGGTGGATTAAACAATACAAAAACACCAGGC
>CAYQCH010000022.1:0-16547 GCA_964415935.1 uncultured Gammaproteobacteria bacterium
TTTGGCGAGATTGGCGGGACGTATGAAGAACAAGCAGCGGCGTACATTCAAACTTCGAAATTTTCTAAACCTGTGGTGGCATTTATTTCCGGCGCATCGGCTGAGCGCTGGCGTTCCGTACCCCTGGGCCATGCCGGCGCCGTAATTGAAGGCAGCCAGGGCACGCGCGCGAGCAAGGTGTCCGCCCTGGCCGCCGCCGGTGTAACCATTGTCGATGTCCACCATGAAATAGTGGATGCTGTACAGGCGGCCTTGCGGCCCTGAGCAGGATCCTTGCCGGGCATTGCCATTTTCCCCGCTTTCCTGATATATATGGGTATCGCTGTGGCAATCCCGCCACCGCGTACGGAAGGTTTCGCATGGCGAACAAGCACCGGAAGGGGCGGGAACCGCCTCGTGATACGGCTTCGTTTCGTACGTTCATCATCTCGCTGAACAACAGCATCGAGAATCTGGCTCGTCACATCGCCGAGGACCGCCATTACCTTGACGTGGCGGCGCGGCGCAAGCTGGAGCAGCTCATCGCCCTCCGTCAGAGGGCATTGGATGAGCCGCCACCCAGCGTCGATTCGGCAGTGGTCGCAGAACTGAAGGGGGCCATTCGTGATCAAAGGGAATAACGCGGCACGATCGCGGATCCCTGAACGGCTACCACATGCACGCCAGTCATGCGGTAGCCGTTTTCTTTTCCATTTGGCACAATACATGCATATGCAAGAACACATGATCCATGAACATAAGCTGCTGGACCTGGTCGAGCGTTTGAATTTCACGCAAGCCATTTACTACACCTGGACGGGGAAATTCCCCACGCCGGAAGCGGAAGCGCTGTTTAATGCGTGTTTGATTGCGCTCATTGACCACGGCCCCGAGGCGTTGTCCGCCAAAGCCAGCCGCGTGTCGGCTTCGGGCGGCGCGGACATGCATGCTGCCGTGGCAGCCGGATTATTGGCGGCGGGCAAGCATCATGGCGCGTCGGTTCTGCAAATCGCCACCACGTTTTTGCGAAAAGCCGTCGAGGCCAAGCTGCCGGCCAAAGACGTTGTCGCCAACTCCATGAAAGCCGGAACGCGGATTGCTGGATTTGGCCATCGCGTGTACACCACGGATCCGCGCGCGCAGGCGTTGCTGGCCAAGGCAGACAAACTCGGATTTACCGACGCGCATGTGAAGCTGGCGCTGAACATAGAAAAAGAGCTTGAAGCGCAAAAGGGGAAGAAGCTTTGTTTGAATGTCGACGGCGTCATTGCCGCGCTGCTGCCTGGCCTGGGCATTGCGCCGGAATTGGCGCCTGGCGTGTTTTTGGTGTCGCGTTCGGTTGGCTTGATTATGCATGTTGCCGAAGAGCAAAAGGAAAAGCCGGCCAGCCAGCGTCAAAAATAGTCGTGTACAAAAAGCAAGCCCCGCGCGCCGATGAATCGGTGGCGGGGCTTTAGCGTAAGGAGGCTCAAGCGCTCTCCTTGGTTTCCGTGTCGGGGATGCCGACTTCCGCTGCCTCGGGCGGCAGCTTCTTCAGCTTGATGACCGTGGAGCCACGGTTGGTTCTGCCGAAGCTGATATAGCCCTTCCTTGCAAGGATCTTGAGGTATCCGTCCAGGACCTTGGCGTCCAGCAGGGTTTCGCGTGCCAGCCGTTCCTCCGTCCTGGGGCCGTGCATCAGCAGCATGAGCAGGATGTTCCTGATGTTGGGGCCGTTCATGTCGACCTTCGCCCGCCCGCCCTTCTGCCTGACCAGCTCTTCCTCTTCCTCCTGCGCAGAAAGATCCTCCAGGATCTTCTGCACGTAGGGATGATGGTCGACATGGTCGGGGCAATACGGCTTGGCTTCGCGCGTGCTCCGGAAGCAGCCAGGCACATCGCACATGCGAGGCGTGCCGCGGCCCGCCTCCCGCTCCAACTGACTATCGTGTTTGCGTTTACGCACCCCTCCTCCTTTGGTAAAGGGTGTGGCGGTCACAAGACCAGTCCATTGCACCTCATGCGATGCCGTGGACCGGACCTGCGACAGGCCATTGAACCAAATGACTGCGTAATTGTCAACGGTGTAAAGAGAAGCCCCCGCACGACCGTGTTGCGGGCGAACGGGGGCTTGGCAAAAGAGCGATGGATCACCTCTTTCTCCGTCTGGTCGAGAAGGGGGCGACCTTATGTACTTCGCAGTACGCAAGGTCGCTGAACGAGTCCATGCCGCTGTAAGTGGCAAAACGCTGATTGTTGTGTTCCGCCGCTTTCCGGCAGCCTGGACAGTTCGGACGAGGACGAGGCAATACATACCAATAGACCAACCCCGCGACGCCAAGGCAGGCGATGTACACGACGACAGTTTCCATGTGCACCCCTGACCCTTCAAGGGCAGCGTACCCCGCTTTCTGAAAATCATTCAACCATTGACAAAATCATTATAATAGTGTATATTATTTCGATAGCTTTTTGCCCATATTCAGTGGGTAAAGGGCTCTCTCCAAGCATGGTGTTTGGGGAGTCAGGATAAAAAGGGAGCTCAGCATGACCTGGACGTAAGGCGGTTTTTTTGTTGCCAAACAAAAACCGCACTTCGAGTTCGGGCGAGAGGTTCTCCTGAAGGGGTGCGGTTCAACCGCATCATCTTCGAGAGGATCATCATGTCCGAGAAGCACACGTTCGACAACCGTCCGATCTACGTCTTCGCCACGGTCGTGAACGCGCCCGAGGGGCGCGACTTCGCCTTCGCCGAGGACCGCGAGCAGCGGCCCATCTTCCTGCACGCCAGCCGGGCGCGCAAGATCGAGAACAGGGAGAGCGACAAGCTCTGGCTGTCCGACGCGCCGGAGACCGAGCCCGCCCGCCGCTACGCCAAGGTGTACGTGCAGGCGGTGCGCGGAGACAAGGGCTGGCGCGCGCTGCGCTGGGGCTACGTCCCCCGCGAGCGCGAGAACCTGCGCGACCCCAAGCTCTACAAGAAGATGTGGTACGAGGAGTTCGGCGGTTGCCTGCGCGGCTACGCGGGCGGCATGCTCCACGTCCGGCACCTGCGCGACCGGAACCTGCAGACGCGGGGCGAGATCGCCTCGGTCCTGCTCGACCCGGCCAACGACCGCATCGTCATCACGCTGCGCTGGAACGCCAACAGCCGCGGTCTCGAGGGCTGGAAGAACAGCCCCAACTGGGTGAAGGTCGTGCAGCCGCTCGCTGACACGCTCGGCAGGTTCATGAACTACGGCCGCTTCCGCATCCAGGACGCGGCCAGTCAGGAAGAGCTCGTGCTCTACCCGGTCTCCGAGGCCGAGTATGCGCACCCCAAGCGCGAGCATGTCCGTGGCCTCACGCTGAATCCGCAGGCCTGAGCTGCGGTGGTCTCATCGACGGCGGGACTGATCTCATCCGGGATCAGTCTCGCCATCACCATTGTCATCAACTCGGTTGATTACAGCGGTGAAATACAAAGAGCCTCCCATTCGGGAGGCTCTTTGTTTAGTAGAGATATAGCTTGCCTTGAAGGAACGTCTCGATGATCCGTTTATGCCCGATAAATATGTTTGTGGGCAGTTCATGTGCTGGGAAAAATTTCCATTCCTCGCATTTGTCCGGCTCCGTCAATTTTATTTCATCCTCGACGCTGTTGTATGTGAATGCGACATGTAGATAATGTTGATCACTGCGAGGATCATCAACGATTGCCGTTAGAGCAAGGTCATTACCGCCAGCCGTAATTCCAACTTCTTCGGATAATTCGCGGCGGGCGCAGTCCACCAGTTTTTCACCATATTCAAGATGTCCTCCTGGCAATCCCCAGTCCCCGTCGCCGTAGGTGTTTTTTCGTTTCCCTAAAAGGAGTGCTCCATTCCGAATAACAAAGACTGCCGCGCCAATGCGAATAATAGTTTCTGCCATAGATTTACAACTGCGCGTATCCGACGGCGTCTTTGGCGTTTCGCAGCGTGGCGTCCGCCACCAGCCGGGCCTTTTCCGCGCCCTGTGTCAGCAAGGCATGGAACATGGACGGGTCTTCGTCCAGCTGGCGATACCGCTCCTGGATGGGGCGCACATGTTCAATGATAACTTTTGACAACCCTTCTTTGAACAGCTTGTATCCGGTGCCTTCGTAGTGCTTCACAACGTCGGGGATGCTCTGGCCGGAGCAGGCGCTGTAAATGGCCAGCAGGTTTTTCAGCGCGGGCTTGTCGTCGCTGTATTCAATGGTGCTGCCTGAATCCGTCACGGCCTTGGCGACCTTCTTTTTAATGGTTTCCGGATCGTCGAGAAGCCCAATGGTGGCCGCGGCTTTTTTGTCGCTCTTGCTCATTTTGCTCGCCGGGTCCTGCAAGGACATGATGCGCGCGCCCTGTGGCGGGGTGAACTGTTCGGGGATGGCAAAGACATCGGCAAATTCACGGTTGAAACGTTCGGCAATGCCGCGCGCGAATTCCAGATGCTGCGTCTGGTCCTCGCCGACCGGAACCAGTTTCGTCTGGTACAACAAAATGTCGGCGGCCATCAAAATGGGGTAAGTCATCAGGCCGATGTTGATGTTTTTGGCATTCTTGGCCGCTTTCTCCTTGAACTGCGTCATGCGTTCCATTTCGTTGACGCGAGTGATGGTTCCCAATATCCAGGACAGTTCCGTGTGCGCGGACACATGCGACTGGATGAAGACGGCCGATTTCTCGGGATCAATGCCGCAGGCAAAATAAAGTTTGGCGACTTCCAGCGACTTGGCGCGCAATTCGGCCGGGTTTTGCCGTACGGTAATGGCGTGGTGGTCAACGACGCAAAAGAAGTTATCGTACTCTTTTTGCAATTGCACCCACTGCCGGATCGCGCCGATGTAGTTGCCGATATGGATGTTGCCGCTGGGAGCGACGCCGGAAAGGATGCGAGGTTTCATAAGGGGAAAAGGTTTAGGTACATAAAGAGTAGGGGGCGGTCTGATTGTTTGTCAAAAGGAAAGCCGCACGCCGTGTAGGAACGTCGTGCGGCTTTGGGCGGACTTCATGCGGGTTTCTTCTGCTCCAGTTCCGTTTGCAGCAGCTTGAAGGCGGCTTCCTGCTGCGGCGACGGGATCATGGGGCAGGGCTGGCTGGCGAGCGCATACCGCCGCCAGCACATGAAGTGCGACCGGCAGGCATCACAGAGCTGCAGTTCGCCAACCGGGTATGGACAGCCGGCCACCCGGCAGCGCGGCCGCGGCGGGGGAGCAGGCTGCGGCGCTGGCGCGACCCTCCTGGGTCGGGGCTGCCGCCTCCGCTGAGGCTTGGCGGCAGGAACGATCGGTGTAGCGACGACAGGAGTTGGTGGCGCAACGGGAGCAGCCTCCACTTGCGGCTGTGGGATGACGGGCGAGGCCGGCTCAGCCGCCGTAACCGTCGATTCCGCAACCTGTTCCGCCGCCTGTGCTTCCACCGGCGCGTCATGCCCGGCATCTTCCTCGGCGTCGACGGTCTCATCAAACACCGTCGCGGCCGCCATGGTTCTGGCGCGATCCGCCGGCGATTCGAATTGAAGCGCGCCGATCAGCTCCGAGGTGCTGCGCAGTACGCCGCCATCGTTGCCGTAGAGCGCCAGCCCGTCCTGGATGCGCGCAGTTTCGGCCTCAATGCGCCGTTGACGCTCTTCGTGGAAAGAACAGATGCCGCCCGGTCCGGCGGGATTCAGACACGAGTCTTTATACGAACATTTTGAGTAGCTCATGCCATGGGACTCCTCCTGTCCGCATGCTGTCGCGAGGATGCCATTTTGTCAATAAGAAAACCCCCTCTTTCCGTTCTTCACAGACAAGAGGGGGCCGTGTCAGCGCTGAGCGCCGCTCGCGCTGACAATGGCGGCCGTGCCATGATCGGCGGCCTGCCGGTGCTTGGGCTCATGAGGATGCCAACCCATCACGCCCAGCATGAGAAAGAACCCGACAACGTAGCCCACCGGAACAAACCAGCCCTGCTTCAGCCAGGCAAACAGGTTCTTTCCTTCGTGGAACTCGGAACACAGGGCCACGCCGGCGCTGGAGCCGAACCAGGTCATGGACCCGCCAAAGCCGACGGCAAAGGCGAGCATACCCCAGTCATAACCGCCCTGTTGCAGGCACAGCTTGGTCAGCGGGATGTTGTCGAAGACCGCGCTGACGAACCCATGCCCCAGCGTTACCGCCCAGGACGCCGCCGGCAGTTCCTTGACCGGCATCAGGCTGGCCATGCCGACCAGCGAGAGGATGAACACCGTCTCCTTGACGATGTGTCCGGCGTGGGCGAACGGCATTTCCTTGCGGCCGACCATGAACGCGCCGACCACCAGGCCTACCCACACGCCGCCCGCGGGGAAGTCAAAGAGCACGTTGCCGGCCACGCAGCCCACCAGCGCCCAGAACACGCAGATGATGAACTTCCACTGCACGTCGGACAGCGTCAGGCCGCCTTCCGGGTCCTTGAGGATGGGTTGATGCTTGTCCTGCTGCCTGGCGCCGAAGTATATGATGACAACTCCCGCGCCCAGCGTGCCGACAGCCGCATGCAACACATCAACGGGCGAGACGCCGGCAATCCACATCATGGTCGTGGTGGTGTCACCCACCACGGACGGGGCGCCGCCGGCATTGGAGCAGGCCACGATGGCCGCCAGGAACCCGATGGTCAGCCTGCCCTTGAACACTTCCCTGGCAATCACGCCACCGATCATTGCTGAGGCGATGTTGTCCAGGAAGGCGCTCAGGACGAGGATGAAAAACAAGAGCATGGCCGGTCCCTTCCAGTCGTCCGGAAGGATGGCCGGCAGCCAGTCGCCCAGCTTCGACTTCTCGAAGCACTTGGACATGACCGCGAAGCCGAGCAGCAGGCCGCCGATGTTGGCCAGCCCGCGGGCTTCGTGGTAGTGGTCATGCGTCAGATGCCCGATGAGGTCGGTGCCCATGTACAGCTGATGGCCCAGGACAAATCCCAGGCCGGACAGGGCGATGTCGCGCGCTTCCCACTTCAGGCGATGCGAGAGCGTGATGCAGAGGAGGGTTGCGCCGAAGATGATGAAGTCCAGCTTGATGCCGAACATCGACAGGGCTGGATGCGGCGCATTGCCGCCGGCCAGCTTGCCGATGACCATGGCAGTGATGACCGTGAATGGCAACAAGAAACGACGTACCCAGTGCACGTCGTTTTGCGGGGGTGGAATGCTTTCCACGTAGGTCTCCCTTGGCAGTACGAGGTCTAACCCTTGCCAATAATGGCAAGGCGTATATCCTACGGTTTTTTTGCTCCCTGTCAACGGTATCTTTTGTCAAAACAGGATATTTAATTTAATCTTGAATTGATTAATGACTTGGTATGAGTTTCGAAAGACCTCCATCAAATCACACGCCAGACCGGGAGTTGTCGGAGTTACGCACACGAGTCGTCCAATACCCGGAACTTGTCCCAAAGCTGTTGCGTTTGCTCGAACGAAAAGGAATGGCCGGAGCCATTGTTCCTGTTGAGGTCCCACAAGGCGACTCTGCAGAACCACAACCTGCTGAACAGCGTTGGGTGGAGTGGAAGCGCGCATATAATAAAGACGGTCAGGAAATCCCGGGTCACATTGAAAAAATTTTCCGGGTCGAACTGCGTAACGCTCCTTTGGAGGAGCTCATCGAAGATGGCCATTACGATTACGTCGACCCCAATATCACCAGCGAGAGTTTTCCTCTCGAACAATCCGAGGGTCGTATGGATTTTCCGCTCATACAATTTAACCGCATGGTAGATACCGAAGAAGTTAATGCCTGGCTTGAGCAAAATGAGTTAAGAGGAGCAACGCTAAAAGAATTGCTCGTCGTTGGTTCGGAGTTTCCTCAGGAACATCGGCGCATTTTTGTGGCGGGTTTGGGTCAGCAATGGCAAGGGACAGAAGACAACCTGGCCTTTGTCCCCATTCTTCTTGGGAATGCACAGACGCACAGTCTCAATCTCTATGAAGGGCGGGAACGGTGGCATGATTTTGATCACTTTCTGGCCGTCAGCAAGCCTGTTATAGATGAATAGATATCTGCCTACAAGTCGCTTCATACCTTCCGTCCTCGTGACGGAAGTTTTTTGTCAAAACACCCTGTATTTGGTAGGTTACACGTATCAAATAACCGTTTTTATGAAGGAAAAATTGGAGCGACTCCGTTTAGATGCTCGCCAGGATTTGTTTGCAATCACAACGCATGAAGATCTTGAAAAGTGGCATACTAAGATTTTAGGACGCAAGCAAGGCGAGTTAACTTTGCTGCTGCGCGGGTTGGCTGGTCTGAGTATTGAGGAGAAACGCAAAGTCGGTCCGGATGCTAATAAATTACGAGAAGAGTTGGATCGGCTTTATAGAGAGCGGAAAGTTTGGATTGAAATGCAGTCTGGTCCCGATATCGACACCACCCTGCCGCCGGTTTTGCCGCCACAGGGGCATCTGCACCTGGTCACGCAGACCATCCGCCACATTACGGACATTTTTAAGCGGATCGGTTTTACGCGCGTGCGCCATCCGGAAGTGGAATGGGACTATTACGCCTTTGAGTCGTTGAACATGGAGCAGGGGCATCCGGCGCGCGATGACTGGGAAACGTTTTTCATTACGCCGGAAGACGCCAAAGGGAAGCGCATGCTGCTTACGCCGCATACCTCCAGCGGCCAGGTGCGGGAAATGGAAAAGAAACAATTTCCCATCCGCATGATCAACATCGCCAAGTGCTATCGCCGCCAGGCCGACGTGACGCATACGCAGATGTTCCATCAGTTTGAAGGGTTGTACGTGGACGAGCAGGTCAGCATCCAGCACCTCAAAGGAGTTATGGACTATTTTGCCAAATCGTTTTTCGGTCCCAAGCGTGAAATCCGTTTGCGGCCGTTCCACTTCCAATTTACCGAACCCAGTTTTGAAATCGACATCACGTGCGGGCTTTGTTTTGGCAAAGGCTGCAAGTTCTGCAAAGAGGGCTGGGTGGAATTGGGTGGCTCCGGCATGGTGCATCCGCATGTGCTAAAAGCCGGCGGGTTTGATCCCAAAAAAGTTTCCGCCTTTGCCTTCGGCTGGGGCGTGGAGCGCGTCGCCCTGATGCGCGAGGGTTTGTCGATTCCCGATTTGCGCGAACTGTACCGAAATGACCTCCGCTTTTTAGAGCAATTTTGATATGTCTGCTTCGCTGTTTAAGGTTTCAAAAGAAACTTCTGATCAAATGGTTTTAGAGATGGATAACTCTATCCTGAAAATGATCATTCCAGTGATGAAGTTTGCCGCGATATTGCTTCTGTTTCTGGGCTTTTTGTATGCTGCTACCGAAGCGATAGCGTTTAAGATGGATCAGACGCAAATCAGCTGGTTTATGCTTGCTGCTGATGCCGCGATGGCTGCGATTTTTTATCTCATCTATCGTTTATTGCTCAAAGCCGATTCCAAGGTGGTGATCTTTTTGGATAAGTCCACGAATAAATTCAAAAAGGTCCGCACTCAATCCAAAAGGGAGGTGATAGAGGAATACGGGCTTAGTGACATAAAGCAAATAAAGATGGTAATCCGTGTCTCACAGGGCAGTAGATTGATGTTTCATGGTCACAATTACTTCATCTTGAAAGATCAAAAAAAAATTGCGTTTTGGGATGCCGCAAATTCATCCAACAGAAAGGACATATCTCAATTTTCGGAGTTTGATTTGGGTCAACGAGTCGCCAATTTCTTAAAAATTCCTTTTATTTATCCTGAAAAAATTCCAGCAGTTACTGGGATTGGATTTCCAACAGAAATTGAATAGATGTATGAACATTCTTTTGTCTTACAACTGGCTTCGCGAGCATGTCGCGACCAGGCTCAAACCCCGCGAACTGGCCAGGCAGCTGTCGTTGCATTCCATGGCCGTGGAAAAGGTGCTGCCGGAAGCGCCGGATTTGTCCGATATGGTCGTGCTGGCGGAAATCGTGGAAGTAAACAAGCATCCGAATGCCGATAAATTGCAGCTGGCCGTGGTCAATACGGGCAAAGAAAAGGTCCGCGTGGTTTGCGGTGCGCCCAACATCAAGCCGGGCATGAAAATCGCGTTTGCCCCGGTTGGCGCCATGGTCCGCTGGCATGGGGAAGGCGATCCCATTGAATTGAAGCCGGCCAAAATCCGCGGCGAGGAAAGTTTTGGCATGATTTGCGATGACTGCGAGATTGGCCTGGCCAAGACGCCGAATCCGGCGGGGGTGACCGACTATTCGCATCTCAAGGCCAGGGCTGGCACGACCATGCGCCAGGCGTTGGGGTTGGACGACACGATTTTTGACATTGAAATTACCACCAACCGCATTGACGCCGCATCCGTGGCCGGCATGGCCCGCGAAGTCAGCGCCATGACCGGAGAGAACGTCAAAAAAGACGCCGTAAAGCTCTATAAAGGCGGCAAGGGAAAGAGCGCCATGCCGCTGAAGATTGAAATTAAGGACAAAGAAAAGTGCCTTGGCTTTCATGGCGTTGTGTTGCGCAACGTGAACGTCGGCCCGTCCCCCGAATGGCTGCAGCGTCGTTTGCGCGGCGCAGGACATAGCACGTTTAACAACATCGTGGATGTCACCAACTATGTCATGCGCGAGTTGGGCCAGCCGCTGCACGCCTTTGACTATGACAAAGTCGACGGCGGCAAGTTAATCATCCGCGCCGCCAAAGAAGGGGAAAAACTCAAGACGCTGGACGGCAAGGAAGAAACGCTTAAGCCGTTCATGTGCGTAGTGGCCGACGCCAAGCAAGGCCAGGCTTTGGCCGGCGTCATGGGAGGCGACAGCGCCAAGATTACGGACAGCACCACCACCGTGTTGCTGGAAGCCGCGTCCTGGGATCCGCGCACCATCCGCCGCACCATGAAGGCGCTGGACAAGTTCAGCGACGCCGGCGGGTATTTCAACAAAGGCGTGTCGCCGCAGCTGGCCGCCATGGCCCTGCGCCGCGCCATCGAGCTGATATGCGACATTTCCGGCGCGGAAGTGGCCAGCGACATCATCGACATCGAACCCAAGTACAAAGCGAAACAGATTGACCTGGCATTGAGCCGCGCCGAAGCGTTTTTGGGCGCGCAGCTGAAAGAAGCAGATGTAAAAAAGCAGCTGGAAGCGCTTGGTTTTGAAGTGAAAAAGGGGAGCAAGGGCACGCTGCGCTGCACGGTGCCGCATTGGCGCCAGTTTGACGTGACCATTGAAGAAGACCTCATTGAAGAAGTCGCCCGCTTGTACGGCTATCACAACGTCGACAACTTGTTGCCGTCGGGCCGCCTGCCCGCGCCGGTATTCAACAAGCAGCTGGAGGCGGAGGATGCGCTGAAAACCACCATGCAGGGCGCCGGCTTCACGGAAGTCTATACCTACTCCATGGTATCGGAAGCGTTGTTAAAGTTGTCCGGACGACAGGCAGATGACGCCATTCGTTTGTTGAATCCATTGGACGCCGAGCATGCGGCCATGCGCACGCGCGTGTTGCCCAGCGTGCTGGAAGTGGCGGCCATGAATCAGGGCCTGGTTCCGGAGCAGCGCATATTTGAAATCGCCATGTCTTACCAGCCGATCAAAAAAGGCGATTTGCCGGCAGAAGTGTCCGAATTCGTGGCGTGTATTGTCGCGGAGAGCGAGGAAGTGTCGTACCGCGAGGCCAAAGGCGTGGTGGAAACGGTATTGCTCCAGCTGGGATTGAAAGAGGCGGTAACCATCGAGCCGTCCAGCGATGACCTGTACCGCCCCAGGCTGGGTATGGATGTGAAACTTGGCGGAACGGCGGTCGGCCATTTTGGCATTGCCAGCAGCAAGGCCATGCAAGGCGTTGGTTTGAAGAAGCCGGCTGCTGTCGTGGAATTGTCGTTCCCTCAGCTGGTTGCCCAGGCCAAGCCGGTCATGACCTACAAGCCCATTCCGAAATTTCCGTCCATTGAACGCGATGTCTCCATTACGGTTTCCAGCGCCGTAGCATGGGGGAGCGTGGAGAGCGTTGCGCGCAAGGCCGGCGGCGAGCTGGTGCGCGATGTCGAACTGTTCGACATTTACGACCATGAAGACGGACGCAAGAGCTTTGGTTTTCATGTGGAATATCGCAGCGATGAAAAGACGCTGGAAGTGAAAGATATCGAACCCATACACGATTCCATTGTCCGCGCGCTGGAAAAAGAGCTCAGCGCTTTCCTGAGAGCATAAGAAAAAGCCCCCGCGCCTGCCGGCCGGGGGCTTTTTTGAGCTTGACAATTGGTAAAATTTCCCATCGCGGATGCAATACAGTAAAATACCAGTTGTAAAAACAAATATATGCTCAACACCAGCCTCGATGTCCTGTACATGACCCTTGCCCTCTGCGTATTCTTGCTGACGCTGTTCTTGTGCTGGGCGTTGTACTACCTGATCCGCCTGGGACGCAATGCCGTTTACACCGTGGAGAAGTTTACCAGCGTATTGCATAAGGCCGACGAGGTGCTGGACATGCTCAAAGAGAAGTTACATTCCAGCGGAGCATACATCGGCTTGCTGGCCAACGCCGTGAAGTCGGTGGTGGAGTACATGAAAGACCGTCCGGAACGCAAAGAGCGGAAGCGGGTTCGCGGATAACATGCGCATGAAAAAAAGAAGGAGCCATTGCCCGTGCGGCGATGGCTCCTTTATCGTGCGGTGAGATTGACGTGAATCCGGCTGTTGGCGACGCTCACCCTGGCGTGAACCATGATGAGCTTGCGCATGTTCGGCCAGCCAACCCACCCCTTCTGCTGGCGGTACATCCAGGCTGACACGGCGCAGGCCGCCGCCAGCCACGGGTCGTAGAAGGCGATCTGTTCCGGAGACAAGATGTCCCGGAGCGGGGGGCCGCGGTCTTCGTAGAAGTTGCGGCACTGCGCCTTGTACTTGCCCGTTGCTTCGCAAAAGACGAAATCCATCATGGAGCGGTACTCGCTCATGCGCTGCTTCGAACCGATGTACGCCAACCCCTGCTGGAATTCGCCATGGGCGAGCAGGAGCGCTTCCGTGCGGGGGAAGACCGAGTCGGTCGCTCCGCCCACCTGCTGCAGCGCCAGCTCGCACATTTGTTCGAGCTGCTGGAAGATTTCATGCCTCGGGCCGATTTCCATGCCCTGTCTCATGACTCCTCCTCCGGCTGGATCCACAAGAACATCATGCCGACGATGGCTTCGTCGGCGGGCTCGCCGCCCGCAACCACTCGCTCGGCGTAATCGTCGATGAGAGGCTTGGGGATACCGGCGATGATGTACCTCCAGCCCCCAGCCTTGAGTACGTGCGCGATCATCTCCTCGACCTGAAGACCGCGAAGCGGCTCGAGGTCGCGGCCGATCATGGCCACGATCAGCCGGTCACGGTTGGTGTCCATGGCCGACTGCGTGTCGTCAAACGATCCGGCCACGCGGTGCTTCTGTACCGGAAGCATCCTGGCGAAGGCCGCATCCAGCTCGGCGGTAAGCGCGATGGCGTAGCACGGCCATTGCGCCTGGAGCGCTTCCAAGAGGACGCTGGAAAACAATGCGTGTTGATGCGGATTCAAAAGGCCCGATCCCTCCTGTCGAAAAGCCGACAAGTGTTTTTAGCAGGTTTTTGAAGGATTGTCAATAATATGGCGGGTTTGCTAGTCTCTATTCGGCCCTTTCCCCCCAGCCCAAGGAGACCGCATGTGGGATCGTGTTCCCATCCTTGACCTCGAACAGTTCCATCGCGACGAGGACAACCGCGTGGAGTTCGCCAACAGCTTCGGCCAGGCGATGACCACCGTCGGTTTCGTCCGCCTGCGCGGCCATGGTGTCAGCACCGACCTGCTCGCTGACTGCTACCAGCGCGCCGCCGGCTTCTTCACGGCTCCTGAGGAGACCAAGATGCGCCTGCATCTTCCGGACACCAAGGGACAGCGCGGCTACACGCCCTTCGGGCGCGAGCATGCGCGAGACAACCCGGCGCCGGACCTCAAGGAGTACCTCATGTTCGGCCCCGAGCACTACGGGGCCAACCCCGTGGCGCCGCATGACCCTGGCTTCAACGCCCCGTTCCTGCAGCTCATGAGCGAGCTGGACCGGGTTGGGCTGGACTGCCTGCGCGCCACGGCCATCTTCTCTGCCCTGCCGGACGACTTCTTCGCCGCCGGGGCCGTGCGGGGCAACTCGTCCCTGCGCGTCCTCCATTACCCTCCCATCAGCGAGGAGATGGACCAGGAGATGCCGCAGTCGGTGCGTTCGTCCGAGCACGCCGACATCAACGCGCAGACCGTCATGCCCGCTTCGGTGCAGATGGACGTGCACGGCAACATCGTGGTTCCCGATTCGTCCGGTTTGCAGATCCTCACGCCGGATGGGTGGCTGGACGTGCCCTGCGTGGCGGGCGAGCTGGTCGTCAACACCGGCGACATGCTGCAGCGCTTCACCAACGGGGCGATGAAGTCCACCCAGCACCGCGTCATCAAGCCGCCGTGTTCGGGAAGCCGCAGGCTGCGCCGCCTGGCCATGCCGTACTTCCTGCACTTCCGCCAGGAGCAGGTCATCGACCCGCCCGGCTGCTTCCGCGGCGACGGTTGGCCGCAGCCCGAACCGCCCATCAGGGCTATCGACTACCTCATGCAGCGCCTGCAGGAGATCGGCCTCGCGTAGGAGTAAGATCAAGCCGGCGTAAGCTGGCGACAACATACGGCACACCTGGGTCCTGTGCTAAACCTCGTGCCGTATCACCCCACCCCTCTAATCCCTCTCATGGAGACCCAGCGTGAGAGGGATTTCTTTTTGATAAGCCTATGTTCTATCGCCGCGGCCATCCCTTTTTCCCACATTTCGTAAGTAAAGAGTTCTTTACATCGGGGTGGTGGAATAGCCCGGATTTATGGGGTGTTTTTGTGGTACAATGTAAAGAAGTCTTTACACGCCTTTTGCGGAAAAACACTATGGGCAGGGTATTCAAAAAAACGTGGCTTTTGTGCAGGCTGGCTACATTACGGACTGCGCACAACTTGCGCCAGAAAGACCTGGCCAAAGCGCTGGGCGTGAGCAGGCAAACCATTATTGCCATCGAAACGCATAAAACCCTGCCATCTATCCCGCTGGCGCTGAAGATGGCCAAGTATTTCGACATCACAGTCGAGGACTTGTTTGTCCAAAAAGAGTCATAGAGCACAAGGTTTTGCAAGACGTGTCAACATCTCTGGCGCGCAGGTATGGGTGTGCTAAATTGATAGACACCTTATGCCGTTCGTCCACCTCCATAACCACTCCCATTACTCGCTGCTCGATGGGTTGCCCAAGATCAAACCCATGGTCAAACACGCCAAAGGAATGGGGTTTGACGCTCTGGCGCTGACCGACCATGGCGTCATGTACGGCGCCGTCGAATTTTTCCAGGCCTGCAAGGACAACGGCATCAAACCCATCATCGGACAGGAGGCGTATATTGCGCCCAACAAGCTGTCGCAAAAGCGGCCAAAGATAGACGACAAGTACAACCATCTTATCCTGTGGGCCAAGGATCTTGAAGGGTACAAAAATCTCCTGCAGCTGACGACCATTGCGCATAAGGAAGGGTTTTACTACAAGCCGCGCATGGACATGGACGTGCTGGCTGAGCATGCCAAGGGCCTGATGTGCTCGTCAGGCTGCCTCAAAGGTTCCGTGGCACAAGCCATCCTTTCCGACAAAGAAGACAAGGCGCGGGAGGTTATTGCCCACCATCTGCAAATTTTTGGCGAGGGCAATTACTACCTGGAAGTGCAGCATCATCCGAATTTGGAGAAGCAGATGCTGGTGAACCAGACCATTTTCAAACTATCCGCGGAGATGGGCGTGCCGGTCATTGCCACCTGCGACTGCCATTACCTGCATGCCCATGACAGCGAGGCCCAGGATCTGCTGGTTTGCATCTCTTCCGGCAAGGTCGTCACAGACAGCAACCGCCTGGATATGCGCGGCGTGGACTTGTCCATGAAGTCGGAAGAGGAGATGCTCAAAAAATTTGAGGGGTACGAACAGGCCGTCCATCAGACCGCCGAAGTCGCCAAGCTCATAGACCTCGAAATCCCCTTGGGCAAGTACTACTTTCCCAAATACGACGTGCCAACGGGCAAGACCGCCGACGAGTATTTGCGCGAACGGTCGTACCGCGGACTAGCGGCTCGGTATGCCGGGCGCGTGAACGTGGCGGACCCGGAAACAACGGACATCAGCGACATCAAGGCCGCCTTTGACGCGTTGGATCCGTCCATCAGCGAGCGGCTGGAATACGAGCTGGATATCATCAAGCAGAAAGGGTATCCCGAATACTTTTTGATTGTGTCGGACTACGTTTCCTGGTCCAAACGCAAGGGCATTATGACCACCACGCGCGGTTCGGCGGCAGGTTCGCTGGTGTCCTATGCCGTGGAAATTTTGGAAATTAACCCGCTGGATTACAACCTGCCGTTTGAGCGTTTCTTAAACCCGTTGCGCCCGTCCGCGCCCGATATCGACTTTGACATTGAAGACGAGCGGCGGCATGAAGTCATGCAGTACGTCATCGAGAAGTACGGCCATGACCGCGTGGCGCAAATCATTACTTTCGGGACCATGGCCGCGCGCGGCGCCGTGCGCGACGTGGGGCGCGCCCTGGGCATGTCGT
>CAYQCH010000023.1:0-16032 GCA_964415935.1 uncultured Gammaproteobacteria bacterium
AGGGGGACCATGTCCGCCACGGAGGATATAGCTACCATGTCCAGAAGCCATTTTTCAAACGCCTCATGCCTGGCTTTGGTATCGACATCAGCGCCTTGCGCGGCAGTGCGCAATAACCCCTGCGCCAGCTTAAAGGCAACCCCGCCCCCGGCCAGGTCTTTAAAGGGATAGGTCTCGCCATCGACTTTCGGATGCAATAAAATCGCATTCGGCAACCGGTTTTTTTGCGCATGATGGTCGGTTACAATGACATCTATTCCCAGGCCGCGCGCCTGATCTATCTCTTCCGCATTGCTGATGCCGCAGTCGCAGGTGATAATCAGCTTTGTGCCGCCGGTATACAAGTACCGCACGGTGTTTTCATTCAACCCATACCCCTCCCGTTCTCGGTCAGGAAGGTACACGTTGAGGTGCTGCCCCCCAAGATATTCAATCGTCGTATGGAGAATGACAGCTCCCGACAACCCATCGGCATCATAATCGCCATGGATGGTAATAATCTCCTGACGGGAAATCGCATCAAAAATGCGCTGAACAGCCGTTTTCATTTCACGAAACAGGAACGGGTCGTGCTGGTCCTGCCCGTAGTCGGGGTTCAGAAACTCATCAATGGCTTTCTGCGTACGAATGCCCCGCCGGTACAAGAGGTCGGCTACCGCCGGCTCCAGCTGCGGGAATTGTTCATAAAACTCCGGCGACGCCGGCTCCAATACCACCCAAGTTTTGTCCATACGGCATGTATTTAAGATGCCATTGTAGCAGCCGGCATAGAAAAAACCAACGTCCTTGGACGCTGGTTTTTTTACGTGAAAAGCTTATTGGTATAAAAACGGCACCACCGTGAAAAACACCATGGAAATGATCATGATAACACAAAATACCGTCCACACTTTTCGTTGCCAAGAGCGTTTTTTCATAAATTCTTTACCATCAAGACTGCGTCAAGGTATTTCTTTCCGATTTGATAATAGCTATCGTCATAGCCGTACCGCCGAAAGCCCAGGGCATTGTACGCCATGAGGGACATCCGGTCATTGGTATGGACGGCGGCCTTAATTTTTTTCACGTTCGTCGTGCCAGAAAGATATTCAAACACTTCCTGCCAGCATGTTTCCAACAGCATGGTGTTCTGGTGCTCGCCGGACATGACAGACACATGGACTTCCGTTTCATGCGAGCGCTTGGACTCCCCTCGTCCCTGAAGATAACACATGCCGGCAAACACGGAAGACGGTTTATGGATAATGGCAAGCAACAAGCTGCCGGGATCAGATAAACTCCGTTCAATCAACGCTTTCCACTGCTCTGGCGGCCACTCTTTCACGTCCTCATACGACTCCGGGCTGCATGTTGGCTGCTCCTTGAGCATGCGCAAGTAGAACGCGCGAAACGCCTGCCACTCATCAAGAGAGACAGGGCGGAGCAGGTACTGCCCAAAACTTTTTGGAAGGAAGGGTTTATTTGTTTTTCTTTTGAACCACATACCGTGGTTAACGTTTGAGGACGGCCATGAATGCATCGGGGCCTATATCTACTTTACCAACCCCCATCAACTTCATTTTTTTCTTGCCTTTCTTCTGTTTTTCCAGAAGCTTGCGTTTACGTGTCACATCGCCGCCATACAGCTTGGCGGTTACATCTTTGCGCATGGCGGCGAGTTTGGAAGAGGCCACAACCTTGCCGCCGATGGCTGCCTGTATTTTAACTTCAAACATTTGTCTAGGCAATACTTCCTTCAATTTGTCAACGATTCTGCGCCCCGCCGTGTACGCCTCATCTTTATACACAATGCTGGCCAAAGGCTCGACTTTTTCTTCCGCAACAATGATATCAAGCCGCACGGCCTCGACGTCCTGATAGCCATCCAGTTCATAATTCAATGATGCGTATCCGGCGCTGATGCTCTTCAGCTTGTCATAAAAATCCACCAGCATCACAGACAAGGGCAGCCTGTAATGCAACATGGCACGCTGTTCAGAAAGATATTCCGTATTTTTATACTCCCCGCGCCGCTCTTGAATCATTTGCATGAGCGCGCCGACATATTCCGTCGGAGTAATAATGTCGATTTTCATCATGGGCTCCTGCATGCGCACAACAACAGAAGGATCAGGAAGGTCTTGGGGGCTTTTCACGACTTTGGATCCTCCGTCCGTTGTCTCTACGTAATACGCAACGCTTGGCGCCGTGACAATCAAATCAAGATTAAATTCCCGCTTTAACCGCTCCTGCACAATCTCCAGGTGCAGCAACCCAAGAAAACCACAGCGAAAGCCATACCCTAAAGCGACAGAGTTCTCTGCTTCATATGACAAAGCAGCATCCGACAACTTCAAACGATCCATCGCATCGCGCAACTTGGGGTAATCGTCCCCGTTCTTGCAAAAAATGCCGGCAAAGACCATTGGCTTCATTTCGCGATAGCCCGGCAGCGGTTCTGTGACAGATACGTCAGCCAGCGTGTCGCCGACGCGGACATCTTTTACTTCTTTCAGGCCGGTAATGATGTATCCGATCTCACCGGCTGAAAGGGAGTTTACTTTGACGAAATCGGGCCGGAAGACGCCAACCTCCTGAACGATGATCTGCCGGCCTGAAGCCATGAACTTGATGGTCTGCCCCGCCTTGACCGCGCCATCCATGACGCGGATATAGGCCACGGCACCGCGATAGTCATCAAACATGGAGTCAAAAATGATGGCGCGCAGCGGCTTGCCGGCAGGCGTCTCCGGTGCCGGCACTTCCTGGATGATGCGCTCTAAAATTTCGGGCACGCCAAGGCCGGTCTTGCCGGATGCTGGCGTAACCACCACATCCTTGCCCAGCAACTGGGAAATGGCCGCGACCGTCGCCGGCACGTCGGCGCTGGGCAAGTCCGCCTTATTAGCAACGGGGATGATGGTGAGATTTTGCTCCATGGCGAGGTAAAGATTGGCAAGAGTCTGCGCCTGGATACCCTGCGTCGCGTCCACAAGCAAAATGGCCCCTTCCACGGCGGCCAATGAGCGCGACACTTCATACGTAAAATCCACATGTCCCGGAGTATCTATAAGGTTAACCACATATTGCTTGCCGTCCTTGGCCCGGTAATCCATGCGTACAGGCTGCAGCTTGATGGTAATGCCGCGCTCCCGCTCCAAGTCCATGGAATCAAGCGTCTGCTCTTTCATTTGCCGCTTGTCGACGGTTTTAGTCAATTCCAAAAAACGGTCAGCCAGCGTAGACTTCCCGTGGTCAATATGGGCGATGATACAAAAGTTGCGGATGTTCATGGGGGCGTCCGTAATAACACAACGACGGCAAAGCCGTCGCTGCGCATAAAACCGTCAGATGGCCGTTATTCTTCCTCCCCTTCTTCCAGTTCTTCTTCGGCCAGCTCTTCCAAAGAGACAGTACGGTCAACGGCGGCGTCAATATGGTCAGGAATTTTATCGTCAAGCTCTTCTTCCTTCTCCCAGTCTTCGTCTGAAAGCGGCACGCCATCCTGTTTGAACTTTGCGAGACGCTCTCCAGCCATGGCGGAGGCATCGCTGCTTTCTTCATCCCAATGCTTTTCAACAGCCGGCGCTTCAGACCGCTCGTCATGGTTGCTGAAATCTGAAGGAATAATAGGCTTGGGCTTCTTTATTGGGTCGTTCATATAGGCATATATTACGGCGTGTTTTCTACAGTGTCAACGGAAAAGACGCGTCGGTAGAAGCATTTTTACTCTGTTTGTCAAGCGTGAGAACATGGACGCAGAGACCGTAAAACAAGAGGTAACTGATGCCCAGCGGATGGTTCACATATGGGCTGGTCGTATGCGTTACCAACAGAGAAACCAGCCCGAGCGTCAGGCCGAAAACAAAGGCTTTGACGGCAGGATCTTCAGTTTCAGAGCGCATAAGACTCCACGCCGGCTTTACGATGACCACCAGTAGGTAAGCGTACGCCAGCAAACCGAAGATTCCCAATTTTAACCAAAGGTCATGATAGCCCCACTCAAAAATAAAGGTGGTGTATTCGCCTGTGGGATTCTGCGCCAGCAACCGTGGATCTTGCGTCTTATACGTCACCTCTGTGCCAAATCCTTGCCCAAACAGCGGGTCGCGGGCAATGGCTGACCACAGCGGCGGCAGGAGCGCCCAGCGACTGCCAATGCCGGCCTCCTCTTTGAACGTCAAGGCGCGGCTGCCAAACAGCGACGCGGAAAAACTTCCGTTCGCGGGAGGAAACGGAACCAAGATGATGCCCGCCATTAATACAAGCGCCAAAACGGCAGTTGCCAAGGATGTGCCGGCGGCCAGTATAGTCGGCCGGAAAAGAGGCCAGCGCATGATGCTAAGAAACACAGGCAAACTGACCATGGCAGCAACCATGCCGATCCAATTGCTTCTTGAGAGGCTGATAAGGATGGATGCCATAAGAAACACCATGACGAAAATGTACGCCCTGGCGCGGTCCTGCCGCAGCAGGTCATGCCACGATTGCTTGTGGTACGCGCCAACAAATACGGCCAGCGCGAGAAAAAATGCAATGACCGTGTAAATTTGGCTTTGCAAAAAAATGCGGAAAACAGTATCTGTCATTTGCGTGAGCTCGCCAATACGCGTATCTCGCACCCAGCGGTACGTTTCGGGCAATGCCCACCACAACTTATGGGAAAACATGTACATCAGCACCAGGACCTTTGCCACGCTTGCCATGGCTCCGGCAAAAGCGGCCCGCAGGACGAAACGCAGATCGGTTTTGTTCTGCACCGCCTGCCAAAACGGCAAGGCCGCGCCAAAAAACATAAAGGCATTCGCATCAAAAAAAACGTTGGAAAATCCGTTGCCGTTCTGCAAGCCGCGTAATGCGGCATATACCAACACCGCCAGCATGAGGATCAGGGGGGTGCGCACGGGCGCCCCCCACACCCGGAGCGAACGCGACTGGACCGCCTTGCCCAAGGCGACGGAACAAACGACAAGAAACATGCCGATGCGCAACGATACGGACAACCCATCGTTTACGAATGCGAATAAATAGCCATGCGAACCAATCATCAGTTCCGCCGCCATAGCCGCGACGCCAATGCGAAGATCGTACAAACTGACGGCAAGAAGACCAGCCAGCATCCCCACGATGACAATATTCCCGAGCGTGGGGACGGCCCAGCCGAAAAACGACAGCAACTCAAACATGACAATCAGCAAAAATGTCACTCGCACCACTTTGTTCCGCCAGGTAAACCCCTCAAAGAGCATGCGCATACATTATTCGGGAACCGCCTCAAGGACTTGAAACGATTTTATGGCCATATGAATAGGCTCAACATAGGAGGAAAGACGTTCAAACGGGACATCAACCGAAAGCAAGTAAAACGCAGATTCCGTTTCTTTCAAATGCTTCCATGACAGGACCTGTTGCCCTCCCAGCTCTCGCGAATCAACAACGGTATGCGACGGAAAGGCAATCAAATGTTCCTGATCCGCGTATACATATGCATTGTCGGCCTCACGCTCCTCGCGAATGCCTTGTCCAAACGAAGCGAGTGTCTCCCCGGGCTGTTTGGGATACCGCATCACAGACAGCGTCGCGCCTTCGCCGGTTATGGATTCAATTCCCTGAAAAATATCAGAGGGTTCGGTGAGGTCTGGCGCGTAAAATGAGGCGCCCCAGGCCTGCGGCATCTTCAGGCGATACCGGCCGTTTTCGGAAACCCGCTCGCCATATTGAAATGCAGGGGCCATGGTACTCGCCTGGTCGCAAGCCGGACAGGCATAAGACGCCTCGGCTGCAGCGACAGGAAGGCCGACCTCATAAAATTCACGCCAGTCAGCATCTACCACGCTTTGCCTGTTCAGCGCCGCAAACTGGTTATACTCCCAGGCATCTGCCGTTATTGGTCGCAAAAGAAACGTGCCCTCCGTAGACTTATCCACGATGAATGATTCGCCCTGGTAATTTACCGGCGTGCCGCGCGGGTATAACGGCCTGCCATCCACCACGTCGATGACGCCGCCAATTTCATAGTCAAAGAAGAACGAAATGTCCAGGTCATCCACCAGCTCCGCCCATTGCGGGCCGTACAACGCCTTAGCGACGTCCTCCGAGGGTATGTTGCGCAAGACTCCTCCAGGTTCAACGGCATACACTTCGGGCACGTCAGAAATTTTTACCAGTCGGCTGGCAGGCCTGTACGTGACATTGCGTCCCAATGGAATAAGGGCCAGCTCCCAATCATCCACGACCTGCACGTTACTGAAACTGCTATACCAGGAAAAATAGATCTTTGCGTTGGGAAACGCATGGCGTTTGTTGTCGGCGCCAATGTAATAGACCGCGGAGTCTGAGGCCGTTTTAATCAAACGCCCCGCAAACGGGTTGTAAGGCTGCGCGGCATGAACCGCCTCGGCGCCCCAGCCACTTATCAGAATCGCCAAGACAGCAATGAACGCTATTCGATGCATCACATTCATAGATTTAGGTGCGTTTACGCCGCTCTTTTGCGCGCTGGATGGCCGATCCGCCTTTTTGAGTACGCGCTGCCAGCGACACGGCCCACCCCGCCAGAAGCGAAGCAGGCGTGAGCAACCATAACAGCGCGGCAGCGCCCCAGAAGCGATGCTTGCGCATATAGTACCTGACGCTGCGCCTGTACCAGCGCTGTTTTTTCCCCGTCGGGACCTTATCAAAACTATCTCCGCCAAAATGGAGCACATGCGCCTGCGGCATAAACACAGTTCTGAATTCTGTCTGGGTATGCGCACGATAACAAAAATCAACTTCTTCAAACCAAATAAAAAATTTGCTGTCCAGCGGGCCGATCTGGTTTAACAATTCGCGACGAATGACCATGCAGGCACCCATGACCTGCTCAACATCCTGCTGCCGCGTGTAATCCATATCGCGCGCGAAATAACGCGACAACGACCGCGCATCAGGAAACAACGTATGCAGCTTCAACAAAATCAATGCCTGGTCCTTCCCGCTCGGAAAACGCCGGACAGATGCCTGGATCGTGCCGTCCTGGTTCAGCAGCTGCGGCGCGGCGATGCCAATGGATGGATCGGCATCCATGGCCGCGACCAGCCATTCCAGCGCGCGATCCTGGATTTCAGTATCCGGGTTTAAGAAACACACATACCGCCCGCTGGCAACGGCTAAGCCCTGGTTGACAGCCGCAGCGAAACCCAAATTCCCGGCATTTTGGACCACCTGCGCGCGAGGAAACTGATTCATGACAAATTGCACCGTCTTGTCTTTTGAAGCGTTGTCGACCACGATGACTTCCATGCGTATGTCCGTCGTTTGGGCATACAGAGTTGTCAGGCATCGCGTAATCCAGTTTTGTGAATTCCAGGAAACAATAATGACAGATACGTCCATGGTGTCGTTCATAGCGTTTTCTCAACAATAGCACGTTGCAGCAGCTCGCGCATCGTGCTGACGCGCGCGCGCCACGTATGCGTTTCAACGGCTTTCCGCCGCGCGGCTTCCAGCTGCGGCCCTGTTTCTAGCAGGGCGTTGCGGATGCCATCGACAAAGTCTTGAGGGGTATGTGCGATACGTATAACATTTGCGAATACTTCTGTTCCGGCACCCGGCGTGGTCACCACAGGCTTGCCTGCAGCTAAGTAATCATAGAGTTTCATGGGGTTGGTAGATCGTATAAAATCATCAATCCGATGCGGGATGATACATATGTCCATCGCTTGAAGATATGCTGGCACCTGCGCATACGGACGTCGGCCTAAAAACGTCACGTTGGGGCAGGCGCTTGTCAGGGCATCTACATCCTTTTGCACGCCGGCCCATACGGGGCCCACCAATAAAAACCGTGCATCTGGCACGGACGAACAGACGTGGCGCATCAAAGAAAAATCGATACGCTCCTGCACGGTGCCAACATAGCCGACCAATGGCTTTCTGATATCGGCGATATCTTGAGGCGGGGACATCTTGTTTACAAAAGCGTCGACATCAACCCCGTTGGGAACCCACTGAGATTTATGCGTCGGGAAAATTTCTCTCAACCCCTCAGAGACGGTGAAAATCAAGTCTGCTTTCGCTCCGATCGCTTTATAATTCGCTTTCAGTACTTCTTGAAAAACGTTATAGCTTGCATGCTGTGACCAATCATCAACCGCATCAAATACGCGCACGCGCGCCGGCAGATCCAAGAATTCAGGCACGAACGCCTGATATGACCAGAGTACCGTGTTCTCTGAAGTAAAGCCAAGATCACGCATGGCCTTGCCTACCAGCGCGACATCCCGGTCCCGCCACCCCGGTAACCCAAATCCGGAAAGGACGAAAACGTGCATACCCGTCTGACCTTCGGGATTCCATGTATGCAAGGCATGCCGCGCCCCGTATCTCCTGACCATCTTTTGCGGACTGACGAGTGATTTCCAAACGTACTGCGCTGTTCTCTTGCTGCCAAAAACAAAACCAACCGGATTTATAGCCAGGAAATCGACCATCAGCACGTGTTCGAATTCGCCTGACCGCGCAAGCTCGTTTGCAACAAAAAAGTTCCGATTTACGATCCCTTGCTCCCAGTCCAGCGTGTTTGACATGTTACACAACACCAGATTCATATCATTTCAAAATTTTTTCAAATTGCTGCATCTCCTTGTCCCAGTCCCATCGGTTTTGCCAGGCAGCTTTCCCGCCCCGCCCCAGCGTTTCCGCAAGGACCTGATCCGTCAGCAGCTTCACGATGGCCTTGCCCACCTCCGGTACGGATTCAGGATCAACAAGCAGCCCCGTTTGCCCTTCTATGACGGCCTCGCTGACACCGCCCGACCTGCCGCCAATGACAGGCTTTCCAAACGCGCCGGCTTCCAGAAAAACCATGCCAAATCCCTCAACATCATCCGGCGCAGAACGGCTGGGCATGACGAACACGTCACACACTTGAAACAGAGCATTCCTTTCCTTTTGAGGGAGGCTGCCCAAAAACATAACCGGTTCACCCGTTTCGCCTGCCAGGTTCTCTAAGCGCCCCCTGTCCGGACCATCACCTACGACAACGTACACGCACTCTGGAATGTCGCGCCGTATGCGTTTCATCGCTTGGATGACCCTATCTTGCCCTTTCCTCGCGACCAGGCGGCCGACCGTCAATATGATTTTCTTCCCCACAAGCCCGTGGCGCGCGCGAATATTCTCTTCTGATTCTGATATCGATTCCGGCTTAGGCGGGATCGGGTATACAACCACGCATCGAGCGGCATCCGCGCCGCTCTCAATGGCCAATTCACGGGTCGCCTGGCTGTTTGCCACCACAGAACAAGCATGCGAAAGAATTCGTTTTACCAACGCGCGTTTGCGCGCTGATTGCGAGGCGAGAGCCAAATCCATGCCGTATACCTGCACTGCATACGGCATGTGGCAAACCCTATGCAACACATAGGCGGCCGTCCCGATCGGTAGCACCTGCGCAGCAATAATGACATTGCAGGCCTGCTGCTTGTAGGTGCGCCACATAGCCCACACGGCGCGCAGCCAGCGCGGCCAAAACCAACGAAATGCAAGCGGCCGACGGATGACATTGGATGTATCTTGAGAGTCCAGCGCTAACGGCGCAAGCACTGCAAGCCGATTTTCCGGCAACGAACCCGCCACACGCTTCCAGTAGGCGGCAACTCCCCCAAGGGCCGGAGGAAAATCAATGGTGACAAGCAGCGCTTTCTTCATACACTCGCTTCACGCCGTCGGAATGATTGCAGCAAAAACCGGACATGGCTGATAGTCATGATCCGCAATAGCAGGACAAGTCCGGTATAGACGACAACGCCAAAAACGATGGCTACGGCAAAATGCGCAAACGGCAGGATGGCACATACTGCTATGGCCATGGCGGCGGCGGCACACGTCGTCTTAGCCATCATTGCCCAGAACGGCCGTCCGGCACGCAGCCAGACGCGGCGTGTCCAAAAGGCGCCCATGCCCGCCAATACAGCGTAGCTGACCAGAGCGGCAATTGCTGTTCCGACAAACGAATACGACGGGATCAGCGCGAGGTTCAACGCTACATTAACCAGCACCACAATGCCGCGCGTCACGGTATTTTTTCGCTGCTCGCCGCTGGCCGCTATAAAAGACCCAAACGGAAACTCTATAAATCCAAAAATGATTCCCCACACCAGTATCTGCATGGCGACAATGGAAGGCTCATACTCTGACGTGTACAATTCCCGGACAACCATCGGCGAAATGACGAACAAGCCAGCCGCCATAGGCGCAGCAATAACATACAAAAAACTGAGCGCCTGCAAAAACAACGTTCTCATCTTTGCTTCGTCGACGGCATGGTAATGGCTTAATGCCGGATACAGCGCCGCTGCCACCGCAGCCGGCATGAACTGCGCCGCAAAAACAAATTTATTGGGAATCGCGTAAAAACCAACCGCCGCCTTCCCCACCATCTGGCCAAGCATGACGGAATCAAGCGAGGCGAACATGCGCGTAAACATGCCGGCCAGGCCGAACGGTAAGGACTCGCGCGCCAGATTGCGTCCAACCAGTCGCCCCGGATACGGCCAAAATCCCAGCTGCGCGCGGCATTTATGGGTGGCGTATACCGCCGTCCAGACGCTTCCGGCTAACAGGGCCAGCATCAATACTTCCAGCCGCGCGCGCGTGAAAAGTCCCACAAGACCGACCAGCATCACCAAAGCCTGGCTGCTGACAATCGCCACGGACTCGTTAGACAGCAAATGCCGCCCGCGAAAGGCCGACCATATGGTCAGCGCATACGAATCAAAAAGCATGATCGCCATGGCAATGCTGACCATGCGAAGCGTCTGCGCATCGTGGCTAAGCACGCGGATAAGCAACAACCCGAACACGACGGTAATCGCGCCGTAGACGAGTTTCAACGCCAGCGCCGCTGACAAAAGCGGACGCGCGTCAGCGGGCTTGCGCGCAATCTCGCGCTGAAGGAAATTGGCCAGTCCGAAGTCTACCAGCACGGAACACATCGTGCTGTACGACAAGGCAAACACGTACACGCCCGTGTCCAGCACGCCGACAAAGCGCGCGATAAGCGTAAAATAAATAAACGACAGCACTTTTTGACCGACATATGCCGCGCTTAAAAATGACGCGTTTTGGATTACTTGTTTTACTGAAGCCATACTAATCGCAACAACCTTCCTTAAAACCGCAATTCGGGCAGCGATCCTCAACCGTGCCAATCACAAAATCTTTGCGTTCAACTCCGCATTTTGCGCAGGCGATTGTTTTGGCCCCGTTGCAATGCGTCTGCATATCTGCATTCTAACATACCCCCCTCAGCCGACCGCCACAAGGCTTAATAAAACACCCCCGCTGCTTCGCAGCGAGGGTGTTTTTTGCTTCATTAGCGCTTGGCCCATTGCGGGGCGCGGCGGGCGCGCTTGAGACCGAATTTCTTACGTTCCTTGACACGTGCGTCGCGGGTCAACAAACCGGCTTTTTTTACGGTGAGTTTGTAGCCCTGGTCTGCCAAAACGAGAGCGCGTGCAACAGCCATTTTAACGGCATCGCTCTGTCCGCGCGGGCCGCCGCCAACCACTTCTACCACGGCATCGTATTGATCAGCGGTATTCGTAACGGTGAGAGGGCGAATGGCCATCTGTTGCAAAATAGCGGTTGGGAAATAGGCAGCCAATTCCTTGCCGTTAACCGTTACCTGGCCGGCGCCTTTCCCATACAAGCGCACCTTGGCAATGGCGCTTTTGCGGCGGCCGATGGCATAGGTATACTTACGATTCCCTGTCTTGATGGAGTTCTTTTCGCTCATACTTAGGATTTACGAAATGTCAGGCGCTTCATGGCTTCTTTTCGGAAGGTGTTAGTGGGAAGCATACCCAAAACGGCATGGCGCAACACCCAGACAGGACCACGCTTCGTCTTACGCAGCTGGGATCCCAGTGTTTCTTCGCGCAAACCGCCCGGACGGCCGGTATGGTGCCGATAGACTTTGTTTACAACCTTGTTGCCGGTATAGACCATCTGCTCGACATTCACAACCTCAACGGCATCGCCCATATCGCGGTCGGCGACCCAATTTGTCTTGTGCTTGCCACGCAGAAGAGAGGCAATTTCGGTGGCGACGCGGCCCAAAGACTTGCCGGCGACATCAATCACATGTTTTTCACGCTGGAGGGTTGGCATATTATTTCACAAACTCAATCTGAACCATCTTGGAAGCATCACCTGAACGGCGACCGATTTTGGTGATGCGCATATAACCGCCGGGACGGGTTTTATAACGAGGACCAAGATCTTCCAACAACTTTTTAACGGCGTTCTCATCGTAAAAATAGGACATCAGCTTGCGACGGGTCTGCAACGAAGCATCGCGGCTGGCCGTAACGAACTTCTCTACCACAGGCTTGATAGCCTTGGCTTTGGCCTCAGTTGTCTGTACTTTTTCATACAATACAACGCTCGTAGCCAAGTTTCGTAAGAGGGCCTTGCGGGGGCCGGCTTTGCGGCCAAAAACGGTTTTTTTACTGCGATGTCGCATATATCATGTTAGGCAACAGGTTCGCTGGAACCAGGGGTTGCTTGTTCAGTTACTTCCTTCTTGGGACGACCACGCTTCTTGGGAGCCGGAGCCTCGACCTCGGTTGAGGCCATGGCTGGCATTTCATCGTGCATCGATGCTGATTCTTCCATTGGCATAGCTTCCGGCAGATCAATATCCGTGCGGCGAGTCTGAGGCTCGAGGTCCTTTTCCAGCAACAACTGGAAGTGGTCCACTAAAATCTGACCGGATAATGCCACAGCTTCTTTGGGAGTAATGGTTCCGTCTGTTTCAATGTCCAAGGATACCTGCTCAAACGTCGTCACCTGTCCGACACGAACGTTTTCCACATTCAAAGAAACGGTCCGCACGGGCGTGAAAATAGCATCAATGGCAATCATGCCGATTTCGCGCTTCTCTTCCTGGCGTGCTTCCGTCGGCAAGTATCCGCGGCCGCGTCGTGCAACAATTTCAACATCAAATTCGGAATCGGCACTAGTCAGAGTCGCCAGGTGCAAGTCCTTGTTGATGACCTCGACATCGGCATTCGCCTCGATATCGCCCGCTGTTACGTCCTTCTTTCCTTTTACTTGGATTTTCAAGCGAACTTCTTCATCCGTGTGAATCTTGAGACGAATCTTCTTGAAGTTTAAAATTACGTCAACAATATCTTCCTTCAGGCCGGCCAGAGTGGAAAATTCGTGCTCCACGCCTTTAATCTTGACGGAGGTGATAGCTGCGCCCGGCATGGAGGAAAGCAACACGCGGCGCAACGCATTGCCGATGGTCACGCCATACCCGGCAAACAACGGCTCAATGACTAAAGTCGCCCGGTTGGGACCAGTCTCATGGAGCTCAAACTTATTGGGAAGTGGAAGTTTATCCATACGTGTTGCTTAAGGCAATGTTTTTGTATGTATTAGAAGCGTGAGTAAAACTCAATAATTTGCTTCGCCTCGATGGTATCGCGCATGTCGTCGGCGGAAGGCAGGCTCAAGACCTTGCCCTCACGGGTTTCCTTATCCAAAGAGAGCCAGGACGGCAGGTTGTGATTCTTCAATTTTTCGGAAAGTCCTTTGAAGAGAGGCAAATCTTTGGAAAAAGAGCTGATCCCTACAATATCACCGATCTTTACCTGGTATGAGGCAATATCCACCTTTTTCCCGTTTACGATGATGTGGCCATGGCCGATCATTTGCCGAGCCGCAGCGCGCGACATGGCGTACCCCAACCGGTAGACGACGTTATCCAAGCGCATCTCTAACAAACGCTTGAGCGCCTGTTCGCTGTCTTCCGGCTTGGCAACGGCTTTTTTGTAATAGTTCAAAAACTGGCGCTCCAATACTCCGTACGTGCGCTTGGCCTTCTGCTTGGCGCGCAACTGTTGGCCGTATTCAGTCAAACGTGGCTGGCGCTGAACCCCATGCTGGCCCGGAGCATACTTACGCTTCACGATGGCGCATTTGGCGGTATAACAACGCTCCCCTTTCAAAAAGAGTTTCTCGCCTTCACGGCGGCAGAGTTTGCAGGATGGAGTAACTGTAAGAATTTTTGCCATACAGGGATTCTAGGAGCGTTAAATGCGGCGGGGGCCTTTGGCGCGGCAGCCGTTGTGAGGGATCGGAGTAACATCACGGATGGACATCACCTGAAGACCGTTGGCATTCAACGCGCGGATGGCCGCTTCGCGCCCGGCGCCGATGCCTTTGACAAACACATCAACCTCTTTTAAGCCGCGTTCCGACGCACGCGACACAGCGTCTTTGACAATAACGCCGGCAGCATACGCCGTGGCTTTCTTCGGGCCACGAAAGCCCATTTTGCCTGCGCTGGACCAGCTGATGACGTTTCCGTTCGCATCTGTCAAAGAAATAAGCGTGTTGTTGTACGTGGCCTGAACATGCGCACGACCGCGAGGAGTGCTCACTTGCACGGCTTTCTTCTTTTTCTGAGTCGTTGTAGTTGCTGCTGTCATAAGATAGTTGAACGGTCGTTACGTCTTTTGTGCAGATGGGGCGCGTCCACTGCCCATGGTCTTACGGACATTGCCGCGAACGGTACGGCTGTTGGTCTTAGTGCGCTGGCCGCGGCTGGGCAGGTGCCGAGCATGCCGGTTGCCGCGATATGCACTAATTTCTTTCAAACGACGGATATTAGTCAACACAATGCGGCGCAAGTCACCCTCCACCTTGATTTTCGCAACTTCATTGCGGATAGCGTCGAGCTGAGCTTCGGTCAAATCTTTGGTGCGCGTGGTTTCTGAAATTCCGCACGCCTTCAAAATAGTGGCAGAAGAAGTCTTGCCGATACCGTAGATGTACGTCAAGGCGATAAGAATTCGTTTGTCGTCAGGAATATTTACGTTCGCAACACGTGCCATAGTGATGAAAATTAACCTTGGCGCTGCTTATGTCGAGGGAGTTTGCAAATCACAACCACGCGGCCCTTTCGGCGCAAGACCTTGCAATCTTTACAGCGTTTTTTTACAGAAGCTCGAACTTTCATAGCATTAATACCGATAAACGAGGCGCCCTTTTGTTAAGTCGTAAGGAGTCATTTCAATTTTCACTCGATCGCCGGGCATGATACGGATGTGGAACATACGGAGTTTGCCCGCGAGGTGCGCCAGTACTTCATGACCGTTCTCTAACTGCACCCGGAAGGTTCCCGCCGGTAATGACTCAAGCACCTGGCCATCAACATGCAAAAAGTCTTTCTTGCTGCTGGGTTGTTCGACAGGTGCCGGCGTCGGCTTTGTATTTTTTTTCCTACGCTTCGGGCGGTATTGTGGCATAAGGTATCCGCACGGACGGATGCTTTATTTTTTACGTAAACGAGACAAGATTCCCTTGCCCAGGAACCTCGCTGGAAATGGATATGTTTCTGAGAATCTGCTCAAAAACTGCTATTTTCCAAGTTGTTGACAGTATACAAAATGGCTAAAATATGTCAAGAATCGCCGACAAAGAACATCCAAGCTAGGGTTTTTCCGGCTCTACCACCGCCTTAATTCTGCGAATACCAGCGGAAGAAGCCTCTTCTTTTAGGATCTTGAAGCGCCCTAGTTCGCCGGTGTGTTGGACATGAGGGCCGCCACAGATTTCATAGGAAAAATCGCCCATTTTGTATACTTTGACCCGATTGCCATAACGCTCCTCAAAGACACCAATGGCGTCGCGCTTGCGGGCTTCGTCGATATCCATCTCCTCAAAGCTGACAGGAACGTCTTTTGTAATCACGTCGTTTACAAGATCTTCAACTTGCTGGATTTGTTCCCTGGTCATTTTTTCCGGATGAGAAAAATCGAAACGCAGGCGCTCAGGGGTAATGTTGCTTCCCTTTTGATAGACATGGTCGCCCAGGACCTTGCGCAGCGCGGCATGCAGCAAGTGCGTGGCAGTATGCAGCCGCGTGCTTTCCGCGCTGTGGTCGGCCAGGCCGCCGGAAAATTTCTGCTCAGCTCCCAAGCGCGACTGCTCTTTATGTTTGTCCATCTCTTTTGCGAACCCGACAGTATCAACTTGGAGGCCCCGTTCCGCCGCAAG
>CAYQCH010000024.1:0-9214 GCA_964415935.1 uncultured Gammaproteobacteria bacterium
ATCGAGCTCTTGATCGTCATTGTCATCATTTCGATTCTGGCGGCCATTATCTATGTTGCGGTGGATCCGGCCACGCGCTTCGGTGACGCGCGCAATGCCCGCCGCCGCTCGGAAGTCGTTTCCATCTTGAACGCCATTTTGAAGTACCAGGTGGACAACAACGGCAGCTTGCCCGCAGGTATTGACGGCAGCACCACCGATTCCCAGGTCCTTGGCACGGCCGGCAGCGGCTGTGACGCCACATGTACTGCGGCCACCACGGTTGCCGCTTGTCTGGATCTCAGCACGGCGCTGGTTGATGAATACCTGGCCGCCATTCCCATTGACCCATCCAGCGGCACGGCCTCAAACACTGACTACTACCTCAACCGCACCACCAACGGCCGTATCCTGGTTGGCGCCTGTGATCCGGAGAACAGCGCCGTTATCAGCGTTACCCGTTAGAGCGCCTTCAGCCAAATACAAAACAGTCCGACGCGCGTCGGACTGTTTTTTGTATCAAGCTATTCTTTGGCGGCAAGGTATCGTTCCGCTTCCAGCGCGGCCATGCAGCCGTATCCAGCGGCTGTGATGGCCTGGCGGTATTTGAAATCAAACACGTCGCCGGCAATGAAGACGCCCGGGTATTTTGTCTTGGCGCCGTCTTTTGCCAAAAGATAGCCGGCGCGCTCGTCCGTTTCCAGATATTTCTTGACCAGTCCGGTGTTGGGAATGTGGCCGATGGCAACAAACAGGCCGTCTGCGTCAACTTCCATCACTTCATTCGTTTTGGTATCGCGTAGTTTAAGGCCAGTCACCTTTTGGTCGCCAAGCACTTCAGCTATCTCCGAATTCCAGATGAATGAGATTTTTGGGTTGGCTTTGGCGCGTTCCTGCATGTATTTGGAGGCGTTGAGCGTGTCGCGGCGATGCACAACCGTGACAGATGAGGCGAACTTGGTGAGGAAGGTGGCTTCTTCCATAGCTGAATCTCCGCCGCCCACCACAAACACTTTTTTATCGCGGAAGAAGGCCCCGTCGCAGGTAGCGCAGGCTGACACGCCGCGTCCGCGCAATCGGGTTTCAGACTCCAGGCCCAGCCAGCGCGCAGTCGCGCCGGTGGCAATGATGATGGTCTCGGTTTTGTACTCCGCGTTTGCCGTTTTAACCGTGTAGGGGTGCGTATCGAGGTTCACTTCCGTGGCGTCTTCGCGGATCACGGTGGTGCCAAAACGTTCTGCCTGTTTGAACATCTTTAACATCAGGTCAGGTCCCATGATGCCTTCGTCAAAACCCGGAAAGTTCTCAATATCGGTGGTGGTCATGAGTTGTCCGCCCGGTTCTTTGCCGGCAATGAGGACGGGGTTTAAATTGGCGCGGCTGGCGTAGATGGCCGCGGTCAGCCCGGCGGGGCCGGAGCCGATAATGACAAGTTTGTGTGTTTCCATAGGTATCCAGTGTACTTGATGCAACACATCAAGGCAAAGGGGAGTGAAATATTGTGGGTTATCCACAGGTTATATAAGGAGCGGATTTGTTTGGTAGGCGTTGTTTGCCTGTATTTTCAAGCATTTCCCAAATATTTCAATGATCTTTACATAAAGTTTTACTATTTGTCAGATGTTTTTGACATTTTTAATGCAAAAAAATGCGTTTATGTAAATAGCATAAAGTTGCATCGATGAAATTTTTGTCAATTTGTATTGATATTCTGCTAACGCTTGCGAGTATTGTTGGCAGAATGCCTTGACAAAAATGTAAAATATCCTTACATTTCCATGATTCGTCGATATCTTATCCACAGATTTCGAGTTAAAATATGGATAGGAGACTGACGAAGGCAAGGCCTTTGTGAGTCAGCCTTTCTTTGACAATCGAAATAAAGACAGTGTTTGTCCCTGTATGCCGGCGCGTGCCGGCGCAGAACAAGCCCAACCCTTGAGTCCAGCAGGTACGCTGGCCGTAGGAGTATCGCCATGGTTCGCTTCACGCGTCCGGCGGCCGTGCTGACCGCCTGCTCGCTTCTGTTCGGCCTCATCGCCGCCGGCTGCGGCGGCGGAGGCGGCGGTGGCGGGGGAGGCGGCGCTCCGCCTCCTCCCCCCCAGCAGCCGTCCAACAACCAGCCGCCCACGGGCGTCACCGGCAACCTCGACAAGACCGAGGTCGTCGGCGGGCAGGAGTCCGTCATGGTCTCCTGGGACGGCAACGACCCGGACGGTGACACCCTCACCGCCCTGATCAAGCCGACCCCGGGCAGCCCGCTGTCGTTCGCGCCCAGCTCCTCGACCACGTCGAAGAGCTTCTCGTTCTCCGGGTTCCCGGCCGTGGCCACGGACACGCCCACCAGCGTGGACATCGTCGTCGATGACGGCCACGGGCACACGGTCGCGGTCACGCGTTCGATCACGGTCAAGGCGCCGAGCGGGCCCCCGCCGCCTCCGCCCCCGAACCTGAACGCCGTCACGTCGCTGGACCTGCGCAACTGCCCGGTCCTGACGAAGACGAACAACCAGGTCATCGAGGTGTTCCAGAACATCACGGGCCTGGACTTCAGCCAGCTGTCGGTGACCGTCGACGGCGTTGCCGCCACCACGGTGCGCCCCTTCGGCGATCCGGCCAGCAGTTGCATCTCCTACGAGGTGCGCCTGCCGCGGCTGGACACGCCGGGGGCCAAGACCATGGTGGTCAGCTACCCCGGCTACGCGTCGGTCAACACGACCGTCACGTACCAGGATGCCGGCACGTCGCATGCCATCTTCGACTACAGCGATTCCTCCAACAGGGGACGCGTGGTCAAGGTGAGCACCGACGCCATGGGCGTTGCGTCCAACGTCACCGATCTCATCGGCGGCAACGGGCACAACAACGCGGGCTTCGCCACCGGAGCTTCGCGTTCCGCCTTCTGGATCGCCGGCAACGAGGTGGACGGGGTGGGCAATGCCACCGGAGTGATCCGCATCTTCTACGCCGACGCTGCTCCTGGCGGCACCGGCGTGAACTTCGCGGACGTCACCGACGGGGCTACGACCACCGGTGTCGTGCAGTCCATCGCCAGTCTGCGCAACGGTTCGCAGGCGGTCATCGCCTGGCGCGATCCGCTGAACAGCATGGGCCAGGGCGACTGGGTCTGGTGGATCACCATCCTCCAGGTCAACGCCTCCGGCCAGCCCTCGGTGGTCCGCAGCTTCCCGCTCAACAGGGCGGGCAAGGAGAGCGGCATCAACCTGGGCGGCGGGAACTTCCAGCCGGTGCAGATGACGTCCGTGCAGGTCGTGGAGCACATGTTCCAGTCCGGCACGGCCATCGGCAACGGTGCCAAGCAGGACTACGCCCTGCTCGGCCAGCTGGACGGCCCGTTCAAGCTGTTCATGATCCCGCTCGAGCAGGACCCCAACCTCGACTACTTCCGCTTCGACCTCACGGTCAAGCCGCAGGTGGTGGAGGTGTTCTACGACGTGAACCAGAAGTTTGCGTCGATCTGGGTTGTCGGTCAGAACGGTACGGGGATCATCGCGCAGTCCATGCTGTTGGGAGCTACGGCACCCAGCGGATTTGGATCCAGCGTTGGTGTTGCGGGAACCACCCGTGATGCGCTCGCTGCGTTTCTGCGAAACGGCAATGGCCTGGATGTTTTGATCGCTGTGGTGGGGAGGGGCGATAGCCTCTACACACTGTACAGCCTTCAGTCCCAGACGAACGTCGCCACCAATGTGATGAACATCGGCGGTGCCACGAACAACATCCAGCACGTGACCCGTGCTCCGGGTAACGGATGGTTCGCTCTCGGAGCCTTGGTCGTCGGTGGTGGTTCCGGAGCGGATATCGTCCAGCCTGACTTCTCGAGGAAGCAGCTCCCTAGCCTGAACACGTCCAACGTGATCACAGCTACGGAGCAGCACGTCTTCTGGGAGGTCCGGCAGTCCGACTTCGTCATCGTCGACGAGCTCGTCGGGAACACCGTTCCTCAGGCCAAGACCGAGCCGCTCACGAACGTGGCGCCCGGTTCCGGCCGCGCGGCTGCCAGCCGCAGCCTGGCTCGCTAACCAAGCGACCGGCAAAGACCCGTAAGGGAGTTATTCACTTAAGTGTGGAAGCTCCCTTACGGGTTTCTCTTTTTATGCACATCATTTTTGTGGTATAATTTTCAAGCTAATTTGTTGTGCATCATGTATGCGAGAACGGCATCATATTTTTAATTTCCACATCGGATTTTGGGGATCATTGTTGATGAGTCTGGCGGTCATGATTCAGACGGCATTGTTTTTGTTCGTGTCATCAGCTGCATCGATTGCGCAGACGGTTTCGATTACTATTACAAGTCCGCAATCTGCGGCGCAATTTTTGGTTAACGAAAACATTTCATTTGCTGCACAGAGTGCGAATAGCGTGCTGTCCTTAAATTTTGTAGTTACTGACTCGGGCTCAGGTCAGCTGGTTACAAATGTTTCGGGGCAGAGTAGTGATTTTCGAAATTGGACAGCCTCATGGCAGCCAGCGACAGCTGGGTCTTTTACAATTACGGCACAAGCAGGCGCTCAAGCCAGCACCCCGATCAATATCGTTGTCTCCTCTGTTCAATCGGTGAATGTTTTGTTAACATTGCCCTCGGTTGATGGCGTATTAATCAATCAGCCGTTTACTTTACAGGCTACGACCGATGTTCCAGTTGATTCTTTGAGGTTTACCGTTACCAATAGCTCTGATCCATCATTGACACAATCTTTATCGGCTGTTGCGGCTGATCAGATCAATAGAACCTGGGAATCGACCATCGATCCTGCTCAGTTTGTTGATGGGGATTATACAGTTAAAGCCCAAGCAACACTTTCGACTCAAACCACAGAATCACTCTCTCGAACCATAACAATTCAACAGCCTGCCACAAGTGCGACTGTTGATATCACAACCCCACAGAACAATGCATCGTTAAGCGGGGTAGTTGATATTAAAGCTCAAACAAATCAGACAGCTCAGGCGGTACAATTTGTTTTTACCGGGGTAACAGGTACGTCTACGGAAGGGGTAAATCAGACTGTCGATGCGAACTTTGATATTTCTACGAATACATGGGTGGTACTTAATCAATTCAATACCACCGCGCTTCCGAATGGGCAGTATTCGCTGGTAGCTTCCGCCACGTTTGCCGGAACAACGTCTCCGGTCATCAGCCAAAACCTTGCTGTTACTATTTCCAATCAGGCGCAGACGACGCAGCCACTGGTTATCAGCTCCACCAGCCTGCCGCAGGGCACCGTGGCGCAAACCTATGCCGGGTTGCTGGTCGCCGCCGGAGGCACAGCCCCATACACCTGGTCCATCACCAACGGCACGCTGCCGGGCGGATTGACGCTGCAAGGCGGCACAGGAACCGTTGCCGGCGTACCCACCACGGCGGGAAACACCACGCTGACCTTCCAGGTGCGCGATGCCAATGCCAACACTGCGACTGTCACACTGACCATCGCCATTGCCGCGCAGGCCACGACGCCCCCTCCGACTGATCCGACGACTACGCCAACTACTCCGACAACACCGACGCAACCAACGCCTACCCCCACGCCAACCCCCACCCCGACACCGGTAACAACTTCGCTGAACATTTCCCAGCCAAAAGCGGGAAACGTCTCCGGCGCCAACGTCCTGGTGGTGGTCACCGCCAACGTGCCGATCTACGCGCCGGACATCCAGCTGCTTACCAGCAGCGGTAACAATGCGTTGGCTACCCGCAATGCCAGGGGTTTTCAAGCAACCGCCGACCAGCTGACCTGGAATTATGTGCTTGATAGCACAACCCTGCCCAACGGCACCTACACGCTGCAGGCCGTGGCGCGCGCGCAGGGAGCCACCGTCAACACCACGTCGAATACGGTTGTCGTAACCATTCAGAACGAAGCCAAGCCCGTGACCACATTTGTCAGCGGAACAATCACTGCGCCCAAAGCGGGCCAGCGCGTCAGCGGTCGCGTACTGCTCAATGCGTCCATAAATGGGACTGTCCGTTCTGTCACATTTAAAATCAGCACGAATGTGGGTACCACCGACGTCAGCGGCCGCCAGCAGGCGGGTAGCGCCAGCGTTTGGGAGGGAAGCTGGGACGCTACGTCTTTGCCGGCCGGCCCGTTTACAGTCAAAGCCAGCGTAGAAACAGACACGGGTGAAACTGTAACGCTGCAGTCTGTAGAGGCGTTCATTGTGGCAACCACCGCTCCATTGCTGGTAGCTCCTGTGCCGACAGAAGTACCGCAGCCTACCATCGAGCAGATTGTTCAGCCTGAAGTGTTGCAGAACGTTCTTCCTGAAACCGGTACGCTGGCGCAGACGCCGGTGGAATGCCAGATCGTGGCCATCCGCGATGAAGTCCGCTGCCGCGAATACCTGCGCACGCGCGAAATTCGTTTGTTGACACCGGCGGAGCAAGAGAAGGTTCGTCAGGACCTGGCGCCCATTGTGGCCCGCCACATTGGCGTGGAAAACGGTTTAGCCGTAACAAAGGATACGCCCGCTGCTCCTGTACTGACCCGACCCGAAGCCCGCGTGGTGGAAGATCCGCTCGCGGAAATCATTCCGTTTGATAAGAAGCAGGCAAAAGACGTGTCGCTGCTTGTGGTGTCATCTACCGAACCTCCGGCCAACTTAAAGCCGTTTGTCTTGCAGACTGTCCCCGCCGTATTGACGCTGGACAAAGATGGCGACGGTTTGTCCGATGAAGCGGAAGAACGCTATGGCACGGATGCGAGCAATCCGGATACGGACGGCGACGGCTACCTCGACGGTTTGGAAGTGAAGAACGGCTTTGATCCGTTGGGCGCCGGGGTGCTGAACAAGCCCATCGCGCCGATGGACGAGGCCATCCTCAACAACCGTCCGGTTGAACAGCCCCGCTTTGCTGGTGCCGTAGACCGGGAAAAGATTAAGGTGGATGAAGTGGCCACAGCCGCTGACGATGAAGAAAAGGCGCTCGTATTTAAAGGAAAATCCGAACCATACTCCTTCGTAACGCTTTATATCTACAGCTCGTTGCCGATTGTGGTAACCGTGCAGGCAGATGCCAGCGGCGACTGGCAATATGAATTCAGCCATCCGCTGGTGGACGGCAAGCACGATGTCTACGCCACCGTAACCAACAACACGGGCAAGATCGTGAAAAAGTCCGAACCGCTGGCCTTCTTCGTCCGTGGCGCCAGCGCTGTGACCGAAGACGAATTCCTTGCTACGGCCACCGTGCAAGATACGTCCACCGTATTCCTGGTCTACTACATCCTCGCCGGCGCGCTCATCGTCTTGCTGGGCGGAGGACTGTTCTTCTACTATCTGCGCCGCAAGGAACATTTCATCTAGCGCGCCTTCGTCGGGCTTAAAACACAATGAAATTCAAGGACAACATTTTGCAGTTGAAGAAATACTGGCAGATTATTTATGCCGTATTCTTGATCGTTCTCATTCCGGCCGCGATTATCGCCAATACGGTCTGGGTCACAGCCAACTTCCGCAGCAACATCAACGTGCAGCTGCAGCGGCAGGCTCTAGGCCTGGCCGAAGTGTTTAACGCCACCATGCAGGACAGCCTGGGGGATGAAGAAGCCTTGCAAAACGCGCTGACGCAGATTGCCGAAATGAACGGCGACATCCGGCTGGCGGACATTCTGGTTCCGGAAGGCGAGTACTTCAAAGTAGTGGCCAGCCTGTCGCCAAACAACATCGGCAAGGTTTCCAAGGACATCAACAACGTGCTGGCCTGGTACCAGGGGCAGGCCATTGCCATTCAGACCAATGCCGCGCTGCTGACCAAGAACGACCCGCTGGCCACGCGCCAGTTTGAAAATTTGCAGGAGCGGTTCTGGTCGGTAACCCGGCCGATTTTTGATGCCGACGGGCAGAAACGCGTGCTGCTCAGCCTGCACATGT
This sequence comes from uncultured Gammaproteobacteria bacterium, assembly GCA_964415935.1. Classification (GTDB taxonomy): domain Bacteria; phylum Patescibacteriota; class Patescibacteriia; order VMEV01; family CAYQCH01; genus CAYQCH01. Next base: position 7,885 of record CAYQCH010000024.1, read on the forward strand.
CCTCGGAAATCGTGGACCAGCTGGTATCACGGACGCTGTTTCGCGCCTATGCTTTCCTGACCTTTGCCGTCGTTATTGTCATGCTCTTGCTCATGGCCAATACGCGTTTATTCCAGTACGCGGTGCTGGCCAAGAAGCTGAAAGAAGTGGAACAGCTCAAGGACGAATTTATTTCCATGGCTTCGCATGAGCTGCGTACGCCCATCACCAGCCTGCGCGGCTATTTGTCCATGCTGGCGGAAGGGTCGCTGGGCGAGATTCCGACGCTGGCCAAGGACAAGGTAAAGATGATGCTTGGCTCCGCCGATCGTCTTAACGACCTGGTGGAAGATTTGTTGAACGTGTCGCGCATTGAGCAGGGCCGCCTGTCAATTTATTTGGAAAAGGTATCATTGCCCGACATCGTCAAAGGCGTGATGGGAGAATTAGACGTGCAAGCCAAAGAGAAGGGTTTGCAGTTTATCTATGAGCAGCCTAAAGAACAGCTGCCGCCCATGCTGCTTGATCCCAATCGTTTGAAGCAGGTCCTCATCAACATCATCGGTAATGCCGTGAAGTACACGCCCAAAGGTTCCGTCATCGTTACCACGGTGCTGCGGCCGGATGACAACCAGCTGGAAATCAAATGCGCCGACACGGGTTTGGGTATGACGGCCAAAGAGCGTGAGCATTTGTTCCAAAAGTTTTATCGCGTCAAAACCAAGGAAACAGAATCCATCAAAGGCACGGGCCTTGGCCTTTGGATTACCAAGCAGCTCATTGAAATGATGAGCGGCGAAGTGCTGGTCGACAGCATCAAGGGCGTAGGCACGCAGATGACCATTCTTTTTCCGGTCCGTACAGATGCGGAAATGGACAAAATTTTGGCCAGGCAGGCGCAAAATATCAAAGCAGACGCACAGAAAACGAGCGAGCAGCAGCAAACCAAAGTTTGACAGCGGCCCTTTTTTCAGGTATATTTTGTCAAAGCCCACCGGCTTTGTTTTTCGTTTTACGGGGCTTATGTGCCCGTAGCTCAGCTGGATAGAGCAACAGCCTTCTAAGCTGTAGGTCGGTGGTTCGACTCCACCCGGGCACACCATGTTTCTTTGCAGGTTATTCCCGGGGTGCCTATAGTGTAGAGGTTCGCACAGGAGATTGTGGCTCTCCTAGTACGGGTTCAATTCCCGTTAGGCACCCCAGGGATCGTCTGCCCACCCTTCACAATTTCCGACCCCTTTGCTAAGATAGAGCGGCAAATTGAATGTACTGAGCGGTAGTAGCTCAGTTGGTAGAGCGTCTCGTTGCCAACGAGAAGGTCGCCGGTTCGAGCCCGGTTTACCGCTCAGTG
>CAYQCH010000024.1:9314-15082 GCA_964415935.1 uncultured Gammaproteobacteria bacterium
GCCCGGGTGGCGGAATTGGTAGACGCCCAAGACTTAAAATCTTGTGACCTTCGGGTCGTGCGGGTTCGAGTCCCGCCCCGGGCACCATGAAAAAACAGCCGTTGAGGCTGTTTTTTCAATGCCGGAAGATTTATGCCTTCCGTAAAATTTTTTCCATCGGCCTTCCTTTGGCCAGCTCGTCGATGAGCTTGTCCAGGTAACGGATTTCCCGCATCGTTGGTTCTTTTATATCTTCAATCCTGACGCCGCAAATCACGCCTTTAATCAACTTCCGGGCCGGATTGGGTTTTGGCGCCTGTGCGATGAACGTCTCAATATCCGCCTGTTTTTTCAGCTGGGCCTCCAGCTTTTTCTGGGTATATCCCGTCAGCCAGCGAATAATTTCATCGACTTCAGCCTTTGTACGGCCTTTTTTCTCCGCCTTGGCAATGTACATGGGATACACGCTGGCGAAGCTTATGGTATAGATCCGATGTTTTTTCATAGGTTGATATATTATATGATACTCTATGATCATCACAAACGTATGCCGAAACAATCGATTTCCGGCGGGGTGGTGCACAATTTGCCCGCTGACATGAAAAAAGCCCTGACTTCCGCCCCCAAAGCGCTGGCGGCATGGGAGAATATCACGCCGCTCGCACGCAATGAGTGGATTTGCTGGGTAACCATGGTCAAGAAAGCTGAAACGCGGAAGGAGCATGCAGAGAGAATGGTGTCTCAGCTTAAAGAAGGCAAACGACGCCCGTGCTGCTGGCCCGGTTGCCCGCATCGCAACCCCAAGGCGAAGAAGTGGTTTAAATAAAAAATCCTATACTTATGCGCCACAAAACATTCCACAAAGTTTCTTTATTCCTCCTGCGCATCGCCATGGGCTGGCTGATGTTTTATGCCGGCATTACGAAAATCGTTGATCCTAGTTGGTCCGCGGAAGGCTATCTTAAAGGCGCCAAGACGTTTGAAGGGTTTTATGCCCTTTTTTTGCATCCAAACATCCTGCCTGTAGTGAACATTATCAACGAATGGGGGCTGACCTTGCTGGGCGTTTCGTTGCTCCTCGGCGTTTTCGTCCGCGTCAGTTCCATGCTCGGGGCCATCCTCATGATGCTTTACTACTTTCCAGTGTTGCAGTTTCCATACGTCGGATCACATTCATTCCTGATCGATGATCACATCATTTACGCGCTCGTGCTGCTCTATTTTGCCGCGTCACGCCCCGGCCGTTTCTGGGGCCTGGAGACGTGGTGCTCGCGGTTGCCCGTCTGCAAGCGCTATCCAAAGCTGCGTGCCTGGCTCGGATAAGCCATGGCATGATTGACAAAGCCTCAATTTTTCTGTAGTTTTTATGTATATCCAGGCTCTGAAAGGGCCTGTTATCTTATGAACGTCACAGAACTTGCGCGTCGGCTGAAAATCCCCACCAAAGACCTGCTGGAACGGTTGCCTGAAATGGGGTACAGCATTGGCAAACGCGCCATCAAAATCAATCCGCAGATGGCGGATGAAATCATCAACAAATGGCCCGTCCTTAACAAGATGTATGAGGCCAAGATTAAGGCTGAACGCGAGGAAACGGAAAAGGCCATCAAGGCAAAGCTGGGCGCGCAGCCCGTGGTAAAGACCGTCGCCGTGCCAGGGTATCTGACCGTGCGCGAATTTGCCGAGCGCCTGCAGGTGCCGGTGCCAAAAGTCATCCAGACGCTCATGAAGAACGGCATCTTCGCTTCGCTCAACGAGCGCATCGACTTTGAAACCGCGCAAATCATCGGCGCGGACTTGAACGTGAACATTACTGAGGACACGACGGCAGAAGCCGTTGCCACCACCAAAAAGGAAGAAGTCGTGGAAGAGGTGCTGGGCAAGGAAAAGAGCAAAGACCTTAAAGCTCGCCCGCCGGTGGTAGTGGTCATGGGTCATGTCGACCACGGCAAGACCAGGCTGCTGGACTCCATTCGCTCTACCAACGTCATGGAAGGGGAAGCTGGCGGCATTACCCAGCATATTGGCGCCTATCAGGTGGAACATAAGGGAAAGAAAATTTCCTTCATCGACACGCCGGGACATGAAGCGTTTACGGCCATGCGCTCGCGCGGCGCCCGCGTCGCCGATGTGGCCATTCTTGTCGTGGCCGCCGATGACAGCGTTAAAACGCAGACCATCGAAGCCTTGCGCATCATCCAGCAGTCGCAATTGCCCATGATCGTGGCCATCAACAAGATCGACAAGCCTGATGCGAATTTGGATAAAGTGAAGTCCGACCTGGCCCAGCATGGCCTGACGCCGGAGGACTGGGGCGGTAACACCGTTGTCGTGCCTGTGTCAGCGCTCAAGAAAATCGGTATCGAAGACCTGCTGGACATGGTCATGCTTTTGGCTGAGTCGCATCAGGAGGACATCAAAGCCAATCCGGACGGCCAGGTCGTGGGCACCATTGTGGAGTCCCATGTCGACAAGGGCGCGGGCGCCGTGGCCACCATGATGGTGCAGAACGGCACCTGCCGCGTGGGCGGCTATCTCGCCGTGGACGGCACCTTGTACGGCCGCGTGCGTGCCATGAAGGACTGGAACGGCCATGACGTGCAGGAAGCCAAGCCATCCACGCCGGTCCGTATTTTGGGATTTAAAGTCGCGCCGAAAGTCGGCGACATCGTCCTCGTCGTTGAAGACCAGAAAGATTTGAAAAAGAAAATCGCCTATCAGGACCTGGTCCGCGAGCAGGTGGCTTCGCCTGTGCAGTCCATGCCGTCCGACGATGACGATGACAAGCTCAAGAAGTTTCCGCTGATTGTGAAGGCGGACATGTTGGGTTCATTGGAAGCCATCATCGAGTCATTAGAAAAGATTCATCATCCGGAAATCCAGCTTAAGGTTGCCGGCAAAGGCCTGGGCAGCATCAATGAAAGCGATGTCTTGCAGGCCGAGTCATCTGGCGCTCTGGTTGTGGGTTTTCACGTCAAACCAACGCCAAGCGCGGACCTGCTGGCGCGCGAAAAGAAAGTGGAAGTCAAACTCTACAAAGTCATTTATGACCTGTTGGGCGAGGTTAAAGACCGTCTGCAGACGCAGCTGGGTGAAGAAATCATCCGCACCGACCATGGCGAAATGGAAATTCTGGCCATCTTCAAACAGAAGTCAGATCTCACCGTTGCCGGCGGCAAAGTGAAGAAGGGCCGCGTGCTGGTCAATGCCAAGGCGCAAGTCATCCGCAAGGGCGTGGACCTTGGATTTGGCGACATCAAGACCGTGAAGGTCGGCAAGGAAAGCGTGTCCGACGTGGCGCAGGGCAATGAATGCGGCGTGGAATTCGTCGGCCGCATCCCCATTGAAAAGGGCGACATCCTGCGCGTGTACACTGAACAGGCCAAGCAGAAAGTGATTGCCTAGCTATGACGCGGCGCACGGAACAGGTGGCGGAACGGTTGCACCGGCTGGTGGGCGACGCATTCGAGCGGGAATTGGAATTTCCTGAAGGCGTGCTGCCGACCATTTCCCGCGTGGAGATTGAGCCTGACCTCAAGCGTGCCAACATTTACATCACGGTCCTGCCGTTTGACCGCACGGAGGAAGTCATCGGCTACCTGGTCCGCAACCGCAAGCGCATCCAGAAGGAAATCAACCGCGAACTGACCATGAAGTTTTCGCCTGAACTCTACTTCGTTTCCGACAGCCAGACGGAAACAGCCTCGCAAATCGAGCAGCTTATCGACGAAGAAGCCAAGGCGCGCGGCGAGTAAGATATCGAGTAAAAAGCCCCGGAATCCCGGGGCTTTTTTATATGCCGCAACCTTGACGCAGCCGGCACCGTGCGATACACTGCGTTGTTATGAATTCGATGGAATTTGATCAGCATCAGGCCAGGGAGGCGTTCCGCGCGCTGGCCAAAGCCAAGCGCGTGCTCATTAACGCGCATCAGAAACCGGACGGCGACACCACCGGCTCGTCTTTGGCATTGGCCTTGTGGCTGCAGGGGCAGGGTAAAGAGGTGGCCGTATTTTGCGCGCATCCGGCCGCCGAGCAATTCCATTACCTCTCCCAAGCAAGCCGTTTCGTCAATGACCCGAACATTTTCACCCAGTCCTGGGACGTGCTTGTTACCTGCGATTCGGGCGACCTGGCATACGCTGGCATTCAGGAACATGTGGGGAAATTTCCGTCCAAGCCCGTCATCATCAATTTTGACCATCATGCCAGCAATGTCTTTTTTGGCGACTTTAACATCGTAGACGTCACGGCTTCTTCCACAGCTGAAGTCGTCATGCGCTTTTTCCAGGCAAACGATGTGCCGGTTACGGCGGACATGGCCATGTGCCTGCTGACCGCGATTTTTACAGACACCAACGGTTTTACCAATGCGGCCACCACGGAGCGCGCAATGCAGTATGCGGCGGAATTCATCAAGCTGGGCGCGTCGTTGTCGCATATTTACCGGGCGACCATGATCAACAAGAATGTGCCGATGCTGCAGGTATGGGGCAAGGTGTTTCAGCGTTTGCGCGTCAGCATGCACGGTATTGCGTACACCTACGTGCATCAGCACGACCTGGATGGCATTTCCGCTGAAGCCGTGGAAGGCATTTCGAATTATTTAAGTCAGCAGTTGCGCGATGCGCGCGTCATCATGGTGTTCCATGACCGCGGCAATGGCACGGTCAAAGCCAGCATGCGCACGCTGCAGGATGATATCGACTTGTCTGAATTCGCCAAGCTGTTTGGCGGCGGCGGGCATAAAAAAGCGTCCGGATTCGCGGTGTCCGGACGGCTGGTGGAAGAGAGCGGGCGCTTGCGGATTGTGAAGGTTGCTTAACCGTTGGAAGCGCCAAAGATCTTGTTCAGCAATTCATGCGCCAGCTCGTGCATATTGTGATTGCCGTCCTGGGGCTCGGCAGCGCTATTTCCGGCGCGCAGATCCACTTTGTCACCGGCTTTTACGCCCGCATGCAGCATGGACACGGGCCAGCGGATGACCTGCCCGTCAGGGAATAACAAAACCGCCCGATCGCCGTCAATCGATTGCACCGTGGCCTGGATGGCGTTCTTGTTTGATTCCATATAGCGGGGAATGGTATCGCGCTGCGAGGTATTTGTCAATACAAAAAGCCCCTGGCCGGGGCTTTGTTTCTTTGTTGAGATTATTGTTCCAGTCGTACCTGGATGCGGCGGTTGGGCTGCGCTTTGGGCATGCGGATGGTCAGGATGCCATTTTTGAGGGTGGCCTCCACGCGCTCGCTGACCACGTCCATGGGCAGCACAATCGAGCGGCTGAATTCGCCCCAATGGCATTCGGCGTAGATGAGGTCGTCGCCATCAATGTCGTCGCAGCGCATGCGCTTGCCGCGGATGGTCAGAACGTCGTCCTGGATGGAAATGTCCAAATCTTCCGGGCGCACTCCAGCAATGGGGGCTTCCACCACCAGGTCAGCGGCGGTCTGGTAAATGTCCAGCGCGAGCTGGCCGTGGTCGGGCTTCAGGCTGATTTCATGGATGGATGGTTCCTCCTGCTCGTCGTCAATTCCGGCCATTTCCACAAAGGCGTCGCTGGCAGGCTGTTTCGACTGCCTGGCGAATTCCTTCCAGGAAAGCACGCGGTCCAGGGAAAAGTAGTTGTCGCTGCTCGGAGTCAGTTTCATAGTGCATAAAGTATAGCACAATTGACAGAGCCCTTGTGAATGCGTATAATATCCGCAGCCTTGCAACAGGCTTTTTCTTTTTGCCAAGTCCCTTGGCCCCATCGTCTAGTGGTTAGGACATCAGGTTTTCATCCTGGTAAC
>CAYQCH010000025.1:0-10348 GCA_964415935.1 uncultured Gammaproteobacteria bacterium
GCCGGGTCAACCACGATGCTTCCCGGGAAGGTGACGCGCGTGGTGGCGCCCCAGTTATCGCGCACCATGATGGTCGGCGTGAACACGCAAGCCGTTTCGCCTTCGCATGTATAGGTATAGCTGAAGGTGAAGTAGCCGTTGCTGGAACGCGAGTCGCCGATACAGGCATCCACGCTGTCGCCGAAGTTGAACGGCTCGCATTTGGCGTCCGGCGCAGCCTCGTTCTGGCATTCCTGGTCAAACGTACAGGCGACGCCGACTGCATTGCTGCAGAAGCGGCGGCAGACATGCTTGCGGTTGGGGAATGCGCCGCGCGATTCCGCCGGGTCAGACCCGTCGCCCCAGTCCACCATCACCACGCGCAGCGGCATCTGCTCGCCATTGTCGTTATACGCGTAAAAGGAAACCGTTACCGGCGCGCGGCCGTTGACGAAGGCTAATGTGCCGCTGGTGGAATTGTTCACGCTAAATCCCGTGATGGCGCCTTCCACAAAGCCGCTGGGGCTGGCACTGTCCGGCACGGTCGGTCGGATGATGGGGTTTTGCACGGCAGCCGGACTGCGCTGCACCAGGTCCCATCCTACTGCTTCGTTATCAGCTGGCAGGCGCACATATTGGTTGATGCCGCCTTGTCCGACTTGAACCAGCGTGCCGCAGGCATCGCCGGCGCTCTTTCCTGTACACAGGCCCGAATCCGTTCCAGGCGCTTCGGTGCTGCAGCGGTTCACGCGACACGTGCCGCGTGCATTGCATTCCGCCGTCGAATTACAGAGCTTGCCGGAATTCGTGGAGATGACAATCTGTCCGCTGGCATCGGTGGCCTGGCAGCGCTGCTCGAAGCTGCAGACGCCGTCGGCGCGAGACTCATCGCAGTCCTGGATGGAGCCGCATTCGCGGCCCTGGAACGGCCCTGTTTCACAGACGTATGACGGATTGAGCGGATCCTGGTCCGGGCCGGTTACTTCCACGCATTGATGAACCGTGCCCGTGCGCGGTGCCTGGCAATCGGCGTCGGCCGCGCAGGTGTAAGAATCCTTGAATCCACCCACGCAAGTCCCCTGGCTGCGGCCCACCGGATCGCCGACGCAGGTGTAGCTGATGGAAGTATCCGGATCGCCGCAAGCGCTGTCAGATTCACAGGCTTCCCCGTCGTTTAAGCCGCCCTGGCAAATACCCACGCAGACGTTGCGCACGGACTGCCATTCGTAGATGCCGTACGAGCGGGCAAACAGCTGCGCCACGCGGCTGAAGCCGGCTTCGTAGTTTTCCGATCCGGGGTATGGTTGTGATTCGTCCGTCGGCAGTTTGTTGTCGCGACGCACTTTGACGTTGGTGTCGTTGATGTCGCTCGGATCGATTTCATACGATAACGCGAACGGCGAACCCGCATTGGGCGCAATCGGACACTTGCGGCCCTTGCGGTCAGGCGATTCATCCTGACAGACGCCAAACGGGCTTCCTTCTTCGATTTTGCAGTCCTTGCAGTTATCTACAAACGTGTTGGGATCGCGAACAAGCAGCGGTTGCGACAAGTCCTCCAGCCGCGGCACCAGCGTGCGCGCCGCGCCGTACGGATTGTTCTGCTGGTTGGGGCCCCAGCCGAGATCATCGACAAAGTATACCTTGGCTCCCGGCAACTCCTGGCCCAGGATGCGCGTGGTCCAGGCGCGGTTGCGGCCGTCGGCCGTGGCAATGCGCGCCACCTTGCTGCACATTTGCTGGATGCCGTACAACCCTTCAAATCCCGCCAGAGAGCCGTCATGCGCATACCAGCCCTCTCCATTGATGGGCGCGCAGAATCGTTTGTGGCGGCCGTTGGCGCAGGTAGAGGATTCGGCGCGGCGCTCCAGATAATAGCCGCTTGGACAGCTGGCTTCGCAGCCGATAAACGGGCGACGATATTCGGCGAACGTCGATTCCACGCAGTACGACTCGCGGTCGGTCGGCACAAGGTAACCGGCCTTCAAAGCGCTGTTGTTGAAGTCGAGCGCGCCGTTGATGACGTCTACCGGATACCAGGTCAGACAGGCAAACTCGTTGGCCGAGCCGTTAATGGCGCGAGACAAATCTTCTTCCAGACAGTACCCGCTCCAGCCGATAAAGGTGTCTTTTCGGCTGAACAGGACGTCCTCGCCGTCCTTCTTCATCTTGGACATCGGCAGGCTGTTGATGCCGATATAGCGGGTTTCACCGCCGTAGAACACCTTATGGTAGCTGCATTCGACGTCCTCGCCCGCCTCGCCGATATTGGCATTCTTAAACAACGGATCCTTAGCGATGATCTGGTTGGGATTGCGTTCGTCTGTCGGCGGAGCAAACACGGCCAGCCGCGACGGGAACGGGCTGTCATCTTCGGGATAGGCGCGGCATTGGGCTCCTACGGACAGCCCCACGCCGTCGATGCCCGTTTCCACATAGCAATTTCCTTCAAATCCGCCGGAGGAAGGGTTGAGGCTGAGACGGCAGACCTGGCCGACCGGACAATCGGTGGTTGAACGGCAGACGCCGCCAGGATTATCTAGTTTGGTCAGGCGGAAGCTGGTTGGGTTACCGTCTTCATCAATGCCGACGCTGCGCTGGCGCAGCGTTTCCGCCGGGAACTGGTTAGGAATGGAGTACCCGGTATAGTCCTCGCCGGCCCATGACACGTCGCGCGCGCGATATTGATCGATGCTTAACACGGGCTTGTCCGGGCTGTTGTCCCATACGCGGCAAATGCTTGGATTGAGCGGATCGGATTCGATACAACGGCCCAGTCCGTAGGCCGTGGTGCGGAACTGCTGCAAATTGCGGTCCCAGAACCGGCTGGTGCTCAAGCCCGTCAGCCACTGGCTGCAGACGCGGTCGAGGTTTACCTTCAGGAGCACGTTGGCGTTGCAACCCACGTCATTGGTCTGGCACGGCTCCGGCGCGCCGATGACGTCCACTTCTTCGCCGCTCTTAAACGTATGTCCCTGCTGGCTGCGATCGTCAAAGAGGACGCAGCCGCGCTTCCAGTCGACAATACCATTGCATTCCGCGCTCTGGTCTTTCAGGGTGTTCTTGCGATAGTAGAAGGATTCTCCCGTAATCGGCTCAACCCATTCATTACAGCTGACCTCTTCCAACGGACAGCGCTGGACATACTCATTCTTGTCCGCGTCCAGACATTCGGCGGGGTTCTCTTCATCGCTTCCAAGCTTGAACCAGGCATAGCGCGTGGGGAATGAATTCGGCACCTGGCGGTATTCGCATTGCTGCTGGCCCGGATGCTTGGCATACACGACGGCATTGGCGCTGGTCCGAAATTCCTTACAGAACAACCCTTCCGCCTTACACAGCGTCTGCGCGTACTGGTCCGGGTTGTTGATGCGGTACACGGATGTGTAGCCGGTCAGGTTCCCCTCCACGTCAAAGGACGGCTTGCCAAGTTCCATGCATCCAGCCACTTCCGACTGGCAGGTAAACTCTTCCCGATTGACCACGAACCGCACCTGGTCCTCGGGTACCACGCGCTCGGCTTCATCGCCTTCCTGGAAAATCTCACGGTACGGCGCGCGTGAATTAAAGGTATCGATGACAGCCTCACAGCCGACTTTTTCCTTGGAACACAATCTCGTAAAGCCGGTGACATAGGCTTTGGTCTGCGTGTTGTTGGGGCCGGTTACGTTGTACTCTCGGCAGCCGAGCATGGAGCGGCCGGCGCTGCCTCCGGTTAACGGCGGATCTGTTTCACACACGGCCGGCGTCTGCCACGAATTCTTCACAAGGTAGGAACTGTCTTTAATCTGCCGCAACACGAGATTGTCGATAAATACGCTCAGCTCGCCGGTACGGGAAGACGTGCCGCGCACCTCAATGATGAGTTTGGCCGGCGTGTTGACGCTTTGCGGTAGGACAAGCGGGCCGACCCGGTACTGATTCCAGGACAGCGTGCTGGAGATAAACCCGCCCAGCCTGTTGGCATCCAGTTTGTTGTTGCCCAGCCAGACGGAAACCGTCAGCAAGTCCGGAACAGAGGCTTTCATGGACAATTCCAGCTCATAGCCCCTGCCGACCACGGCCAGCGGCACTTCGATTTCCGTGGTGGCGTTAATGGTGCCGACGGAAGAACCCAGCTTCAATGAGTGGCCGCCCACGGAAGTGCTTTCGGCGCTGATTTCGCCGTTGCTCCAGCCGCTGGTGTCCCCGTCTTCAAACGTTTCGGTCAAAATAACAGCCACGTTCTTGCCCGTGTTCCCGACGTATTCACGGCAACCGTTAAACTGGGCCGGACAGGAGCGGCTTTCCGACGGCAACACCTGAAAGACGCAGCGCTGAGCCAGCGCATCCCAGGTACCGAGCTTGGCCGTACATTCCGTTTCATTGAGCGTGTTGGGACCGGCGCGCAACGGGATGCATTGCTCTGAACAAATAACCGTCTTGGTGAGGTCGCGGAATGCGCGGCTGCCGTCGGCGGCAATCAACTCGCGGCAATTAATGTCGGTAGGATCACAGCTGGTGCTGCCGTCCGTGGTCAGCGCCGGGCCTGTGCCGTTGGCTCCCGTAGCCATGAGGTTAAAGGTCATGAGCTGGTATCCAGTCTGTTCCGACCCTTCCCAGGCATAGTAGGTAGCGCATTGCGGCTGCGGTTTCTGGCAATGGCGGATCTGCGAGTAGTACTGCAATCCTTCTCCGCCTCGGGCGACTTCATCCAAATTAGTGTACTCCTGGCAGCCGACATGCTCGGCGGAGCATGTGCGCGCCGTGCGCGGGATGAGGTTTACAAAGCGCACCGGCTCGACGTCCACGGCCTGTTGTTCAAAAGTATTGTATCCGGCGCATTCCTGAGGACAGAGGTTGGCGCCCGTGGCCACGCCGGTAATGGGGCTGGCGGAAGCGGTATCCGCCGGCTGGTAGGAAAGACAACCGACATCCTCAAACGAGCAGGTCGGCGCGGCCTTTAAATGGACGACGTTGGACGAACCATAGTCGCGATAGGTGTTGGCGCGCGTTCCTTTCTCCAGCTGCAAAGCGTCATACAATACGGCCGCGCCGGCGAGATCAGAACAAGTGCCGTCATTGGCGCCCAGCGAAAACGCATAGGTGCTGGATGTGGCCGGCATGACAAACTGGAAGGCAAACGCTTTCCAGGCGCTGCCGACGTCTTCAACCGTAAAATTGATGCCTTGAAATGTCAGGCGGATGTCGCGCAGTTGCGTGCCTTCGGTGCGCACCTGGCCGCTGAGCGTGTACTGCTGTCCCACTTCAAAACTGCCGATGGGCGCGGTATACACCAGCGCCGGATTACAGACGCCAGCGGCACCTGTCGGCTGCAAGCGAACAGCCTGCGCGCCATGCACGACATTGCTGATGACCGTACTGACGGCAACGGCGCGGCCGGACCAGCCGTCCGGAACGCCGTTCTCTGCCTCGGAATCGCCATTGCCAAGCACATAGTTGTGGCCGCCGTCATCTTCAAAGCTGGCATTGCGCAGCAAGTTGGTACCCCCGACCATGCGGATATAGCGTCGGCATCCGGCATCATCGGCTTCGCACTCTTCAGCGCGGTTATTCAGGTACACGCGATCATCTTCGCGCCATTCGCCAATGGAGTTCTTCGCCAGGGCATACCAGGTGCATCCGGCCGTCTGGGCGGAACAGCCCTTATATTCCAGCGTCTTGGCCAGCCATAAATTTTCATCGCCGCCCTCGCCGTCACGGTCGATGTACTGTTCGCAGGTGGCGAATTCCGCGGCGCAAGTCTGCCCCGGAAACGCCCAGGAGCGCTTTTCATTGGTGCAGTAGCCCCAGGTCTGGCATTGACCGTCGGCGCCTTTGACCACGCAATCCTGGATGTCCACGCACGTCTCAAAACGCGTCGGACCGGATGCCTGGGCGATTTGCCCCGGCACGCGCGCCGTGCAGCGGGATTCCGGCACCTTTAACACCCAGTTGGGGTCCACCAGGCGGTAGAACGGCGAGCTGACATCTTCATATCCGTCCAACACTTCCTGCAGCGTCACGCGCTTGCTGATTTCCCGCGCGCGCGTGGCCGCCAGTTCCCAACCCACCGGGATGATGCGGGCGCGGCGGAGCTTTTTCATGTTGCTGTAGGCGTATCCGTTGAGGTAGCTGGGTTCCGTACCGGTGCCCGGATCGGTGAAACCAAAGGCCCAGTCCCCGTGCAGGTAGCCCTTTTCCACCGCCGCGCGCACGGTCAGCAGTCCCGTTTCGCCGCTGGCCTGGATGGCCGAGCCAAAACCAGAATCAAGCACGCAATTGAAGATGCCGGCCAGCTTTACTTCCGCCGGACACTGCGTCATTTCCTGGATGATACTGAAGTCATTGGCCTGCTTCAGGTCGGGCTTGAATACATTGGTGATGTTGGCGCGCGCGGTCTGGCCGCCTGACGGCGCGGTGCCGGAGGGATCAAGCAGGCTGTTGATGACGCTCTGGCGGACGTCTTCCTCCACACCGGCAACATCGCGCAGGCTGAAAAAGCCGCTCTGTAACTTTTGCAAATACTGGCCGGCGAGAGTGGTGGCAAAGACGCGGATGGCATCGCCGACCAGACGTCCCGTGTAGGTGGTTACGTTCGCCGTGTTTAATTCCTGATTGCGGATGACCTGGGCTTCCACCAGCGGCGCGGGCGTCTCCGTCAGATTGCTGATGGCGGTTTTGACGCGCTTGAACACGCTTTGCTCCTGTTCTTTTTCCGCGGCTTTCTCCGCCGCTTCCTTGGACTGCTCCAGCCCGCCAAGAAATGTTACGGCAACGCCGAGGTCATTCTGGTTCGTTTGAAAAGACAACGTGAAATTTTCCAAAAATGCGGGGTCTGTGACGTCCCAGGTCTGGCGCAGGTCTTCCAGCGTACAGCGCGGGCGCGTGGGACCGTACTGCCCGAGCTGCGGCAGCACAATGTCGATGGCCACCTGCGGCGACATACAGATGTTGCCCAAGCCGACCTTCTCCGCGAATTCGATGGCCACGCTGGCCGCCGCATTCTCCGCCGCATTTTGCAAATAGTCGCCCCAGGATTCGGTAAACAACAGGGGTTTCTGGCCTTCATCTCCGCTGGCCACCCACACGGCCGTTTCCGCAGCCAGGTTGTTCACGAATTGCTGCACGCCATTGTTCCAAAAGACGGCGGCGGCGTCATAATAGGCTTCTTCCGCCGCGGTCTGCAGCTTGTCCAAAATGTTGCTGATGGTGGTCTGTACTTCCGTAATCAAATCGGTAACCACGCCCTGTGCCTGCGCCGGCGCCGGGCGCACCAACGCGGCGGCAAATAACAACACGACTAGTCCGGTCCTGAGCAGCATCGAAATTCCTTTTGTTTCACGCATACAGTCCTATTATTGGCCGGTGGATGATTCCTGCACCACCTGAGACAAGGCTTGATTGTAAATTTCCAGCAACCGTTCATCGGTAAACTGCGACAACTGTTCATCGGTCATGCCGGACGACTTCAGCAGGCCGCGAATTTGCTCGGGCGTGACCTGTTTCAGCACCTCGATCTTGTCCGGCGTGGCCGTGGTAGCCGCGCGAAACGCCTCCTGGCCAAGGATCTGGACGGTTTGGTCGTCCAGCCCGTTGATGATGTAGGGGTCGGCGCCTCCTTCAATCAGCAACTGACGCAATTGCGCAGGATCGTCGAGGACAGCCCGGAATTCCGCGCTCAAAAACGGATTGTTGCTGGGTGCTTCGGTCGGCGTGGCGCCCTGCGTGCCAAAACAGCTTCGCCCGGCAGGGCAGGTGGGGTCTGTTTTCGCCGCCACTTCATCAGCGTCGGACACGCCGTCAGAATCCGTATCGGCAATAAACGGGCTGGTGCCATGCACGCGCAGCTCCAGGTAATCGTTTAGCCCGTCCTGGTCGCTGTCCTGGGCGCGCAGTTGTTCGTCCTGCGCCTGCAAAAGGCTGGAAGCGATCTGCGTAACGGTTTCTCCTTCGCCCAGCTGGGGCAGGCTGATGACAAGCCGGTTTTTCATTTGCCAGACAGAGAGCACGGCCACGGCTGCCAGTAACAGAAAAACGCCCGCGATGACCCAGCGTGGGTATGGCACATGCAACTGCTCGTCATGCGACGGCGTGTGGGGAAGATTTTCATCCATGGCTATGGCAAAAGCGTCGATATTATACCAAGTTTGGCCGATGGACAGGAAGGGGATGAATCGCGTTTAAAGCGCTCGCGTCAGCCGCACCCACTGGCTGAGAGAAAGTTCTTGCGCGCGCGCCGCTGGCAACAAGCCGAATTCTTCAAAAAGCTGCTGAATTTCCGCCGGGTTTCTGCTGGTTACGGCGGCGAGGTTGTTTTTCAGTTGTTTGCGTTTGGAGGAAAAGCCGGCGCGCGCCAGCTTCCAAAATTGTTTGCGTTCATCTTCCGACAATGATGCATAGTCGGGGTCTGGTTTTCCCAAATCGCAAGCGAGAACGGCGGAATCCACCTCGGGCCGAGGCTCAAATGCTTCTGCGGGAACCGTCTTGACAATGTGCGGCGCGCTGTACGCCTGCACGGACAGGGCAAGGAGGCTCATATCGCCGGGCCTGGCTGTGACGCGCTGCGCGACTTCTTTTTGGACCATGACCACCATGACAGAGGGGCGGGGGTGCAGCTCCATAAAATGCCGCAATAGCCTGGACGTTACCTGGTATGGCAAATTCGCAACCAGCTTGTACCCGCCGTCTTTGTCTGCATTGTACTCGGCAAGCCAGGCACGCAGCGCGCGGTAGCTTTCGGATGAAAGCGCGTCGCCGGCCTGCAATACAACGTTGGGATGCCGCGGCAGGAAACTGGCTTGCAGATGCTTGACGATGCCATGATCCAACTCAATGGCGAAAACGGACTTTGCTCGGCTGCTTAACGCTTGCGTGAGAATTCCCAACCCCGGACCAACCTCGAGCACGAGGTCGTTCTTGCCCACATGTGCCGCGGCAGCCATCTCTTCAATGACGGTTTCATCCATGAGAAAGTTTTGCCCGCGATCCTTGCTGGGATGCAGGCCGGCCTGGCGCAGTAATTGCTGGATTTCACGCTTATCCATATGAACGCAGCATCCCGCGCAATCGGTACAGCGCGTACATGAACGGTTTTGCGGCGAGTTCGTACGTCCCGACATAGGCGGTAAACGGCTGTTGGGGTGCAAAACCCTGCTTAAAACGCGTTACGCCGGGCCATTCTTGTTCGGAAACGCCCCAGAAGTCATATGCAAGGCCTCGCTGCTTTGCTTCCAATATGCCGCGCCATTGCAGCAGATGCGGCGCCATGAGCTGGCGATGTTCATAATCGGATGCGCCATGCAGGTAGTACATAGTCTTTCCGAACATGCCCAGCAGCAGCGCGGCAATGGGTTTACCTTCATGTTCAGCAATAAGGAATGAGGCCTGGTGTGCTGGCCCCAGGGTTTCCATCAACGCGCGAAAGTACGCTTCATTATAAGAGGCAAACCCCTGGCGGTCTGTGGTCTTTTCTACCAACGACCAAAAAATCGACGCATCAGCAGGGCTGGCGCTCATCCGTACTGTTACCCCCTTCTTTTCCGCCAGCCGGATGTTATAGCGCCACTTGCTTTTCATGGCTTGCAGGAGGTCTTCCTCGCCGCGGCTCGTGTCGATGATAAGCGTTTGCGCCGGATTGCGCTCGCGCTTGGCCTTGCGGCTGCCGGCGGCGACGAGAAGCGGCGCCAGGTTTGGGTTCCACGCAGGATCCAGGCGGACAAAAAAACAGCCGCGCTCTTTGGCAAACGATTTCAAATCAGACAAAAACTGCCGCAGACCGCTGGCGTCATTGGCATCCGCGGTTACGGGCCCGCGCGGCACAACCAATATCCACTGGTTGCCAGCCTTCAATTGCAAACATTGCGCAAACCACTTGCCCGCTTCATCGCTGGCGTTGTACACCGCATTTCCCAGCTGCTCCTGAAAGCGTCCCCAGGCCCAGGACTGCAGCAAACCGCCATCACCGGCATGCTTGGCGATGATGGCGTCCCATTCTGCGCGTTGTTCTTCTGTCCAATGCTTGAGCATGCTACACGATGAGGTTGATGATACGCCCGCGCACGTAAATAACCTTCTTGACGTCCTTGCCGGCGACGAACTTCTGGACACTTTCGCTTTCCAGCGCCGTTTGTTTTGCGGTCGCCTCATCGGCATCGGCGGCCAATTCAATGGTCGCGCGAGACTTGCCGTTGATCTGCACGGCCATGGTCACGGTATCGCTCTTAATGAGGCGCTCATCGTACGCTGGCCAGGTTTCTGCGCTGATGCTGGTCGTATGTCCCAATTCCATCCACAGATATTCAGCCACATGAGGCGCGAACGGAGACAACATCTTTAAAAACGCTTCCGCCTCCACGGTTGGCAGCGCGCCCTTGTCCTGCGCGGCATT
>CAYQCH010000025.1:10448-12693 GCA_964415935.1 uncultured Gammaproteobacteria bacterium
AAACGGCTCCTGGAAGTTGATATACCCCTGGTCATGCAGCACCTTGGTGTAAAAACGGGAGTAAATGAGATGGCCCACCGCATGCTCGGCGCCGCCAACGTACAAATCGACCGGCATCCAGTATTGCAAGGCTTCCTTAGAAGCGAATGCTTCCCGGTTGCGCGGATCGCAGAAGCGGAAAAAGTACCAGGAATTATCGACAAAACCGTCCATGGTGTCGGTTTCGCGTTTGGCCGCACCGCCGCAGCTAGGGCAGGTCGCATGCACAAAAGACTCCACGCGCGCTAAGGGAGATTTTCCATCTCCCTTCAACGAAAAGTCAGCCTCTTTGGGCAGCACGACCGGAAGCTGATCTTCCGGCACAGGCACGGCGCCGCAAGTGTCGCAATAAACAATGGGAATGGGCGCGCCCCAAAAACGCTGGCGGGAAATGAGCCAGTCGCGGATCTTGTATGTTACGGATCGCTCGCCGTTTGCCGCTTCCGTCACGACCGTGGACGCCTCTTCGGACGTCATGCCGGAATGCTTGCCGGAGGCCACCAGTATGCCGGGCTCCGTGTACGGCGCGTCGGCCGCGGCTTTCCCTTGTGTTGGTTCAATCACGGTTTTTACCGGCAACCCGAACTTGCGCGCAAACGCATGGTCGCGTTCGTCATGCGCGGGCACGGCCATGACCGCGCCGGTGCCGTAGGTGGCCAGCACATAGTCGGCAATCCAAATCGGCACCTGCTCATTTGTAATGGGGTGCACGGCGTACGAACCGGTAAACACGCCCGTCTTTTGCTGGTCGGTACCCGTGCGCTCCAGGTCGGAGCGGCGGCGGCTGGCCTCAACGTACTCCTGGACGGCTTTGTACTGGTCCTTGCTGGTGATATGCGACACCAGCGGATGCTCCGGCGCCAGCACAACGTACGTCACGCCATAGAGTGTGTCCGGCCGGGTAGTAAACACTTTAATTTTTTCATCGCGCCCATCAACGGCAAACGTGAGTAACGCCCCTTCGGAACGGCCGATCCAGTTGCGCTGCATGCCTTTGAGCGACTCGGGCCAGTCGAGCCGGTCCAAATCCGCCAACAGGCGATCGGCATAGGCCGTCACTTTGAAAAACCATTGCGGCATCATTTTCTGCGTCACGGGATTTTTCGTGCGCTCGCATTTGCCGTCTACCACCTGCTCATTGGCCAGCACGGTCTGGCAGACATCGCACCAGTTCACGGGCGCTTCTTTGCGGTATGCCAGGCCGAGTTTGTAAAACAAGAGGAAAAACCACTGCGACCAGGCATAAAAATCTTCGGCCGAGGTGTCGATCTCTCGCGACCAGTCATAGCTGAAGCCAAGCATCTTTAACTGGCGTTTGAAATTCTTGGTGTTTTTGTCCGTGGTGATGCGCGGATGCACATTGACCTTAATGGCATAATTTTCCGCGGGCAACCCGAACGAATCCCATCCCATCGGATGCAGCACTTCAAAACCTTTCATGTGCTTGTATCGGCTGACGATATCCGTAGCCGTATACCCTTCAACGTGTCCAATATGCAGGCCGTCGCCTGACGGGTACGGAAACATGTCCAAAATGTAGGCCTTGGGTTTTCGGCTCTGTTCGTTCGCTTTATAAAGATCGGCTTTTTCCCAATACTTCTGGATTTCCGGTTCAAGCTCGGCTGGATTGTAATTGGCCATAAAACGTGAAGAAAGATGACTGAATCCTATCACAGGCATTCCTTTCTTTCTACTAAGACTTGGGCAGCCCTACTTTACCTTGACAAAAACAATTGTTTGTGAAAATTGACACGTTATTATAGCTAATTTTAGCTTAAAATTGCCATATATGTATCATAGCTATTGACATATTTTACACAATATGATATTCTGTTTTGTCAACCTCGTAATGGCTGTTTGCGGCTGGTGGTCATTCGGTAGCAGGCTCATGTCTGCTATCGAGTAACCGCCGACCACAGATAACCATTCCCCGCACCTTACATTGTGCATCCTGATATGAGGAGGGAACATGTCTCGCACGCTTGCGTGCGGCATGGCGTATGGCGCGCATTCCATGGAGGTGGCTTCGGCTACGTCCCGGGTGCAACCCATACCTTATCGTCCCCTCTTCGGAGTCCGGGCGAACTTCTCTCTCTTCATATCAGGATGCTTTTTCTTTCCCTGCCGATTTGCTTCGGCCGGACCAATCGGGGTTAGAGAGCCAAAATCGCTCTTTACATATTCCCCTTTCCTTCCTGGCTTTTCT
>CAYQCH010000026.1:0-12046 GCA_964415935.1 uncultured Gammaproteobacteria bacterium
TTATTGGATTTGCACGAGCTTGGCGATACCCTGCGCGTAGAGCCACTGACTGATGACGAGATCGAAGCCATCCCCCTATGATCGCTTACGGATGCGTCTTGCCGCATGCCCCGCTGTTCCTCCAAGCCATTGAATCCGGTAAGAAATCTTACCAGCCGGCGCTTGAGCATGCCCTGCAAACCGTTGCCGAGGACCTGAAAACGCATCAGATAGATTCATTGGTATGCCTCAGCGGGCATCCGCGCTTCCAGCGCTCGGGATTTTCCTGCTACATCTCCCCTGCCTGCCACATCAATTTCAAAGATTTGGGCGATCTTACGCGCGACGCGGATATGCGCATGGACTGGTCGGTATATACCGGACTGCGCGAGGCCGCCGTTTCCGGAGGACCGTTGCTTCATCCGATAGACGAGCCTGTTCTGGATTTTGGACATGCCGTGCCGTTATGGGCCTTGCTCCAGACAAATCAAGGGGTTGATCGCCTCCGCATCGCCTGCCTGAACGACAAACCGGCTTCAACACTTGATGAGCAGCAACAGTTCGGACGCGCCCTGCGCCAAGCGCTGGACGCTTCGCCGGTAAAACATGCAGTTATCATCTCCGCGGAATGGCCCTTTGACCCTGACAATAAACATGCCCCCGACGATATACGGCAGCGCAACGAATCAATTCGGCAGGCATTTTACAACCGGTTTGCGGCGGACAATTCGGTGGCATCCCCATTGCCTGTATGCAGCAGCGGCCCCGCCGCCATAGCCGCCGCTTGTTTTGAAGACAAGCACCGTTGGAAATACGAGGAGCTGGCCTTCGAAGTGGTCTCTCCCACCGCATTCCTGATGGCGCGCATTATTTCCGCGTAGCTATGTTTGCCAATGTCATCCCGGTCCAACGCATGCCGCGGCATAGCAGCACATTTACGTATGCCGTACCGGAGGATCTACAGGCACACCTTCAACCCGGCATGCTTGTCCGCGTCCCCTGGCGGCGCCGCTGGGTGCAGGCAATGGTCCACTCTGTCAGCGATGTGTCAGAGCACCCATCGCCCTCGGAGCTTTCCACGTTTCTGGAAGACAAGCCTGTCTGGAACCAGGCGCAGCTGGATGCCCTTCAACAGCATGCAAGCGAGCAATACGCCTCACTAGGTACCCTTTGTCATGCCCTGCTGCCAGAAAAGCCAAGGCGCAAGGCGACCAACCCTGTCACACCGCCTGCCGCGCCTGCTGCATTCCACCCACCGGTCCTCAGTCGCGCCGTAATTCCAGAACTAGCCAAATTGGAATCTCTTGATGCGCCATTTCTTGCCATCCGCCTGCAGCGTATGGCAGACAGGCATTATTTGTACCGACAATGGGTCAGGCAGGTACCCGGGCAAGTGCTCATACTCGTTCCCCAACATCTGGATGCGCTTGAACTGCAACAGTCGCTGCAGAATGCGTTGAAACTGCCTGTCGCCGTCTGGGGCGAACAAATCGGGAAAAACGAACGGTGGCAGCTGTTTTCGGATATCCACAAAGGGCGCTATCGCATTGTGGTCGCCACGCGATCCGGCGCGCTCCTTCCTTTGCACGACCTTGGCCTCATCATTATCGACCAGGAAGACCGCCAGGACCATCGCTCCTGGGAAGGCCACCCCTATTTTGACGCGCGCGACCTGGCCAGAGATCTTGCCAGCCGGTTAAACATTCCCGTTCGTGAAACCAGCTTTCACCCGCGGCTCTCACGCCTGGCCGTAACATCGTACGCACAAACACCCCTCATTTCGGCCCCTATTACGACGTTTTTTTACCGCAACTCCGCAGAACTTCTTCACCCGCAGCTGAGTGAACGCATTTCCGGGGCTATCAATGATGGCAGCGATGTCTTATGTATTTGTACAAAAAAAGCCGCGCATGCCGGCCTGGCCTGCCTGGACTGCCAGCATACGTGGTCTTGCCCGTCTTGTTCGTCGCGCCTGTACGAGGCTGATGCCCGCTTACAGTGCCCATCCTGCGATTACGTCATGGACGACCCGGCATCCTGCCCGCGCTGCGGCGGCAGCAATATACGAGGCTTTTTGCCTGGCGCGCAAACGATTGCGAAAAAAATAGCGCAAACGCTCTCCGTTCCGACCGTGTTGTTTTCATCTCAGGATCAGAGCCTTGACCCACACATGCCGCCTGCCGTCATCATCAGCACGCCATTTACATGGCGGCGGCTTGTTGCTGACGGGAAAAGACATATAGGCTGTGTGCTATTATTTCATCCGGAATCGGTTTTATATACACCGGATTACCGAGCCAACGAGTGGTATGTACAGTTCGTGCAATGGCATCGCCACATGGCGCATTCCTACATGCGCCAGCCGCTTCTTATTCAAACGGGCCTGACGGAACACTCTGAACTGCATGCCGCCGCCGTTGACGCGGATCAGACGAACAGCGCTCTGAAAGAGCTCGACATGCGAAAACATCTGGGCCTCCCGCCGTTTGGCCATATACTGCTTATTCGCCTGAAATCTGCAGATGCTGATGAAACTCAGGAAATAGACGCCAGCATGCGGCGTGACCTGCCCAATGTTCGCATTCACGGCCCCAAACCAACTACGGATAAAAATGAGCAACAATGGACCGTATTTACTGAACAGCCTGTTCTTGACAAATTTACCGATTCTGTTTATAGTAAATTACTCATTTATCGCAACCCAGAAACGCCCTTACGTTAACTATGGCCAAGGTTTTAAAAATTCTTCACGAGCCTGATGCCTTTTTACGGCAAGTCATGAAACCGGTACCTGATCCAAAGGCTCCGGAAATAAAGCAACTGGTGGAAAACATGGTCCTTACCATGCGCCAGGCAAAAGGCATTGGTTTGGCCGCCACGCAGGTGGGCTATGACGGCCGCGTCATTGTCATCGAAACAAAAGACGGCGCGCTTGCCTGCATTAACCCTGAAATCATCGAGCGCTCGCGCGAAATGGAACCCGGCGAAGAGGGTTGCTTAAGCGTTCCCGGCACCTACGGCTTCGTCAAGCGACATTCCCGCGTAACGGTCCGATCGTATACAACCGACGGAAAGGAACAAACGCATAAAGCCAACGGATTGCTGGCCCGTGTGTTTCAGCATGAGCTGGACCACTTGAATGGCATCGTGTTCATCGACAAAGTGGAATCATTCTCAGGGGAGGATGTGCCTGAAGCCGCTGTCGCGATTTAATATGAACTTTATTTTTTTCGGCACGGATGACTATTCCGTCGCCATTTTGGAAAAGCTCATCAGCGATTTTTACTACCCCTCCCTGGTCATCAGCCAGCCGGACAAGCCGGTAGGCCGCAAACAAATCCTGACGCCGCCGCCCATCAAGCATGTCTGCGAAACGCATCGCTTGCCTATTCTGCAGCCCGCGAAAGCCATTGAAGCCCTGGAAGCCGTCAAAAAAGTGGACCCAGATTTATTCATTGTCGCTTCGTTCGGGCAAATCATTCCCCAGCAACTGCTTGATATCCCCCGCCTGGGCGCCATAAACGTTCATACGTCCCTATTGCCGCGCCACCGCGGCGCCAGCCCCATTCAGGCGGCTATTTTGCATGGTGATGCCGTTTCCGGCGTGACCATCATGCTCATGGACAGTGAGCTTGATCATGGCCCCATTATCCATCAGGAACGCCTCGAGTTAAGCGATCACGAAACAAATACGAGCCTGCGCAGCCGTCTTGCCACCCTTGGCGCCGACACGCTCTGTAAGGTCTTGCCGGACTTTGTGAAAGGCAATATGAAACTCATTGAGCAGAACCACCAGGAGGCCACGTTTACAAAAATCATCAAGAAAGAAGACGCCAAGATCGACTGGAATGCGTCCTGCATCGAAATCGAACGTATGGTGCGCGCATACCAGGACTGGCCAAATGCGTGGACACTGCTCCCCAACGGCAAACGCATGAAAATTCTTTCTGCGCAGGCGCACCTGCACGAGGAAAATGATACGCGAGAAGCAGCGGGAACGCTTCGGACTAAAGATACCCATGCGTCCATTGCTTGCGCCGACGGTATCCTGAAGCTCTCGGCCGTTCAAGTCGAGGGGAAGACAGAAATATCCGCAGCCGAATTCAGCCGCGGATACCAGTCTCTGTCGGGCAACCTCTGCCGGTAAATCACTTCGTTTTCAAACTTTTTTGAACGACTGAGACGACGTCATCAATCGCCATGTCCGATTTGACAAGGTATTGCTGTACGCCGAATGTCTTTACGCGCTCGATGTCGCTTTCTTGCCCAAGGTTGGTCAGGACAATGATATGAATTCTTTTCAAAAGCTTGTCGCGATTCATTTCATCAAGCACTTCAAATCCGTCTTTTCGCGGCATCACCAGGTCCAGCAGCATCAAATCCGGCGTAAATCCTGAGCGAAGGATGTCCAAGGCAATGACTCCGTCAGCGGCAATTTGAACCTCAAAACCGGCTTGTTGCAGCTTGGCCTGGAGAACTTTGATCAAAAAAAAGTCATCTTCAACCACCAGAATCCTCTTTTTCCCGGACTTTGCTGCTGCCTTGGGCATAACATCGTATCAAGATAAATAGACAAGGTCTTTCATGTGCCGCGCTTTCTCGCGGCTGTATTTATTATGCTGGAACTGGTTCTTTTTGAACAGATCCACCATGAAACGGCGCCCGAGATATGGCGGCATGACCACATAATCGGCTCCGGAATCATACAATTCCCTCGCCTCTTCTGCATGGTGGGAAACGCAGACAATGGTGACGGATGGTACGCGCTTGCGCATGTATTCTACCAAAAACTGGTTTGTTTCATGATCTGGTAATGTAGAGATAACTAGCTGCAAGCGAGACAAATCAAGCGCATCAAGGAATACAGGGTCGTCGGCAGATCCGAACCTTGCTACAACCTGCTCTTGCTGCAGCTGCGAAACAAGGTGCGGATCAAAATCCACCACCAGGTAACTGCAGTTCATTTCCTGAGCTTCGC
Organism: uncultured Gammaproteobacteria bacterium; assembly: GCA_964415935.1. Lineage (GTDB taxonomy): Bacteria > Patescibacteriota > Patescibacteriia > VMEV01 > CAYQCH01 > CAYQCH01. The sequence goes on from CAYQCH010000026.1 coordinate 4,958, forward strand.
GCAGCAGACCTCCGCCGAGGCGGTGGGCACCAAATAGGAGCAACTCAAACGGGTGGTGTTCTTGGCCATCGTCCCTTTTTTTCTCCCTCCACGGTGTCAACGCGATAAAAACAGGCGCCAGAAATCGATAAACCTCGTGCTTAAAGGTCATGAGGTAGGAAGATGCGGCCATAGTGATAAGGCCCACAAAAGTCGCCAGAGCTAGTACTTCATTGGTTACATGCCCCAAACTGATGCCAACGGCTATGAGGATAAGCGAAAATTCGCTGATTTGCGCCACCGTAAGCCCCGAAAAAAACGCCGTTTTGCGGGTGTACCCCATGGCAGACATGATGGTATACACAATCAGCGGATTACCAACAAGGATAAATACGGAAAAAATAGCGACGGCCGGCAGAATTCCTTGGATATCGGCCACTTGAATTTGCGCGCCAACCATCACAAAGAACAGGACCAGAAAAAAATCGCGCAGCGGCTGAATGCGCGTCCCGATTTCTCGAAACGAAGCAGAGAAAGATAACAAGACTCCGGCTGTCAGCGCCCCAAGTTCCAGAGAAAACCCGCCCCACGAAAACAGCCACGCTGTAAACAGGCACAATGCAAGCGACATCATCAGCATCAATTCCCTGTTCTTGCCGACAATCCGATCAAGCCAAGGCAAAACAAAGCGAATGAATGCCGCGGAGCAGCCGATGATGAGCCCTATTTTTAAAAGCAGAATCAGTGAAAACTCAGTCCAGGACTGGGCGGCAGAGTTTGCCGAAAGCACCAGGAAAATCGCCATGGCCGCCAGATCTTGTACCAGCAAAAATCCGATGGAGATGCGTCCAAATAGGGTGTCTTCTTCGCCCGCATCTTGTAAGAGGCGCAGCACGATGATGGTGCTGCTGAACGCAAAAGCAACGGAAATATATAGCGCTGGTACTAAAGAAAATCCCAACGCCAGGGCGATAAGCACACCCAACACAGTTGTAAAGACAATTTGGGCGATGCCGGTAATAACAGCGACGGCCCCGACATCACGAATGTACCTGGGATTGATGCCAAGCCCCACCAGAAAAAGCAAAAAAGAAACCCCCAGGGATGAAAACAATTCAAACGGTTCTGCATGCGTGACCAGGGACAACCCCAGCGGCCCGACGATAAGGCCGGTTAATATATAGCCGATAAGGAGCGGCTGGCGCAACACGTTCATGATCATTCCCAGCACGGCCGCAATGGCGATGACGGCAATAAACGGTGTTAAAAAGTCATTCATAGGCTCTCAGGAGGAAAAAAACCGCGCTTGGATAATTCTTCGATTTCCATTTTAAACCAGGGCGTGAACTGATCGGGATTCTGTGTGACTTCTTGCTTCAACTCGGCGCAATTTACCCAGCGCCAGCCGCTGATTTCGTCCGGATGCGGTTGAGGCGGTTCGTCGCTTCGCCCTACCAGCACGTGACAATATTCATACTCCGAGCCAATATCCTTAAACGGTACATGGTAGGTAAACGCATAAACCCAGGTCAGCTCTGGCGCAACCATCCCCAGCTCCTGTTGGACACGGCGTTTGGCCGCATGCAGGATTTCTTCCCCCGCGCGCGGGTGGCTGCAAACGCTGTTGCTCCAATATCCGCCCCAAAGCATCTTCGCAGGGGCTCGTTGCTGCAACAGCAGTTCCCCTTTTGAATTGAACAAAAAAACGGAAAAGGCGCGATGTAACACGCCAGCTCCCATGTGGGCAGCCTTTTTCTCGACAAGTCCAGTCTGGCAGTCCTGCTCATCGACCCGGATGAGCTGGTCGGTATCAAAAGAAACGGGTTCTGGCATATTACCAACGAAAAGATTTGGCAAATTGCTCAAGACGAGCGCGCTGCACGGGCTCCACATGAATCTCTTTACGCTGCTTCTGAATCGTTTTTATAGCCTTATCCACGCTCATGCCTTGTGAAACAAAATACGCGGCAACAAGGGTTGGGGCTCTTCCGTGCCCGTTTTTACAATGAACAAACAGTTTCAAGCCATGTTCCATGCAAAATCGCATCATCTGCACGCCTAAAGCTAACGCCTCCATGGTGGGAGCGGTATGGTCGATGGTTGGCAGCCACATAAAATATTTAATGCCCCACGGGGCATCGATGTTTTCCGCCTCCATGCTGATATCAGCCGTAATGCCCAAATGAAGCAAAAAAGTGTCGAAATGTGTTTTGCAACACGCATTTGTCCCGACAAAAATCTGCTCCGTGATCTGGCTATAGTTCATTTGGACATGCTCGGACATAGCGTGTATCGTTAATTGCAACCATTATACCACGCTATGCGGCTCACGAGACGCCTGTTGTTATTGTGTACGACCCTGATCATGTCAGGATGTGCTTTTTTACCCGCATCAAACACCTCGAAACCCGCTCCCCCCTCCCCGCGACCAACTGTTTGGGAATCACTGTCAGAGGGTTTTGATCAAAAAAAATATGTTACCGAATACGATGCTCATCGCTATGAAACCATCGTTTTTCGCCTGAATAACATGTTGTATCAGTGGGATTTGCACTATTCAAAAACACCTCGGCGCTTGCAAGCTTGGTCTGACGAGCTGAGCGCCTCCCTTCTGGTGAACGGCGCGTTCTTTACGGAAACCTATGAGCCAACGGGATATTTTTCCGTTGATGGCTCCGTTATCAGCCGCAACTCGTATACACAAGGAAACCTCGGCACCATAGCGATTTCACAAGGCAAACTGCGGCTCATAGAACACGCACAAAGCGTGCCTCAAAATGCCGAAGCCTTTCAGTCGTTTCCTCTGTTGCTTTTCAAAGGGCTGCCCACTATTGAAGCAGATTCGGAAAAAATCGCTCGCCGAACAATTCTCGCCCAAGACAGGAAAGAACAAACCTTCGTTATTCTGTTTGACTCGTCACCCGTAACGCTGCACGATGCGGCGCAGGTGTTGTCGGGCCTGGATTTGGACCTGGAGTGGGCATTAAACCTGGACGGCGGCCCCTCCTCAGGAGCTATGGCGCGCGGTGAAACACGATCTGCGACTATTCTTCCCGCCGCCGAGTTGCCCATCGTATTATCCGCTAAAAAGGTTTCTGGAGCTTCGCAGAATGGCCAATAAATCTCAATAAGTCATGGTGGATGCTGTTTTCGGCACAAATACGCTTGTATACGTAGGCGCTTGGCCGGATCCGGCGTTTCAAGCTTGAAAAGTCCACTTCCACCAGGCCGAATCGCGCCTTAAACCCTTTATCCCACTCAAAATTGTCCAGCAACGACCAGTAAAAATAGCCGCGGACGTCCACACCGCTCTGGATGGCATGGTACAGCTCCTTCAGGTACGAAACGAGATACCGGGCCCGCCTATCATCATTTTGCGAAGCAATGCCGTTTTCCGTTATGAAAATGGGCAGGGCGTAACTATTCATGTCCAAAAGGATCTCATACAGCCCCGGCGGGTAAATTTCCCAGTCCAAATCGCTTTGTTCGCGACCGTCATCAGTTCCGTCGGCCAGCCCCTTAAAGGTCTGTATTCCCGACCGTCGTATCCGTCGATGGACGTAATAATTCAATCCGATAAAATCGTGTTTCCCGCGGGTCTTGTCCATGAATGAATGGTTCCATGCCCAGTCCATAAAACGCACGCTGGCCCATTCCAGAAACGAATGCCTGTTTTCCGCCGCAAACGAAATGACGTTATTGGCGATACCCACCTGCACCAGCGGTCCGCGAACCAGCTCATGAATGAGGTCATACGCCCTGCGGTGCGCCAGCGCCAGATGATGATATACTCGCAACGCCTTCCAATACCCCATGTCCCCTGGCGGCCACAGCCCCAATACATATGACATCAACACGTACACATTCGGCTCGTTAAAGGTAATCCAATAATCAACAACGTGTTGCAGCTTTGGGACTACGTGCCTGACAAATTCAAGGTACAATGCGATATTTTCGCGCCGCGCAAAAGCGCCGCGCTTGCTAAACCATTGCGGGTTGGTGAAGTGATGCAACGTTACCATGGTCACCATGCCCCGCTCCTTCAAATCAGTGAGGACGCTGATGTAATGGTTGATGACCTCCTCATCAAACTCACCAATCCGCGGCTGAATGCGGCTCCATTCGATGGACAAGCGATGCGCACCTTGCGCCAGATGCTCTGCCAGATCAAAATCCTTTTTGTACTGGTGGAAATGATCGGCGGCGCGGCCAGAAAGCTGCCCGTCGGCAATAGTACCTGCGCGATGCTCCCATTCCCACCAATCGTTATTGTCGTTCCAGCCCTCCACTTGATGCGCCGAAGTGGAAGAACCCCACAAAAAACCCGTGGGGAAATGCATGGATTCGTGATGATGCATGGGCTTTGGGGAAAATCCCGGATGCCGGCGTTTTGTTTGTGTGTTTTTTGTAGGCATGGTTATCGGTTGAAGGCGCTCTGCGCGGCGTCCCAGTATTCAACATTGCCCTGTACTTTCATATAGTACCACCACTCAACCCCCCAAGCGAGAACAGTGTCCGCGCCCAGACGCTGTGCAAAATCGAGCCGCTGAGCAAGCTCCTCGGGCGGAAAAGACGCCTCTATTTCGGACGGACTTAATTCAAGAACCGGACGCGCGCCCCACGGCTCCATTTGCAACTCAGATACGATAAGTCGAGACACAAACGGGCGCACGAGCGCGGCGCGGATGCGATAGTAGTAGGGGTTGACCGGCCAATGCACGATTCTTCCGGCGCTGTAGACGGCTCGGTATACGCTGATGCCCAGGCCATCGACGGGCAACATGGCCGAACGCCACCACAGACTAAGTTCGCCGCTATCCGTGGTAAAAATAGGACGCGTGGAGTCGACGCTGCGCACTGCCAATATTTCTTCCTTCAGGCGGTCCTGATTCGCCGACCATGCCGGGCAGTCGCCAAAAGCAAACAACGCTTCGTTTTCCACCTGCCAGGATTCAACGACATCACTCGCCTGGTAGCGTTCCACCACAGCCTGCATGTACTGCAAAAGTCGCTCTTTTACGACTGGTTCCGGTTGTTCGTCCAGCCAATCGGGAATGTGGCATTCAGGCCAGCGCGGCAGCTTATGGCCGATGGCAAGCATGGCCTTTGCGCCATGCTCTTCGATCAGCTGTAGCTGGCGGTCATAAATGCGCCAATCAAACAAGCCGTCCTGCGGCTCCACCGCCGGCCAGTACACCGGAATGCGCACCAGGTCGGGCTTAAAGTCTTGCAGAGCTTGTGCCAAGGCATTATCTTCAGGCAACTCAAGGTAGGCCTCGGCCAAAATGCTGTACGTAAATCCTGTTTGGCCGCTTTTCTTTGCGGCAGGCAATGGCAGTACGATCAGCAAAAGCAGCAGGAACGGTATGGCAACAATGACTTTCCACATCGTCTTCATACGGCCAGTAATGCCAATCCGGTGATAAGGCATGCCGTGGCCGTTAATTTTTCCAACACAACTTCCCTGGTGATTTTTTCCTGGAGCAAGGCCGGCTTGAACCGCGCGAACAAAAGCACGAAGGCCATGACAAACACATATTGAACGCCCTGCATGGCGGCGACGACGCTGGCAGCCGACAGATAAATGGCCGCGTTCTGCAAGGCAAAGCCTGAGGCCGCAAAGGCCTGGTTTAGGGCGTAGAAGCCAAAAATTCTGGGACGAACGGCATCAAACAAGCGCGAGATTTCAGCGCGTACCGGCTGAGACGCCATGATCAATACCAGGCCGGCCAGCACGCCTCCTGCACGCATCCAGACAAATCCCGTCCAAAAATCAGCCTGCGTGTAGATGTACTTACTGAGAACAAAAGAGGCGGCGAACAACATGCCGGCAAAGACGGCCTTTGCGGCCGCCAGGCGCGATCGCCGGGGAGCCAGACGGCGCGACGCCGTCAGAAGGACCGATCCAACAACGAGAAAAAAAATACCCGCATAGGCTGTCGGCTGCAGCTCCAGTCGCAAAAACACGCGCTCAAGAAACGTCGTTGCCAGCGGCACAATCGCGCCTGCCAATGGAATGATGCGCGTCGCCTCGTCATCCTGCAAGGCTGATAAAAACGGAAAGAGCGCCGAGACAAACAAAACGCCGGCAATAAGAGCCAGCAGCCAATAGCTTAATGACGGGACGGCCTGCGTCCAAGGCAGGGCCACAAAGACCACACCGCCGGCCAGGCCGACAAAAACGGCATAGGCGCGGCTGTCGCGGAAAATCTTATCCAGGAATACTTTATCGATGACTTGCGAGCAAGCCATGATGGCATATGCGGCAACGGCGAGCAAAAACCAGGCCATATTTACACACTCACCCACGCCAGGTGGAAGGCGTAGGAGGCCACGACAAGGATAAGAAAGTTATCGTCAAATGGGTAACTGAAAATCTCCAGTAAGGTTACTAACCCGGCGACTGTTGCCGCAAAAACTAACGCCGGAAAAGCTAAAGGGAAAACCGAAGCGTACGCCAGCGAAACGATAAACGCCGCGACAAAACAGGCACAGGACCCGACGGCGGTCTTTTTCATGTAAAACGGCTTTTGTCCGGAAAGCTTGCCGAGAACCGCGGCGCTGGCGTCGCTGACAGCCAGGATGGCAAAACCAAAGCTGTAGGCCGGCGGCGCAGCGAACTGCGCAACCACCAGCGCCCCCAGCCCCGCCCAAAACAACCCCGAGTATTCGACGGCCTCTTCCGCCTTAAACAGCGGGCCTACCGTGTCCTGGACAAATTGTCTGGCTCGCGTTTTAAGGCGAAGCGATTCAAAAACAAGAATGGAAATGAAGCCGATCACGGTCAACGGGGGGATAGCAAACGGCGGTACGTAAAAAGCAGCGACAGCAATGGCGCCGTTCATGGTGATATGCATGATCTTGCGAGCCCAAAACCCAAGCGAAGTTTTCAACAGCCGCATATATTCCAGTATACCATGATTGAAAAAAACGCTGGTTCTGGTAAGGTGGAGCCTGCACCCACGTTGTCGGGCTGCGCCCGCACCGACTGCGCTCGCTCCAAGAGCCAGCAAGCTGTCTCTTGTCCCTCGCTTGTCGTTGTAGCTCAATGGATAGAGCACTGGCCTCCGAAGCCAGGGATCTGGGTTCGACTCCCAGCAATGACACCAT
>CAYQCH010000027.1:0-10674 GCA_964415935.1 uncultured Gammaproteobacteria bacterium
CCGTATAACGCTAATACGTCATTGGGGCTGTTTACAAAGTAGCGCTTATACGTGGTTGGATGGACATACCACAAGTACCCCTTGTCTTCGACCTGCAGGAGGAACCGGCCGGCGAGCCGGCGGGACAACGCGAGATCAAACTTGCCGGCAGCGTCTTCGACGCGCGCGATCTTAAACAAGTTTTCGTTGGTGATGCCAAGTGCCAGCGGTGCAACGGTGCGCACGGCTGTTTTGGGATCGGCCAAAAAAGTGGCCTTGCCATCAACCGGATTGACGTACCACGCGGTACTGGCACCCTTTGATTCAACGAGGATTCGGCCGTAATACCGTGCCGGCGAGGCGGCAAACGCGAATGAAGGTGCTAAAAGAGAGAAAGAGCAAACAAGCGCGAGAATTTTTGTTCGCATACATGGGGGTTAGAAAACAATGGATATATGATAGGTATTGAGCCAAAATCAGTCAATAATAGCGCTTCCAAGCACTTCATGCCCCTGATAGAAAACAATAAACTGCCCCGGCGTAACGAAACGCTGCGGTTTTTCAAATCGCACTTTCAGCCTGCCCTGCAATTGGGGATTGTCCAGCTCAAATGAGAGGGTAACTTTTGTCAGCGGCTGATGATAGCGAATACGCGCTTCGCAATCCATGGGGAACGCGCGGATTTTCCCGTCGATCCAATGCAAGTCCTGAGCGAATAGGTCTTGCTTCTCTAGAAGCGGGCTGTCTCCCTGAGCCACAACCAGCGTATTTGTCTCTGCGTCTTTGTTGACGATGTAATACGGCTTCGTTTCCGCGGCGCGAGCCGGGATATCAAATCCGCGCCGCTGGCCGATGGTGTAAAACGCCACGCCTTTATGGCTTCCAATGGGTTTTCCTGAGGCATCACGGACTTCACCAGGCTTTTCGATGGTATATCGGCTGAGAAACTTGTGCAGGTCAACCTTGCCGATGAAACAGATGCCGCGCGTCGATCGTTTCTCAGCGACTACATCCAACCCGTACTCATGTGCCAGGAATCTTACTTGCGCTTTAGTAACATGACCGATGGGAAACAAGCTGTGTCGCAGCTGGTGCTGATTAAGCCGGGACAAAAAGTAACTCTGGTCTTTTTTATTATCCTCGCCAGCCAGCAGCCGATACGTCATTTCAGGATCCTTTCCCGTTTCTGGCGCACGTCGCACATGATGGCCGGTGGCGATGTAGTCGGCCCCATGCCTAAGGGCATATTCGAGAAATACACCAAATTTAATGACCTCATTGCAAAGGATGTCCGGATTCGGGGTTCGGCCGGCGGCGTATTCCTGCACAAAATACCGGAACACTTCCTGTTTGTATTCCTTTTCAAAATCCAGGGTTATTAAAGGAATATCCAGCTTTGCCGCCACGGCAATGGCGTCCAGCCTGTCCTGCACCCAGGGGCACATGCCGCTTTCATCCATCTCATCAGACCAAATTTTTAAAAAAATTCCTTTTACGTCGTACCCGCGTTTTTTGAGCAATATGGCAGCGACAGCGGAATCGACTCCCCCTGATACGGCTAAGAACACAACGGGCTTTTTTGCTTCTGCTGTCATAGTTGGGGTCGTTGAGCCAGGACATGAATGAACATCCGATCAGACGCGCCCTGGCGCCAGGCATCAAGCGTACGAAGGCCGGCAGACTGTACCAGCGCCTCCACATCATGCGGCTGGTACGACACCAGTGTTTTTTCCACCTGCGTGGCTGCGCCATGCTCCAGCACCCTTTTTACGCCCTCGCCTTCTCTTAGTACAAATGAACACACACCGGAGGGCTTAAGCCAGTCAGCAAACAAGCGTAACCTGTCGGATGCCTGCCGCATGTCCATGTATTGCATGCTGTCCGCCAACCAGACGCCGGCGACGGTGCGGTGTCCAATGAGCGTTTCGTCGACGGCGGAACCGATCACTTTCAGCGAAGCTCCTGTGGCCGCTTCTGCGGCAGGCATGGAGCCGGAAAATGCCAAGACGTCGTACCCGCGCCCAAGAAACGCCTGCGTGTACGCCCCTTGCCCCGGCTGAACGTCTACAACAGGGCCCGGCGGCTCTACGCGGGCGCAAAAACGCTCAAGATCCTGGGCATACCGCAACGAAGATGCCTGTTCCATAGTTATCGAAGAAAGAACAGAACCGCAGCGGCAAGTACAAACCGATATACTGCAAAAAAAGCCAATCCATGATGTGACACAAAACGCAGCATAATACGGATGGCCAGCAACCCGCCGACAAACGATGCCGCAAGGCCAAGGACAAGCGGCATCATGAAAATCTCACCGTTTTGAGCGTCCGTAAACAGCTTGATGGCGGAAAGGCCGGAAACTCCCAAAATCACAGGAAGTCCCAACAAGAAAGAAAACCGTACGGCGGAAGGACGGTTCATTCCCGACAACAATGTGGCAGAGATGGTTGCGCCAGAACGCGATGTACCCGGCAATAAGGCAAATGCCTGGGCAACACCGCCAATGATAGCCTGTTTTGTGGTCGTTGCCTGATACGATCCGTTTCCCCGCTGGCTGGCGACGCGATCGGCAATCAGCAGCATGACACCCCACACAATCAAATTAAAAGCTACCAGGGTTACATTCCGCGCATGCTGGTCAATATAGTCCTTCGCAAGAACGCCCACCACAACAGCCGGAATGGATGCCAGTAAAATGCCGTTGCGCAACCGCCGCGTGTCTTCATCGGGATTCTTTCGGACAAATGACTGCAGCACGCCATGGCAATCATGGCGGTAATGGTAGATGGTGGCCAGCGCCGTTCCCAAATGAATCATCGCGTCAAAGGCCAGCCCCTGGTCCTGCCAGCCTAGAAAATGCGGGACCAAAATCAAATGGCCTGAACTGGATACCGGAAGGAATTCCGTCAGGCCTTGCAGCAAGCCGAGAATGATCGCCTGGAAAGATGTCATGGCTATTATCGTAAAACTACGGTGGCTTTAGGCGCGTTTACGCCGCGCGTATCCAACTCGTACAAGCGGCGCGGGTCGGCACGATTTGGAATTTCCGATTCCAGAACAGTCAGGCCGAAGGGGCCCTGTCCCGTCGGATCGATACCGCTGACATCAGGCTCAAGGGAAATACGAACGAGATCTCCCGCCAGATCGAGGGGGAATGCGAGGCCTGGAAACACCTGTACGGGCGGGTCGCGCAAAAAATCTTCACCGGGAAAATTGGGCGCCGGAGATTGCGCGTCGCTGAATCCGCTGAACGAGTCAGGTCTGTTGACGCTGGTAAAACGGCCGGTTGTCAATGGACGCCCGTCAAGCACGGCCCAACCTTCGTACACCCAGCCCGGCTTGAGCGTCGGAAGATTTAACGCGGCCGCACCGCGGACCAGGTCGCCAAACCACAACCCGCTGCGCTCATTCAGCGTATCGTTGCCGTCGGTCGGTGTGCCAACCATATAGCGGCCAGAGGACTGCTCAAAAACACTGCCTCCGAATGTAGCAACGGCACGATCTTGTTGAAAATCCCCGGCAAGGAATTCAATCGAAAAAGGCTGACGGTTATCTTGCCGATCCACCAGGCGGATTTCGGCCTTGCTCAATCCCGTCACGCGCTGACGCAGCGGGAATACGGCGTTGGGCTTCACGGTTCCCGCTAGATCGGCTATCTGTCCCTGATCGGTCAACAAAAACCGCCCAAGGCTGGTACGCGCGCCGTCTTGCCCTACTACAACCAGCTCATAGGCGCCCTGGACCAATACAGGCATGGACTGGGCAAACAACTGAACGGAGCCGTAGTCGATAGAACCGTTGTCGCGCGGCTGCGCGGTTTCGGGAGCGCGAGAAAGAGACAATTGGTACAACAACACCGCCGAAATCATGACGCCGCTCGTAATAAGCGAGGCCTTCAGGCGTGCATTGCCGCGCTGGTTGGAAACGATGCTCATATCAAGGATAGATTTGGTTTCCGTCTTCGTCATAGAGGAGGATGGCCGCCACCGGGCAAGACTGCGCGGCCATGAGGATCGTCTGGTCGTCGGCGCCAACAGCGTTTTTCAATACGGCCTTGTTTTCTCCATCCATTTCAAAAACCTCTGGAGCCACAACGACGCAACTCTCCGCCCCAATGCATAAATCGCGGTCGATTTCGATGCGGGCGATCTTCTTCATGGCCGCGCCGGACGGCGGAACCGCGGAAGGCGTATCCTGATGCGAAAAGACGGACAACGACATACGTTATTTCAAGTGTTTTTTGACCTGCGCGAAAGCTCTTTTCCACTGCTTTTTCGCTTTTTCCAGATGAGCGCCAATGGCATCGCTTTCATGGTCAAACTGGCTTAAAACAGCATCCACCATGTCATGATACCTCGCAGATGTCAACGCTCCTTTGGCCGAAACCACGGCCTTGGTCAAACGCGATTTTGCCAAATTAAGCGACCGGCGCGCGGCGGGAGGCATGGACTCAACCACCGCATGCAGTTCATGTTCGATGGCTGTCTTTTGTTTCGCCAAGGCCTGGGCGCTCTTTTTAACCTGACGCTTTACATCCTTGCGCATCTTGCTGCCCGTTTTAGGAGCAAACAACAGCGCTGCAGCCGCGCCGATTGCCGCGCCGACGCCGGCGGCAACCGTCAACCGCTTGGAACCGCTCGCCGCGCGCCGAAGCGCGGATGGTTTTTTTCTCTGTTTTTTCATAGGCGTGTGGTCTATGGCTTCTCTTTAGGAATATGTTTTCTTGTGGTCTTTTTTCCCAGCTCTGACAATGAGGCCTCCTCTTTCGGCTCGTACGCGACAGGCGCCGTATCTTTCACGATCCGGACTGTCCCTGATGCCGGTTTGGATTCTCGTTGCCGGCCAGGTGGACGGTGTTCTTGACTCCGCCCCCCCTCCCGTTTCGCTTTACGCTTCTTCATGCAATCACTGCAATAAATGGGCTTGTTCGGATCAGGCGTAAAGTGGATGGTGTCCTGCTTCCCGCATTCATCGCAGGTAATGGGGACGCGCTTGCCAGCTGGAGCTGCACTGCGTGATGCGTTGCGCGGGCGCGGTCGTTCCTCATGTCGTTCCGATACCTCTTCCATGGCCTCATCTTCGTCCATGTCATCGTCTGGTTCATCCGGCGGTTCGTCCCGGCCGATAATGTCTCCAATGTCAACGTCTTTGTTTTCCGCGAGATCAAGCTGCGCCTGTTTAAGTTTCTCGATAATGCCTTTGGCTTCATCTTGGCCAAGCCGGGCAAGGGCCTGGTACTCCGGCAGCAGCTTTTCTATTTTCTTGATTTTCTTTTTATTACGTTTCTTCCGCTTCTTTTCGTCCTCCTTTACCCCCTCTTCTTCTGGCGTGGCCATGCCGCTCCAGCGCCGGATTTTTTCTTCCACGTCCGCACGGGTTGAAGAGTACCGCTCCCGCGAAACGGCAATGACTTTCGGTGTATTCCCCGTGTTGCCTGTAAACGGCGGCGCCGTATTGGCGCTGAACGGAACGGAAGAAACGCCGTCAATCATCAGCTTGATGTAAAAATTATACTTCGGCAGGTTTACCAAATGCTCTTCTGTATAATACGGCTCGAACTCCTTTAACAGTTCTTCGGCATCGGAAGCGCCGACGCGAAATACGACCATGGTACCAACGTTGCCAAACACGGCAGGCTTGACGACTTCGCCCAGCTGCTCGATATATTGATGCGCGATGATAAGGTTAAGCCGATACTTACGCGCCTCAGAAAGAATGTTGGCAAAACTTTCCGTGGCAAAATTCTGAAACTCGTCTACGTACAGATAGAAATCTTTGCGCGACGGTTCCGGAATGTCCACACGGCTCATGGCGGCCAGCTGAAGCTTGGTAATCATCATGGCGCCCAGCAAAGCGGAATTGTCTTCCCCGATGCGGCCTTTAGACAAATTCAGCAACAGAATCTTTCCTTCATCCATGACCTTGCGCAGGTCAATAGAAGACGTAACCTGCCCGACGATGTTACGAATAAGGGAGCTGGACAAAAACTGCCCGACCTTGTTTTGAATTGGCGAAATGGCTTCCGTCAAAAATTGCTGGTTGTACTTGGAAAACTCGTCAACCCAAAACGCCTTTACCACTGGATCCTGGATTTTTGCAATGACTTTTTTCCGGAAATTACTGTCCACCAGGATTCTTGGAATACCCAACAGCGTGGCATCCTGGTAGTCGAGCAGAGCAAGAATCGCGTTACGCAATAAATATTCGAGACGAGGCCCCCAGCTTTCCGCCCAGATCTTCTTAAAGACACCCACCAAGCCGGAAGCAACTAAATGGCGATATTGCGGGTCTACCTTCTCCAAAACGTTAAACGCAATGGGGTAATCAATGTCTGACGGGTTAAAATAAATGACATCATTAATGCGGTTGCTGGGAATGAACTTGAGAATTTTTTCCACGAGGTCTCCGTGCGGGTCAACCAGGGCGAGGCCGCGGTTGTTGTAGATATCCTGGATAACCATGCTCTCCAAAAACGTCGATTTGCCCATGCCGGTTTTACCGATGGCATAGACATGGCGTCGCCGGTCGTCAATTTTTATGCCAAAACTCCGCTTGGCGTTGCGGAAGTTCGCCTCGCCCAGAAACGTGATCTCCGGATGGATGGGAATTTTAGACATAGTTAGGTTTTTTTTGGAACATCAGATTCCGGCAACGGCTCTATGGTATCATCGGGGATTTCAACAAATGCCACGGGCTGCACGTTGGCCACAGCATCAAGCGCGGGTAACACATCTTGGTTTTCTTCAAGAGAAGGCTCGGGCAAAGCCGGTGGCTCCGGACGGTCGGGAACAGCGATGACGGATGTGCCAGCAATATCGACAGGCAGCGTCGGGGGCGGCTCGCTCTTGCGTGAACCGGTTCGCTTAAGCAGCGGCGCCTTCACCGAGGCCATTGGATAATGGTAAATAGTCGCCAATTCTTCCGTATTCAGGACATAGCCGCCCACGGCTTCTCCCGCGGAAAAACTGCGAGCTGCATACGCATTCATAAACTTCTGTTGCCGCACCGCCACGCGCGCCTTCTTTAGGGCGTAGTTTGCCTTTGTCCAAGTTTTCTTTCCTACTTTGAAATAATTGCGCGTGCCGTCATTAAACTGCTTTACTGCACCGATAACCGGGCCAAGGCCGCGCGCCTTACTAAACACGTCCTTACGCGCGATATAGACGATACGGATGCGCACTTTATACGCCAGCTTGGAAATTTTGCGCTCCATTTCCTCCACTAGCAGCTTCTCGCCCGGCGTGAGGTTTTGTACATTCGTGCGGGGAGATTCTCTGGACCCGCCTTCATCGCCGCCCGGCGCAAAATTGGGAAATACTACGCGCGTAATGAGATCAATCAAGCTGACGGGCACGAGAAGTGCGCGCTGCCACAAGGGTTTGGCCTTTTCGGGCCGCTCTTTTTCTACCAATCGGTCAATTTCTCCTTGCGCCCCAGGAATCCAGTCCGGGTCGACAATAGGCTTCATGAGCACCTGATACCAAATCTGCTCCCCCTTTCCAATCTTGCTCATGATTTCCAGCAGGCCCGCCATGGGGTCGACGAGCTCTCCACGGACCTTATCTTCAAACTCGCGGTATACGCGGATTGGATAGGCGTCAGGTTTAGCCAGGTTATACTCCGTGCCAAAGAAATCCCATTCCTCATCCGGCCACTGTTGCGGCACATCCTGGACATAATCACGGACCTCGGTGATTTCCGCGTCCGGGTACTGGGCGTAAATGGAAGCCTCTACGAGGTCACGCAAATCCTTGTGGCAACGGACCAAATATTGCACATAGCCGTCTATGCTGACAATTTCAAACGAAAACCATTCCTGAAACGCGCCGACCCAGTGCTGCTCCCACCAGGTAAACGTGCCATGCGCTCCTTCCAGCTGGTTAAAAATGGCCTCCATACCTGACGGCGTCTGCTCCGTGTCACGCGGAACGTCTACTGCCAATACGACGAATTGCCTATGGCCGGCAAACAGTTCGGCGATATAGTTGGTCCAGGCGTCATAAAATTCCATCAGAAACCACCAGACCATGGGAATCCAGAGGATATTAAGCAATAACAACCCAGCCAAAAGCCAGGTTGGTGATTGTGCCCAGTCAAATATCCATGCCGTGGAAACGAACGAAAATGGCATAACGTGAATAAAGTGTATCAGATTTCCCCCCAAGCAAAAAGCCCGCTTGCCCGCAGGCAAGCGGGCTTCCCCGCACTATTTTTATTCTGTTGGCACCTCCACCTCGATGAGAGTGAATCGGCCGTCTTCGGTCTTCCCGAAACGCTCCTTGTTCATGAGCGCCAAATGGACGGTGCTTTTGCCAACCATGCGCTGTTTAAGCACCTCCTGAACAATTTCATCCCTGGAAAGCGGCGCGGCCGCATTGCGCAACACGCGCTCAATGACGTCAGCGACGACTCCGGGTTCATAGCCCCATTCCGCCAGGGCATAAATGCCGCGCCCCACCAGAACGTACTTTTTGTCTAAAATAAGCTCGTTATGGACGGTAGCCGGATAGGCGGTTTTATGATCGAATTTCAGTTCATTAATCTTATCGGCAATCTCCGTGAAATGAAGCGGCTTCTGCACATGCTTCAGCACCAAGTGGATCTTATCGTTCATGCGCTTGGGGGTGATACTGGACCACTCCACCTTGCCCCAATGACCAAAAATGTTCTGCTTCAGCTTCTTGGCGACGCGCAAGTGGGCGCGGACCACACGTTCATGCAGGTCCTGCTCCGCTGTACGCAAAAACTTTTCGACAAGCGCATCTTCATCCATCGGCTCGCCGTGCGCATGGACCACGCCAACGATGCGCTCAACCATTTCCTGAATGGCTTTATCTTCAGCCGTCACGATCTTCCAGGACGGGTGAAAATGCTCCGGATGATGGAAGCGGTCAAACTTTTCGGAAAGCAACCGTTCAATAAAAAACAACAAAATGGCGCGCTGCGTTTCTGACGTCAAATGGCGCTCTAAAATGCTGTCCAACAAATGTTCCTGCTGCATGACGCCGCCATGCTGATGAAGGACCTGATGCAACACACTTTCAATGTGTTTGAGGTGGCCGGCGGCCTGCTCGGCCTTCTTCAGCTTCTTGATGCTGCCGGTTTCAATCTGGCGAACGCGCTCGCGGGTCACGCCGAACTGCTGGCCGATCATTTCCAGCGTCTGGGCCTCCTGGCCGTTGAGACCGAAGCGGCGGGTCAGCACCTGCTGCTCACGCTCGCTCAATTCAGAAAAAAGCAAAAACAAAATAGCCGCGGGGTCAAACGAATTCAACTCCTCTGCTTGCTTGTTTTCCAGCACTTTGTCGAGAATACCCTCGGCAGACATAGATTTGTCGCAAAGACGAAAAAATTGTGTAATTAACACTTCGTGCGCAATTTAGCATAAAAACGTTATTTCGTCAAGGGACTTGGATTCTACGTTTTTCCCATACCCGGCAACCACCAGGGGACTGCGCAAATATATCAAAAAACCGCTTATTTTTAGCGGTTTTTTGTGCATAGGCCTTTATATCAGCCTACTTCCCCTTTTTGCCGGTGGCGGCCCAATTATGCCAGGTCACCAGGAGCGGGCTGGCCACAAAAATGGACGAGTAGGCGCCCATGGAGATACCCACGATCAGCGCAAACATAAAGGGCTTCAGGCTTTCGCCGCCAAAAATGAAAATGGCCAGGAGCACCAAAACCGTGGTCACGCCCGTGTTTATGGAGCGTGCCAGCGTCTGATTTAAGGATGTGTTTACGATATCGTCAAAATTCTCATTCAGACGCGGCAGATTTTCTCGGACTCGATCAAAAATAACAATACTGTCGTTAACTGAATACCCAAGCACGGTCAGCAGTGCTGCAATGAATACGGTATCGATTTCCCAGCCAGTAAACGAAGCAGCCCAGACATAAGCGCCAAGGGTGATAATGACGTCATGGAACAATGCGAGCACGGCGATGGCGCCATACTTCCATGATTTCACGGGCCAGGAGACTTTACGAAATGCCCAAGCCACATACGCCATAATAGCCAGAAGCACCAAAATAAGCGCTTCTATGGAACGCACTTTCAACTCGCGGCCGATGACGGGGCCAACCGTGTCAAAACGCTGCTCGATCACGCGGTTTTGATCCTGGACGGTTTCGCCATCCTCTCCTTCAAAAACCAAATCTACATCGCCCAGACCGATCGCGGATTCAGCGGAGGGTGTTACAGATACGCCCTTGTCTTCAGCTGACTGACCGATTTGCAGGCGAAGCGCGCGGATGATTTCCTGGTGTTTTTCCTCGGTGATTTCGGGCATGCGGATGATATACCCGTTTTCCGCGCGCTGGATGCTAGCGGAATGGATATCCAACTGGGGGAAAACATCGCGCACGTCGTTCAGTTCAGGCACATCTTTGGTGTAACTCACCTCCAGGATGGTGCCGCCGGTAAAATCAATACCGTACGGTAATCCGTGTACCAGAATGCCGACAACAGACATAGCAACAAGTACTCCTGAAATCGCGTACCAGACCTTTCGCAACTTGATGAATGGAATCATAACGTTGATATCGTGGATATTAACCCCGCAGCCGAATACCGCTGCCAAAGAGGAATGAAATGCGGCGGATCGGCCAGGCTATGGACAGGCGCAGCAAGGCGCGCGTGACGACGATAGCGCTGAACATGCTGACCATGACACCGATAGCCAGGGTTACGGCAAA
>CAYQCH010000028.1:0-10418 GCA_964415935.1 uncultured Gammaproteobacteria bacterium
TCATTCTCCGATTTTATCTCCACCGCATTTTGTAGAATCTTTTCAAACATTGCCGCCGCGGTGGCGACCACGACCGAGACAAAAATCATCATCAGGCCCATGGCAACACCGCCGGCAATGTCGTCTTTGCCGCGCACGGCAATAAACAGGTACGCCTCGGCCGCAACGATAAAACCCGCCAGCGATACGGCGCAATATTTTATCACTCGCAAGGCCTTCACGGTTACCGGCGAAAACGTTTTATTTTCTCTCACGTATCCAAGCACTTTGAATGCCTGGTAAAGAGCCATGAAAAACGCGATAGACGAAATATAGGCATACGCCAAAAACGGATCTTTGAAATAAATCTCAAAAGGCGTGGCATTCACGTTTCTGCCCTCGAGGTGCGGTTCCCACAGCATAAGGGCAAGGGCTCCAACACCGATGAGCACAATGACCACCTGAAGAAATATGGTTGAGCTTTTTTTCATATGTACTCACCATAACCCGATATTTATCGTATGTCAATATGTTTTTATCGTTATTTTTATCCATGGTCATTAGGGGCTTTGCTATACTTGGCATATAAGCATAATCATCATTCATATGATGTACAATTTTAGTTCATACGGACAGCAAATGTTTCCGTTCTTCGCATTTGCTCCGTTCATGCTGCTGCTCGCCGTATGGTCGATTTTTTGGAAAGGTCTGGCGCTGTGGCATTCGGCCCGACGCAATCAGGGATGGTGGTTCGTCATCATGCTGGTGGTCAACACAATTGGCATTTTGGAAATCATTTACTTGTTTGGCGTGGCAAAGCTGAAATTTGACCAGCTGTTCAGCGCGAAAAAGTAGGCACACCGCGCAAAGCATACAAATGCAAATAATTTGCATTTGTATGCTTTTTTATATATGCTGGCTTTTACTATGAAATCCGTCGAATCGACTGACATCTGCGCCGTGTACGAGACCATTGCCGCTCTCCCTTCCTACGCGCCATCACCTGAAATAAACCCGCTCTTTAACAGGCTCGTGGAAATTGCGCTGTCATCACAAGATGCAACGCCGCATTTAACAAAAACCCAGCTTTCCAACCTGCAACGCATCTGCAACCAGGCAGAGTATGAACTGGAGGCGCATTGGGCAAAACGGATTGCTGGCAGCGATGCCCCCAACACGACCCTGCACGCATTCCCCTACTACGCAAACTACGAAAAGCTGACAAAGCTGGAGTGGCATTCCCTCCTTTCCTGCCAAAGCCATGACGATCATTCCGTCCTGTTTGTCGGTGGCGGGCCGCTCCCTCTTACCGCAATGTTACTGGCAAAATTATACGGCCAAACCGTAACCATCCTTGACTATAACAGCGCCGCATGCCAGGCGGCCCAAAGCGTCATCGCAAAGCTTGGGCTAAACCATCGCATCTCTGTCATCCAGTCCGACGCAGCGACCTTTGACGGTTACTCGCGCTTCAACACCATATTTGTCGCCGCCCTGGCAGGGGCAGCGCCGCAAGAAAAGGAAAAAATCATGCGGCGTATCAAAGAGCTTTCGCCCAGACAGGCGCATATCCTTGCTCGCAGCAGCTGGGGAACGCGCGAAATCCTGTATACGCCGCTGGACCAAAAACTCTTCTCCTTATTCCAGCCAATTATCGAAGTCCGCCCGCATCATGACGTGGTGAACTCCATCGTGATTTTTGAAAACCGCAAGTGATATGAAAAAGGCGGATTTAAAAAACCTGCTTCGGGAAAAATCATGCAAAGTGACGCCCACGCGCCTGGCCGTGCTGGAGGTGCTTCAGCGCGCCAAAAAACCCATGAATGCAGCACAAATTTCCCAAATTCTTGGCAGCAGCCATGACCAGGTTACCGTCTACCGTACGCTGCAGACGCTGGAAACAGCAGGGATTATCAAACAAATCACCTTCCATGACCGCGCCGCCTACTATGAACCCGCCGCCATGGACGAGCATCATCATGCGGTCTGTACCAATTGCCATGCCGTGGAAGACATCACCGACTGCTGCCTCGCTTCCATGGAAAAAACCGCACTCAAACAAAGCAATTTTGCCTTCATTACCCGTCATTCGTTAGAATTCTTTGGCCTATGCAAACGATGCGCAAAATCCTAGCCGTCATCGGATTCAGTGCGGCCTGCGCCTGGGTCGTTTTTCTGGTCGCCAAACCCAAAATCGCCACGGTCAACCAGGGGGCGCCCGCTACACAGCAAGAGTCCGCCGCGCCGGTGCCGGTGCAGGCGCAAAAAACCGACATTGCCACTGATCCCGTCTCCCTGCAGGCATTGCAGCAAAAAGAATATGACGGGCGCGACCTGCGCGTAGGGCCGGTACAGGCTACCACTGATGCGTACACCCGCTCCTACATCACGTACAAAAGCGGCGATTTGACCATCTCCGGCATCATGAACGTGCCGCATGGCGCAGGGCCATTCCCCGTGCTGTTTCTCAACCACGGTTACATTGATCCGGCTGTATACACGAACGGCCGCGGACTCAAACGCGAACAGGACTACCTGGCTCGGCAGGGGTTTGTCGTCATTCACTCCGATTACCGCAATCATGCGCAGTCTGACAAGGAAGAAAATCCCGAGCTGCGTCTTCGCTTTGGGTACGTGGAAGACGTCATTAACGCCATCATGGCTGTGAAAAATTCCGACCTGCCGTATTTCGACAAACACCGACTGGGCATGCTCGGCCATTCCATGGGCGGCGGCATCGCGCTGAACATCATGGTCGTGAAACCTGATCTGGTGGATGCCGTGGTCTTGTTCGCGCCGGTGTCTTCCGATACCCGAGACAACTTCAACAAATGGACGCGAAGCCGCGCGGAAACAGCCGAAGCGATTCTGGCCAAACACGGGACTTTTGAAGAAAACCCTTCGTTCTGGGACAATGTTTCAGCGCAAACGTACTTCCATCTCGTGCAAACGCCCGTGCTCATCCATCATGGGACGGCCGATGAAAGCTGCCCGCTGGAATGGTCTCAGGCCACGCATGACAAGCTGGTGGCGGCGGGAAAAAATTCGACCTTGCATATCTACCGCGACGAGCCCCATGAATTCATCGACGACTGGCCGCTGGTCATGCAACGCACCGCTCAATTTTTTTACGACCACTTGAACAGTTAGCCATTTTGGGGTACACTTCCCCGCTATAATACCCTTATGTCTAAACGTCTTTCCTATCTATTCATTGTCGGCGGACTCATTGGCGTGCTGTTTTCGGGTTTGATCACCATTGAAAAAATGCACCTGCTGCAAAATGCCGACTATGTGCCGCCCTGTGACTTTAACCCGTTCATCAGCTGCGGCACGATCATGGCCACGCCCCAGGCTTCCGTTTTTGGTTTTCCGAACTCGCTGATCGGCCTGGTGGGTTTTGGCATCGTCACTACCATCGGTTTTGCCTTGCTGGCCGGCGCGCAATTCAAGCGCTGGTATTGGCTGGGCACGCAAATCGGCCTGACCTTTGCCGCCGGATTTATTTACTGGCTGTTTTTCCAAAGCGTTTTCCGCATCGGCTCGCTGTGCCCGTATTGCATGGTCGTCTGGACTGTTACGCTGCCCATGTTCTGGTATGCCACGGTGCATAACATGAATGAAGGCCATCTGTCCGTTCCGCCGGGAGTCGCCCAAACAGCCCATGCATACCGGCATTTCATCCTGGCCGGTCTGTTTCTCATCATCGTTACTTCCATCGCGTACCAATTTTGGCCGTACTGGCGCACGCTCGTTTAACGCATGTCTGCACAGCGATAACGCTGCTCGGCCTGCGGGCCGATCCACAAATACTGTTTGCCTGAAATGACCAGCTCCGGTTGCGCCGCGCGCGCGCCGGAGCAAAATGCTTTAAATACGGCTTTCATGACGCGCGCTTCCGGATAGCGCGGCACATGCAAATCGCCGATGGACCAGTCCAGCAGGTTCACGGATTTGCCGCCGTTTTCCGTTTTTTTTGCATATGGCGCCAGCCGCGACGGAACGGCCTCAGCCGAAGGAAAACGGATGACGGCCTCATTGTTGTTGCCAGAATACAGCGTAAACGACAGGTACGAATCCCACGCCCCAAAAAAGCTGAATAGCGGCAGGATGCCGAACACGGCGACCACCGCTCCGTGGCCGTAACCCTTATCGTTCACAAACATGTCTTTCGGCTGCGTGCCGGTACGCCAGAACAAAAGCATCACCAGCACCGCCATAACCACATTCCACGGCCAGACGACGTAATTCCAGTTATGCCCCAGCGGGCTGATGCTGGCCAGAATGAACGCATGCATGGCAAGGACCAGCACGGCCCCGGCCTGGCGCGTTTTTGGAAACACCAGCAGCGCCGCCATGCCCATTTCCAGAAATGGCACAAACAGTCCCATGGTATAAAACGGCAGGCGCGCCTGCTCGGGCAAACCCGAAACAAACGGCCCAAGCAGCCAGGGAAACACGCCGGCAAAAAAGCCCATGTTCACCTTTTGCAAGCCGCTCCAAAAATAGAGCGCGATGACCATGAAGCACAGCGTGTGGTGGATGATGCGGAAACGATCGCTGCTTCCCCGCTGGGGAAATGACAATACGAGCAAGGCAATGCCGTACACCTGCACCCAGGGCTGCCAGCGAGACTGGTCAAATACCAGCAGCAACGCAAATGAACCCGCAAACAATATGCTCCAGATTTTATTCGTGGAAAAAAACCGCGCAGCCAATGACACGACACATACGGCAAGCACGGCGTTGTTAAGAACAAGCGCCACAGGCAGCAATGAAGGCAGTATGGGAACCAACGCATAATACCGGTCGGTGGACAGCCACAACGGCCAGGACAGGGCCATTCCCATAAGCATGCCAGCCGTAATGATGATGTTTGCCCAGTGTATTCGGCGATCCATATGCCTGAAACATAGCATGTTTTGCATTGACATTCATGCGCCATACTGGTATGGTGGCTGACCCTGAGAACATCAAACAACAGGAGTATTCCATGCCCCAGATGATGGTCACTACGGTGACGCTCAGCGACGGCACAACATTCAGTTGGACCATCGGTCCCCTGAGCAAGCGGTGGCCGCTGCTTCGCCGCGACGGATACTTTGCTGGCATCAGCAGCGATGCCGAGCAGTATGAACTGAACATGCTACTTCGTAAGATCTGCGTGCTGCGTGCCCAGTCGCGCGAATACGTCTCGCCGCGTGAAGAAGACCATTGCCGCGAAATCGAGCTGGTCATCAACACGAAAACGACAGCTCCGCCCGACTGGGACATCATCGTCCTGTCGAGCTATGATGATGTGGACTTCGACCACTACCGCGACTGCATCGACAGGCGGATAAAGGCATTCCTCCGGGAGCCTGTCCTGCCCGCCTGACGACCGCCCGCAAGCCTCTCACCAGCGGCTTGCGGGCGTTTCCTTTGAATGTTCAAACTGTCAGTTGAAGCGCTTCGCAAAGCAGGCTATGATGGGTCTCTGTCCCCATCTTTCTTATGTCAGCCATTACCATCAAAGACCTCAAAAAGTCCTATCATACCAAGCGCGGCGACGTGCATGCGTTAAAGGGAGTCAGCTTTGAAATCAAGCAAGGCGAATTTTTCGGCCTGCTTGGCCCCAACGGCGCCGGAAAATCGACGCTCATCAACATTTTGGCCGGCGTGACGGAAAAATCGTCCGGCACAGCTGTTGTCAACGGACACGACATTGATACGGATCCCACCGCCGTCAAAAAGTCGCTGGGCATCGTACCGCAGGAAATTGCCTACGATGCGTTTTTCACCGTGGAAACGGCGTTAAAATTCCAATTCGGCTACTATGGCCAGAAAGTCGATACAGCCTACCTGGACGAACTGCTGAAACGTCTGGTCCTGGACGATAAGCGCAAGCTTTGGCCCAACATGCTCTCCGGCGGCATGAAGCGGCGCCTCATGATTGCGCGCGCCCTCATCCACCGCCCCAAAATCCTGATCTTGGACGAGCCCACTGCCGGCGTGGACGTGGAACTGCGCCACGGCCTGCATGACTTCGTACGCGAACTCAATCGCCAGGGCACGACCGTCATTTTGACGTCGCACTACCTGGAAGAAGTGGAATTGCTTTGCGAGCGCGTGGGCATCATCCATCGCGGCGAACTGGTGGCTCTGGACAACAAGAAAGACCTCAAAAGCCGTTTTCAGACGACGCGCATCTTCTCGATTGCCCTGGCGGAACCGCTTAAAACCATGCCGGCGGCTTTGCACGCCTACGCGCCGCAACTCGAAGGCAATGAACTGAAACTGACCTTTGAAGAGCAGCGCTATGCGGACGTGCTGCGCGACGTGGCCGCCGCAAAACTACCGCTCAGCAACTTCCGCGTCATCGAGCCGACACTGGAAGATGTCTTTGTTTCCCTGACCAACGATAAAACCTAGTATGAACCCTCGTGGCATTTACACGTTGTTTACCAAAGAATTGCGGCGCGCGCGCGAAGTCTGGCTGCAAACCATCCTCGCGCCCGTCATGTCCAACCTCTTGTTTTTGCTGGTATTTGGCGTGGCTTTGTCAGACTCGCCTTCTCCCTTTGAAGGCGTGGCCTATCTGGCATTCCTCATCCCGGGCCTGGCCATCATGGGCGGCATCAACAATGCCGTGCAAAACCCCATGTCATCGCTGATCATTGCCAAGTACACCAACAACATTGCTGAATTGCTGATGATTCCCATGCGTGGTTTTGAGCTGGGGTTATCATACGTCGCGGCCGGCGTCGTGCGCGGTGTCATTGTCTCCGCAGTAACCATTATCGTGGGGATGTTCTTTGTTTCCGTGCCGTTTCATTCCTGGCCGCTTATCTTGCTGTTCACGTTG
This sequence comes from uncultured Gammaproteobacteria bacterium, assembly GCA_964415935.1. Classification (GTDB taxonomy): domain Bacteria; phylum Patescibacteriota; class Patescibacteriia; order VMEV01; family CAYQCH01; genus CAYQCH01. The sequence continues at coordinate 6,824 of CAYQCH010000028.1, forward strand.
CTGATTAACGGCATCTTCTCTTCCCTGGGCGCCATCATCGGCATCGTGGCCAAAGAGTTCGACGACGCCTCGGTTGTCCCCACCTTCATCCTGACTCCTCTGACCTACCTGGGCGGCGTCTTTTACAGCATCAGCAGCCTGCCGCCGTTCTTTGCGGCCGCTTCCAAGTTTAACCCCATCTTCTACATGATTGACGGATTCCGCTACGGATTTCTTGGCACCGGCGAAGCGCCGCTGGCGTTGTCGCTGGGAGTAACGGCCGGCATTTTCGCATGCACCTTTGGCATTGCCAGCTGGATGTTTGAAAGCGGGTACCGATTGAAGACCTAACCGTGGCTGCTTGGCACAAAGCAAAACAAAATCCCCTCCGTTGTTTGGCGGAGGGGATTTTGTGTTATGTCGCAGGCTCTGGCGGTAAAAGCATGGGATTATCGGCAAAGCCTGGGATATAAAATTGGAAGAACGAGAGGTTGAAAGCGCGACCGGATACTGCTATCTCTCAACCTCTCTGTTCTTAAAATGAACAACCTGACCTGTCTACCCTTACAGGCAGGTTCGAATAATGTGTGCCGTTGTGGACCCGCTTCGTCTATCTCCCGGATACGGCGCGCCTGGTGGTTATGCTCACCATTCTCGCGCCGTGGGCGCACAGAGGAAGCAGGGCTTGCCAACGGAACACATGGGGCTTTCAGTTTGGCGGACGGCCGAGCGGTTGAACCGCCTGGCTGAACGGATAGTCTGGAAAGCCGCTTACCTTAGCAATATATAGATAAAATGTCAAGTGTTCGCATGACAAGTTTTGTTATTTGGCTAATATAAGCCAAACTCCGGTGTCAGCTAAAATCGACAAAACCCCATACCTGCCGCAGCAAGTATGGGGTTTGCGGTTCAGTCCGCGGCCTGGACAGGCGCGAGCTTACAGCCACTCATGAGCCCGACACGCTCGAACACCGACCGCAACTGCGTCCAATTTGTGAGATCGGACGGCCAGTCAATGCCGAGCCTGTCAAAGAGCAATCGGACAGGATCCAGCAAGTCCGGGTTGGAAGCACCCATGGACTTGCGCCGCTCGGTCCGCATGAGAAACACGTTCTTCTTGCCGACCAGCGGAACCCACCATGCGTCCTGCGCGGCCAAAGACGCATACGGACAAATCACGTAGACCGTGTACCCGGCTTCAACGGCGGCTTCGAGAAGCCCCGTGGAATAATACCTGGTGCCGTCGCACGCAGCCGACGGTTGCTGGCCATCAAACTGCGCACCCGTCAGATGGATATCGTAGGGCATGAATACGACGACACGCGTCCCCGTCATTCAAGTACCTCTACCCCCCTGGGCTACCCCCCCAGGACTGATGAGATGATATGCCCGCCCCATTGCGCACGTCAAGCAAGGCGGAATTCTCAAGTGTTCGATCGCAGGGATCGAAAAACTAGTCGAACCGGTGAGCGCGAATCCGTGAAGGACTGCGCTCACCGTGTTGCGGGTCTACGAGTAGACCCGCTTACCCCCAGTAGCAGCGCGGGCTGCCGCGCTGCATCTCGAAGACGCGCGCGGACTGGCTCGACGTCAGCAGCTTCCCCAGCGTGGGGATGAGCGTGCGGGTGCTGCTGCCGTTGACGATGACGAGGTAGGACGCGCCCACCTCGAGCGTGAACTCGCTGACGGTGATGACCGGAGCGCCATGCGCCGCCAGGCGTGCGAGGAGGTCCTCGTCTTCGAGGTTGTGATCGTCGTTGGCGGCGACCACAATGGCCGGATGCCCTGGAAAGGCCTCCATGGCCTCCCGCAGGAAGCCATTGCCATCCTGCCGAAGCAGGTTGCCACTCAGAAACAGAACAAGCTTTCTCAAACGGTTTCCTTCCTGAAAAGGGCTCTCAGGCTCTCGATCCACGCTGGATCAAGATGCCGGTCGAACCCCCGATGCTCAAGCCTTGCGGCAAGCATCGGAAGGTTGTGACGAATCCTACGCCCACCGCTCGCCTGGGAGCAAGTGCTGGCGCAGGAGTTGGGTTACATGTCCAATTCCCTGCGGTCCTGGGAGCGTCGGAGTAAACATGGCGGGATGGGCGAGACCATCGTGCACCAATGCGGCTAGTGTGAGAAGCATCATCAGGTGATACCACGCGACATCTCTCTCAGAGCATGTATCAATTGGATGTTCTGGCGGCGGCTCCTCATCCGCAATCACCATCTCGATCGCATACATGACAGCCCCGTACGCTGAACTAACAACCTGCAAATCCCCAGCAAAGAGCGCGTTCGCCAGAAGTCGCGCACCGGTCGCTATATCAGCGACACGAATCGCGTAGGTGGCGCGATCGTCCGGACGCTGTCGCGCCAGGATCAGCAGATCCAGGGCTGGCTGAAGATCAAAGGCTGTGAATCGCTGGGCAATCGGCAGCAAATCGCGCACGATTACGATAGCGGTATGCAAGGCAACATCTCTCCCAAAGAGCGCCAAATGTGCCGCCCACTTGGGAAACGGGGTTGGGCGAGGGTCACGACCCAATGCGAGAATCGCAACCTCATGGCCCAAATATGCGGCCAGCTCGACCTCAGCAAGCGGGATATCGCCCGCCTGCAAGTCGGCTCTCAGCGACTCGGCCCTGGCCTGATCGCTGTCATCCAAAATCGCAAAGCGCTTCTTGCGACGCCTCATCTTGTCCAAGCGCTTCCTCCTGTTTGTTTCAAAGTTCTCAGGCTCTCGATCCACGCTGGATCAAGATGCCGGTCGAACCCCCGATGCTCAAGCCTTGCGGCGATGCTCGGGGTCGGCGTTCAATCGTGGAAGGTCACTTCCACCGCTCATGCGTCAGCATACGGCTGCGAAGAAAGGAAAGAACATGAAGGACTGCGGCCCTGCACGGCTGCTGGGTGTAGACGCCGTACCCTACGCCAGGATTGTCGACGAACCAGGCGGCCTCATGAACCAGGCGGGCAAAAAGCCTCCACCCCTCGATGCCCGGCTTCCAAAGATCATCGAACGGGAACGAATCAGGGGGTGAGATCTCGTCGGAGGCGGTGAGATAGCCAAAGCACATCACAACCACCGGCGCCAGCTCAGACCGATGCGAAGGCTGGTGCCTGATATTACGACCCGCAAGATACTGATGGACATTGAAGGCGTGCCGCAGCGCGACTTCGGAGGCCAGCTTCTCGACGTTCTCGGGAGGCCCCCAGGACGACCCGGCGGACATGATGTTGCGAAGGTCGCGGCGAATGTCCGGATGAGTTTGCTGCGCAACGCTCACGCACTTGCGAGCAAGGTGCAGGCCGGCCAGCCACATCATCCCTTTACCCCATCGGCTGAGGCCTGCGGCCCAAAGATGAACTTGCGTTGGAAAGGCGAAGACCCGGCCGAGCGCCTGATTGGCCACCTTGTGACCAAGGTATGCCGCCATCTCCAGTTCCTCATGTGCCAGATCACCGGCACGGACCTCATCCAGCAAGGCGCCGGACTTATCCTCTTTCGCGCTGGTGACTTGAGCCAACCGACGCCTGCGACGCTTGGTTTTGTCCAAACGCGTCCTCCTGTTTGTTTCAAAGTTCTCAGGCTCTCGATCCACGCTGGATCAAGATACCGGTCGAACCC
>CAYQCH010000029.1:0-10248 GCA_964415935.1 uncultured Gammaproteobacteria bacterium
TGGCCAGCGCCGCCTCGCCGCCGGCCTTTTCTGCTTCCTTGCGCCAGAAATCAACGACAACCTGGTTGCGGCATTTGGAAAGCTTGTAGGCGCGGAACTGTTCATCAGACAGGATTTTAGAAATCTCCATCAGCGTCGAACCGGAAGCCGGATCATCCATAATCAACAACATGGCATTGCGCATGTACTGCTCGAAAATGGGACCGCCTGTCGCTTTCAGATCGTAGAGCTTGTCAAAAATCTTGATCATCTCATTGACCACGAACGTCTTCTGCTCCGGATACCGCTCATCATATTCCAGGAGGTTCATCCCCAGCGGATACGACGTGTCTGACGGATCGAACACAACCACATCCTCCACGCGGTCTTTGGGAATGGCAGCCAGCACGTCATCCACCAGGTCGCCATGGGGATCAATCACGCATACGCCCTCCCCGCTGGCAATATCCTGGCGCGCCATGTTGGCAAGCAACCACGATTTGCCGGAACCGCTTTTCCCGATGATGTACATGTGCCGGCGGCGATCTTCCCGCAAAATGCGGATGTCCGTGGCTTTGCCGCGGTACTCGTTGCGGCCCAGGAGCAGGCCCTCCGTGGGAATGGTTAACGGCGCCGGCGCGCGTTTGGCCTGCAACCAGCGGATATTGGCATTTTCCGTCTGCGGCAGCGGGAAATGGAACAGGCTGGCCATTTCTTCCGTGTTGAGGATCACCTTGCCGCGGTTGGAAAACCGGCGAAAAATAAAGTCCTCAATCAGCTGCGTTTGCTTGCGCGGCTGGCTGATCTTGAACCGATTGCCGTATTCGTAAATGTTAAACTGCGCGAATGAGCCCGCCAGCGTGTCAATATACCCCTGGGCCGCCCCCTCCGTCTGGGCGGAAACAACCAGGCGGATGTTTGCCTCCATGCCGGCCTTACTGGACTTTGTCTCCAGACGCTTGATCATTTCTTCTTCCAGCGGCGAAAGCTGGTACTTTTCCGCCCCAAGTTCTTTTTTCTTGCCGCTGGAGATCGCACCCGCCAGGCCGGCCAAGACGCCTTTCTGCACCGCCTTCTTGGCGTCCTGCAGCTTCTTTCCCTGACGCATGGCGGAAGCGACCTTGCGGCCCAGCTCATGCCAGCCGCGCGGCACCGGCCGCACCAAAAACTGGATGACGGCGCCATCCTGTGCGGGCAGCTGGGCCATGGAGGCCAGCAGCCCGTTAAGCGGATCGCTTTCCATTTCCGTATATGTCTTGATGGGAAAGTATGTTTCCCGCTCGAACGAAAGCGTGGCGCCCAGCGCATAGCCGGTCGGGGCAAACATGTTATAATCGTCAACCTCTTCGATGTGCGCGGCCGGATACTGGGCCTGGATCTGCTGCTCAACGAAATTCTTGAGGTAATCCGGCGCCGCAACATAAAACGAGATGTGCCTCTGGTGGGCGACAATCTCAAAAGAAATATGGTCTTCGCGGCCCCAAAGCCATACATTCAACCCCTTTGCGGGCCGCAATCCGCCAATGCTGCTGAATAAAACCTCGGCCACGGATATGGACTCCTTGATTTGCGACTGGCTGTCGGAGGCGGCTTTCTCCTTTTCCTGCTGCAGCGACTCCTTGGGCACGGTCACCAGCATGACTTTCTTTTGAAACGCCTTGGGCAAAGACTTTCCGCCGCGCATGATGCGAAGCGCGATGAGGAATGCCGACAGCGCGAGGAAAAACAGGGCAGCCACGCCCGCAATGACCCACACCAGCGGGTCGCGAAAAAAATCCGAAGCGGCCGCCTGGCTTGCCTGGGGATCAATAGCAACGGGAAGTTGCAGCAAGATGGTAAGCATGGATGTTTGTTTTTCTACAACGTCTTCGTCTCTGATCGCTGACGATCAAAATCTTCCTTGATGCGCATGATCTCGTCTGTTTTTAATTTGGCTTCCTGCTCCAAAAAGTACTGATTCACTCCGGGAATAATTTTTAGCCAGGTGAAGATAAGCTGGAATATCTTTTTCGTATGCACCTTGACTTTATACAGCATGGACTCGATTTCCCGAGCGGTCTCTTCTCCCTTCTTCTTAAATGCCAGCTGCAAATCCGGCGGCATCTGCTTATACGCGTCAGCGACATGGTCCTCCATGACGGACTCGATATTGCGCAGGACTTCGCTTTTAGGGGACAAAACCGGAGGTTCGGCAGGCGCGACGGCCTTTGGCGATACGTGCACCTGCACGCGCTGCGTGGCGCGCGGGGCGGCAACGTCGGCAGTTTGTTCGACCGCGCGCTCTTGCGCCGCCTCGAGCTGCGGCGGCGTCTCCACGCCGCCGGAAGCGGGTATCATCGGCTCAAATAGCTTTCGTTCATCGGGCATAGGTAGGCCATAATCATAGCATACATGTCCATAACGCGACGAACATCTGGAGGGTTTCCCCCAAACAAAAACCCCCTTCGCCTGAGGAGGGGGTTTTTTTATCGAGCGTTTAGGGAATGGTGTGGAAGCCCTGCGTGCCGATGGAGTTTGTTTCAAGATAGTAACGCAGCGAGTACGAAGCACCAGAAGCGTCTGAGACGTACCGATAACAATTGTTGGTGTCCGTAAAAAGCGGGTCCTTAAAATCCATGCCAATCAGGTTGGCGCCGTCCAAAGCCGTAGAAACAAGATCGGTTCCGTCCACGCAAATCGGCGTGGCGCTCACCGGATACCCGCCCGTCTGGTTATTATACAAATCAAGCGCTTTGCTTAGCTGGTCCATTTCAGCGGCGCGCTTGGCATCTCGGGCGCGGGCGCGCACGGACGTGATGGCGAAAGAAACGCTGGCCGTCAGCAGTCCGATAATGGCGATGACGACGAGTAATTCGACAAGGGTGAAGCCTTTCCGCATGGATGTATTCATATGAACACAGTGTACCACACTACTCGTTGCTCGGCTCCGGGCTGATACTCACGCTTGTGGATAAAGGAATAACTTCAATCCAGGTGGTGCCGGGCTGAAACGCCAGCGGGTTGCCGCCTTCGCTCACAAAAGCCAATGCGCTGGTGCGAGCTGTTTTTTCCCAATGGCCCTCAAATGCCAGGCCATCACGCAGCAATAGCGCTTCCCCCTGCCCCGTCGTTTTTATGGAGCGGCGGCCAACCTCGTCAATCACGCGGATGTCCGCATACACGACAACAACGTTCTTCGCGACCACGGGCGTTCCGTCTTCGTCCGCGGCGGGCGCTCCGCCCTGGTACCTGCGGTACTCGTTAGTCTCGCGATGATATTCCCATCGCGCGGTATACTCCGACGACGCTGAAGAAAACGGTATGGAAACGGTTTGCGATTCCGGGCGAGCATCTGCGGCGGGTTCCGCATCTGCGTACGTAAACATCGGCAACTCGACGTCTTCAAATCCGCGCGCCTCAAATCCCTGGTTCAGCAAGCCGATGGATGTATAGACATTATGTGGCGCGTACCGGTCCAGGCTGCGCCAGAAAAACCGGCCCCAGTAAAATTCGTTTAAGGAAACGATGCGCTGCATGTCTACGGCCGCCAGCGCCTCGGGACTGCCGCCGACATGCGCGACCATGGCCTCAAATCCCGTCGCCCAGTCGCTGTAATACGGGCGCAACGAGCGCACCGGTCCGATCTGTTTGACGTCTATCTGCGTGTCATCAAAATACGCGCTCAGTCTTGGAATGGAACCTTCTACCGGGGCCTCGATGACCAGCCGAGCCTGTGAAATTCCCGACAGCGGCCAGGCGTCGGCGCTATTTTCCACCATCACGGCAAACCAGCGCTGAGGCTGATGCTCCGGCGCAATATAGACGCCGTCGGTCAGGCGACGAACAAACCCATCCGGGATAACAGGCGCGGCAGCCGCTTGTTCGACATTGGGAGCGCCGACCGTTTCAGACGACAACTCCTCGCCGCCGCCAAAAATCAAAAATCCTCCCACGGTGCCGGCCAGCGCCAGCCCAGCGCCCGCAAAGAGCGGCAGCCATTCGCGCCACCCTTCCGGAAGCTTTCCCTGGGAGGATTTCAACATGTTTGCAGTTACTTTTTGGCTTCTTTCTTTTCGCCAGCCTTTTCGTCTTTGCCCTCTTCAGGCTTTGCATCGGCGGCAGGAGCATTTACCGCGGCAATGGCGGCTGCTTCGGCGTCCGCAGGCTTGACGTCAAAGGTTTCAACGCGCGGCGGCACAACAGTGGCCACGATGTCTTCCTCGTTATCGAGCAATTCCCAGTTGGCCGGAACGCTGATGTCTTTGACCGTAATGACATCTTCCAGGGTGTTGAGACCACCCAACGGGACTTCAACGGATTTCACAAAATCTTTGGGCAAACAACGGACATTGATGTACGCCATTTTCTTGACCAAGGAATTGCCGCCAACCTTCACGGCAGGGGCTTCGCCGGTAAACAACAACGGAACCTCTACTTCCACCGGCTTGGAAACGTCGATGGCATAAAAATCCACATGGATGGCTTCGCGGCGAATGGGGTTGATCTGCACTTCGCGGATCAAAACGTTGTACGTCTTGCCGTCGATTGTGAGTTCCACCACCTGGTTTTCACCGGCGCCATGATACACCTTGCGGAACGCGGAGGCGTCTACCTGGATGACCTGGTTTTGCACGCCAAAGCCGTACAAAACGGCCGGAACCTGGCGCTGGGAAAATAAAGACTTCACGTTGCGTCCGACAATGGCGCGCGGTGAAGCGGAAAGCGTGTATGACATAAGAGCCCATACCCCTTTGGGGGGTTACTTACTCAGTTAATAGTTTGTAAATGGCGGATGCGCCGCCGCGAAACGCATGATAGGCGTCCAGCACCTGGTCTTGCGAAACCGCTTGCGCGTCCTTGAACCGCTCCACGTCCCGCGACGTGAGGTCGGTGATAAGGCCGACGGATGTCAGCCCCATATGCCCGCTGACGATAAGCGCCACCATATTGCTGTGGCACTTATGGCACTCAATATGCAGGAGCTGCGCTTCTTCTTTTTCTTCCACGATGCTTGCCTGAAACGGCCGATATGGCTCGGAACAGAGCGGGCAACGCGAAATGAGTTTCAACCCCTCCGGGGAAAAATGATACGAACCCGTTTGATGCTCTAATGGATTCATATTGAAAAAATCAAGCGTATCAGCGGTGAATGTATATAAGAGAAAAAAACGGTCTTTGTCAAGAGCACCCCAAGTGTACCAAACGTCATTGCGAATGCACAGATACGCTTTGGACCAAACCCATCATAATCATGACTGAAAGCAGGTACGATCCGCCCGCGCTGATAAGCGGCAATGACAAACCGGTAACCGGCAGCAGTCCCATATTATATGACATGTGTATAAGTGCCTGCCCCAGTACGACAATAAGGACGCCGATGCAGAGGATTTGCCCGAAATCGCTGCGCGTACGCATCGCGATGACCGACACGCGCCACCCGACAATCGCATATAGCGACAGGAGCAGAATGACGCCGGCGAATCCTAATTCCTCTCCGACAACGGAAAAGACAAAGTCCGCCTGGCTTTCCGGCAGGAAGCGCAGCTGGCTTTGCGAACCAAAGCCGATGCCGCGGCCAAACAGCTGCCCGGAACCGATGGCTATGATGGACTGCGTCAGGTTATACCCGGTTACCAGCGGGTCGCGCTGCGGGTCGAGAAACGTCAGCAAACGGTCGCGCTGGTATGGCTTGAGCAAAAAGAACCAGCCAAATACCGCAATGCAGATAAACCCGATCGTCATGAGACTGATTTGCCACTTGGACAACCCTAATACCAGCACCAGGCCCAGCCAGAGTAGAAACAAGATCATGGCCGAACCCAAATCCGGCTGGGCCATGGTCAGGACGACAAGGACGGCGACGGCCGCTCCCGATACGATCAATGGTTTCCAGGTACGCAAATGCCTTCCCTGCTTGCTGAAGTATCCGGCCAGAACTAATACCAGCAAAACCTTAATGAATTCCACGGGCTGCCAGATGAATAGCCCAAAGTCGAGCCAAGAACGGACACCGCGAATGATTTCCCCCAACGGGGTAAACAATAACAACAGCAATGCCAGTGCCAGCAGGTATAGCCAAGGGTAAAACGGCTGCCAGAGGCGATAGTCAATTGTCAGCGCCACGGCGTAGGCCACCAGGCCAAGGCAAAAAAACAAAAATTGTTTGACCAGCAAAGAAACGCCTGCTTGCTCCTGTCCCAGTCCCAGGCTGTACAGGATGGTCGCGCCAAAAGAGAACAGCAACAGGATGCAAACCGTAAGCACACGGTCAGCGCGCAAGAAACTTGTCCAAAACTTTGCCATGCGATTAGCGTTCAAGGAATGGCGGGTCGAACTCGCCTGTAAAATCCTTATACGCTTCGGGCGCTAAAATCAAGACAGTCGGGATAATATCCACGGTCGTGACAGGCGGCAGGTTGGCCGACCAGATGGCGGCAATGGGACGGCGCTGCCCCGACAAGAAGTCCGGCAGGGGCACCTGGTTGACGGCAACCAGGCGGCTGCCCGTGTACAGACCGATTTGCACGATGACTTCGTTATAGTTGTAGGCGGTATTGTTGGCGATGGTGGCCCGCACTTCGCTGACGGGCAGCTGCCCGCTAATCTCGCCCTGCCGGGATGGAATGAACTGCTTGTCTGAAATGGTAAAGCGCAACCGCTCCGGCCCCCACGTTTCATATTGAACGACGCGCTTCCATTGCGGTTCGTCAATAAACAGCTGCGGGGTGCCGCTGCCGGCGCCGTCCACGTTCAACAGCATAAGAAACTTTTCCTCGCCTGGAAGTAAAAACGCCTTGCGGCCTTCGTAGACCGTGCTTCCCAGCGCAAAACGGAACGTAAAGGATTCCAGCGCCCATTTAGTGTTCGGATTGCGCACACGCGCGACCACATCAACCTTGCCGCCGCCCTGAGCAAGCACGTCGCGCGACACGACTTGCAAATCTTGAATGCGACTGGATTCATGCACGCCAGGCACGTTGATGTAATCCAGCGCCGCCGTGAGCAGAGACTGTTCATATTCCGGCTGCTCGATGGCGTAGATAATGGTCAGGCGGACCAAAGCGTACCCGTAAAAAACAATACAGAGCACGATCAGGAATACGCGTATGGCCAGTTGCATCTGCGCCTTATGCGTCACGAACCAGTAGCCGTATTTCAGCTCCTTTTCGGAGATTTCTTCGATGCGCGAATCCTTGATGTCAAAGCCTTCTGCCATAGGCGTATAGTGTACCATTTTGAGTGGAAAAAAATCCAAAGATTTGCTACAATTGTCGCATAAATAGCGAAACCAGTTATGGCGAAAAAACCAGATCCAAAGGGACCAAAGTACGACGCGTCAGCAATCACCGTATTGGAAGGGCTAGACCCGGTGCGCAAACGCCCGGGCATGTACATCGGTAACACCGGTGAAGGCGGTTTGCACCACCTTGTATGGGAAATCGTGGACAACTCCATTGACGAAGCCATGGCCGGCTACGCCAGCCGCATCATCATTTCCCTGCTTCCTGACAACTTGGTGGAGGTGGCGGATAACGGCCGCGGTATCCCCGTGGAAAAACACCCCACCAGCAAAAAATCGACCCTGGAAACAGTGTTAACTGTATTACATGCCGGCGGCAAATTCGGCGGCGGCGGGTACAAAGTTTCCGGCGGTTTGCACGGCGTAGGCGCTTCGGTCGTAAACGCGCTTTCCACCTACCTCAAAGCCGAAGTCATGCGCGACGGCAAGATCTGGCAGCAAGAATTCAAGCGCGGAAAGCCGCAAGGGCAGGTCAAACCCATCGGCAAGGCCTCCGAAACCGGCACCACCATCAGCTTCCAGCCCGACCCGGAGATTTTCTCGACCGTGGAATTCAAATGGGAAACCATCATCAACCGCATGCGCCAGCAGGCCTACCTCACCAAGGGCTTGCACATTATCGTCAACGACTTCCGCGACAAAAACAAAGAAGTCTCCTTTGGTTTTTATTTCGAAGGCGGCCTGAAATCATACGTGAAACATCTCAACCGCGACGAGACCATTCAGAATGAAGAGATTTTCTATGTGGAAAAAGAGGCGGACAATGTTAAAGCGGAAATCGCCGTACAGTACACGGACAACATCCGCCAGGAAATCCAATCGTTTACCAACAACATCCTCACGCCGGGCGGCGGTACCCATGTCATGGGCTTTCGCACCGCTCTCACGCGCACGCTGAACTCCTATGGCCGCAAAAAAGGCTTGTTGAAAGAGAAAGATGAAAACCTCACCGGCGATGACACCGTCGAGGGCATGACGGCCGTCATCAGCGTCAAGCTGCCCGAACCGCAATTTGAAGGTCAGACCAAAGACAAGCTGGGAAACCCGCACGTCAAACCGCTGGTTGACGACATTGTCGCCACGGCCTTGGGAGACTGGCTGGAAGAGCATCCCAAAGACGCCGAAAAAATTATCGGCAAATGCGTGCTGGCTGCGCAGGCTCGCCGTGCGGCAAAAGCCGCCCGCGAATCGGTGTTGCGCAAAGGCACCCTGGATTCGTTCAATCTTCCCGGCAAGCTCGCCGACTGCTCGTCCAGCGATGCCGCCAAATGCGAGCTGTTCATTGTGGAGGGTGACTCGGCCGGCGGCTCAGCCAAGCAGGCTCGCGACCGCATGTTCCAGGCCATTCTCCCGCTCCGCGGCAAACTGCTGAATGTGGAAAAAACCCGCCTGGACCGCGTGCTCAAGTCAGAAACCATTTTGCCCATGATCATTGCCCTCGGGACGAACATCGGCGAAATGTTTGACATCAACAAGCTGCGCTATCACCGCATCGTGCTCATGGCCGATGCCGACGTGGACGGCTCGCACATCCGCACGCTGCTGCTGACATTCTTTTATCGCCACTTCAAACCGCTCATCGATAACGGGCATTTGTACATCGCCCAGCCGCCGCTGTACCGAATCAATAAAGGCAAAGAAATACAGTACGCCTACAGCGACGACGAGCGGGATAAAATCGTCAACCAGATGATGAAAGGCCTCGACGCCAAACTGAAAAAGAAGCTGGAAGAAGAACTGGCCAAAGCTGCGACAGAAGAAGCCGCAGAAGGAGAAGAAGGCGCGCCAACCACCAAAGTCGGCGGCATCAACATCCAGCGCTATAAAGGTTTGGGTGAAATGAACCCGGACCAGCTCTGGGAAACCACGCTGGATCCGCAAAAGCGCGTCATGAAGAAAGTCACGGTGGAGGACGCAGCCATCGCCGACGAATACTTCAACATCCTCATGGGCAGTGAAGTCGCTCCTCGCAAACGCTTCATCCAGACCCATGCCAAAACTGTAAAGAACCTGGACATCTAAAACAGAGCACCCTCCCCGCGAATTTCTCCGCGAGGAGGGTGTATTCAATGGCGAACGGCGAGAAATACGTATGACGACGGCCATCCGTTTCTTGCTCCCAACGCGCCCAGTGTCGGGTCCGGGAAGCCGTGTTCCGAACCGACCGCTCCGGCGTACACAGTGCGCTCAGCGCGGCCGCCGCTTTGCTCGCTGACGATGACGCGGGACGAACCAGGGGCAATGATGATGTACTTCAGCAGCTGATCGCGATAGCGCGAGGCGAAAGCGATCAGGTGTTCGATGCGGGCGGGCTCCAGGCCTCGCTGGTGCAGCACGTCCAGAACCTCTGCCGTGTTCGCGCGGCGGCCGACGTGCACCAGCTCCAGCGTACAGTCCACCAGTCCCTCGCCAGAGACAGGAAAGGCGCCCTCATCCAGAACGTCCAGCATCACGCGGCGGAAACCGCCGGTTCGGATCCTGTCCTGATAGGACAGGGTGTAATCCACCGTTACAGGGAACTGCCCTTCCGTTGAAGGAGCACTGGCGCATCCAGCCAGAAGGAATAAGACAGCAAGCATCCGATTCTTCATATGCACTCCCTTGCGCCCAATAACACTGGATTTCTGTTATTTTGTCAACTTCGACACGCCCTTGCCCGATTCCCCATTTTCCTGTATAGTTGGCACATCAAATGAATGACCCGCAGGGGTCGTTTTTAAGTCCTAAAATTTCGTCTAACCTTAGCCGTATTATGGCCAATATTCTCACCAACAACCGACTGGTTCGCTACCTCAAGGAATCCCGCGAAGAATTGCGCAAAGTCATCTGGCCCACGCCGGAAACCACGCGCAAGCACACCCTCCTGGTCATTGGCATCAGCCTGTTCATTGGCTTGTACTTTGCCGTTCTCGACTACCTTTTAAACCTTGGCATCGAACAACTCATCTAAGCTATGGCAAAACAAACATCACAAGGCAAACGCTGGTACG
>CAYQCH010000030.1:0-6462 GCA_964415935.1 uncultured Gammaproteobacteria bacterium
AGCCCAAATGGCGGAACTGGCAGACGCGCACGACTCAAAATCGTGTTCCTTCGGGAGTGTGGGTTCGACTCCCACTTTGGGCACCACGCCCTTTGGACCGTTGCGCTCGCGAGAGATGTCCCATATGCACATGGAGCCTCTCTCGCGGGATAGAGAAACTGGCATCTCGCCGGGCCCATAACCCGGAGACTCCCGGTTCGAATCCGGGTCCCGCAACCAAAAGACCGTCAGCGACGCTGGCGGTTTTTTGATGCCGGGACTATACTTTTTGCATCTATGGACTGGTTGTTTGACGTCATTATATTCGGTTTTCTCATCCTCGACGGGGCCCTCATTGCCTATCTGATCTGGCGCGTCGAACATGGGCATAAGCATGTGTTTGATGCCATTGCCATGGCAGCGATTGGCGCATGGTGCGTCATTTTTTACGGCAGCTTCATCGAGCCGCAGCGTATCGTGGTCACGGAAGCCAACATCTCTTTGCATCCGGAAGCCACCAACCATTTGCATGCCATCCTTATTTCCGACATCCATGCCGGCCGCTATAAAGGCCCATGGTTTGTAGAACGGCTGCTTCATACCGTGACGGAAGCAAATCCGGATGTGGTGCTCCTGGCCGGCGACTTCGTCATGAAAGACGCGCGTGATGCCGTCTCCCTGGTGTCGTTCAAAGACATCACTGCCGTCTACCCAACGTATGCCGTGCTCGGCAACCACGATTTTCATCTTTGGGGCGATGACATAACTCCGAATGAAAAAAATGCTGAGGAGGTAGAGGCTGTGCTGGAGTCATTCGGCATCAAGGTGTTGCGTAATGAAGGCGCGGACGTCAAGGGGTTATGGATTGCAGGCATCGAGGAATACTGGACTGACCGCTATTCTGTGCAGCTGTCCACGCAGGAAAAACCGCAGGATGCGCATACTGTACTACTGACGCACAATCCCGACATCGTAACCGAGCTTGATCCGACCGAACAGATCAGCCTGGTGCTGGCCGGGCACACCCATGGCGGGCAGATCCGCCTGCCTTACATCGGCTCAGTTCCCGAAATACCGGACGAACTCGGCCGCGCCTATGACAAGGGACTTTTTACCCTGAATGGCACGCAGCTGTACATCACGAGCGGCGCAGGGGAAAGCGGGCCGCGCGCACGGCTGTTCAACCCGCCGGAAATCGTTTCTTTGACCATACGGTACTAGCCGCCAACCTTGACTAGCCTCAAAAAATGCGGCATAGTATCGGCACGAGACGCAATTATATTGCGTCTTTGTCAGGTCGGCGTAGCTCAGTTGGTTAGAGCGTGGGACTCATAAGCCCGAGGTCGGTGGTTCAAATCCACCCGCCGACACCAAACGGACTCAAGCAAGGCTTGGGTCTTTTTGTTTGTGCTAAAATATACGTAACATTAACAGATTCATTTGTGCGCATACTTTTAGGCCTGGGAATGATTATCGTCGGCGTCATCGTGACCCTCAAAGGCGATTGGTTATACGAAAACTTCGGCACCCTTCCCTTTTTTGACAAATACTTTCACGGATCCGGCGGCGGGCGCTTCGGGTACAAAATTTCCGGCGTCTTTTTCACGTTTGTCGGCATCCTTGTCCTGACCAACATCCATCGCGGCATCCTCGAAGCCATTGCGAGATTATTCGTATTCGGCCCGCAACAATAACGCCGCCTTTCATAGAAGAACCCCGGAAGAGCTTGCGCCCTACCGGGGTTTTTCGTTGCGGAAAATGTCATAGACCACGCAGACCATGTCATCCGCGCGCTCAGTGTCCCATCCCTCCGGGATGAGTGCCGTCAGGAAGCGCTGTAACAGGATGCGGCGGCAGCAGGCAAACCCCTGCCGCCAGAACAGATCCGTGGACGTCACCTCCACGCCGCCCGCTTCACGGGAAGCATGGATGACCGCCCCTTTCCCGATGAACATGCCGACATGCCCGACGGACACGGAGTCGCCGTGCAGCTTCCGGTTGTTGCGCGACTGGCTGAACACCAGGTCGCCCGGCAGCAGGGCGCCTGGCTGGTCCACCGGCACGCCCAGACGGCTCTGCTGGATGGACCGGCGAGGCAGCAACAACCCCAACCGGCCGTACACCCACTTGATAAACCCGGAACAGTCTACAAAATCCGGCGCCTGCGATACGGGCGCGGCGAACTGGTACCGCGCCTTGCCCGCCCAGTCCAGGGCGGTTGAGACGGGATCAACATGCTGGAATTGAAATCCCTGCTCGCGCAGGATGTCCAGAGCCCTGCCCTCCTCCACCTGAGGCAAACGCTGCGCCAGCATCTCCAGCGGGAGGGCGCAACGGCCGGACACGGTCCGGTACAAATCCTCGTTCAGAAATGGTTTCATGCGCCCTCCTGCGACTAAACCATTGGTGGACACTAGCAAAAACCAAACAAAAAACCAAGTGTTCCTTGGTTTCTTATGGTGGGCGAAGAGGGACTCGAACCCTCATGAATTTCTTCGCTAGCTCCTGAAGCTAGTGCGTCTACCAGTTCCGCCATTCGCCCGAATTTTTCTTGCCCCGTGATGGTACGCCAAACAGCGGGAAAAATCAACGGCATGCCCCTAAAAAGGAACACCTCGACCCGCGCGCGAACGCGAGTCGAGGTGTGACCGCCGGTTAAGGCGGGGTGATGCGGGGGATCCAGTTCATGTACGAAGCGATCGCCATGAAGAGCGCCGCCACGAACAGAACCCACGGCAGGACTCTGGACTCATACCGCGGGACTCGCATCGCGTCCGGCGGCAAGCGCTGCTCGCTGCTCTGCGGCTTGGCCGGCAGGTGCTGCAGCATCTTGAGGTCGTCGAGGAATTCCTCAGGCGACTGGTACCGCAGTTCGGGATCCCGGTTGAGCGCCTTCATCAGGATGTCCGAGAACTCCTTGCGAATGGGGTTCCCGTTGCGCTCCGCCACGACCCAGGCAGGCTCCAGATTGCCGCAGATGGCATTGACCATGATTTCGAACGAGCTGACACCATCGAACGGCGGCTGCCCAGTCACGATGTGGTAGATGGTCGCCGCCAGGCTGTACTGGTCAGAGCGATGATCCGCCGTCGCGCCCTCGATGGCCTCAGGCGAAACGTACCACGGCGTGCCCAGCACGCCCTTGCTCTGCGTCAGCGAAACCGCGAGATGCTCGATCTGGCTTCTTGGCCTCGTCTTGGAACGCAGGCCCAGGCGCACCCGCATGTCCCTCTGGCTGAACTCGGCCGTGCCGGCCATCATGGCATCCCCTTCTCCCTTGGGGCGACGGATGCGCGCCAGGCCAAAATCGATCAGGTGCACATGCGATTGGCCGCGGCGAAACTGGACGAGGATGTTGGCAGGCTTGATGTCGCGATGAACGACATGCAGGGTGTTGGCTTCGACCAGGATCTCCGCCAACTGGATGCTGATGTCGATGGCCTGGTCTTCCGGAAGCCGTTCCTGCATCTTCAACGCCATGTCCAGGGCAGCGCCGCTGATGTAGCGCTCCACGGTCACGACGCCGAAACGCGGATGCTCGAACTTGTCCACCGGATGCACGACATGCGAACTCTGGAACAGCGCCTGGATGCCGTACGCGCGGTCAATACGCAGCCGCGGAAGCTGCGCATCGTCATCGTCGAAAGCAGTGTCCAGATGGAACTTGAGGGCCACGCCAATATTGGCTTGCACATCGCGAGCCACCATGACGACACCCGAAACGCCGGAGCCGGCCTTTTCGCCCAGCTTGTATCGGCCGTGGAAAAGTTCCTGCCGCCGACCGGCCTCAAGGATGTCGGCCTTCAGCTTCTCGATCTGGCGCCGGCGCTCGGCAACCTGCTCCTCATGCTTGGCGATGGTGTCCGCTTCCGCCAGATCCTGCACTGGCAGCGCAGGCTCCGTAATGGTCTGGTCGCCACTCAGCGCCGGAAGGCCGCTTGATGACCCAGACGGAACCATCGGACGGTCGTTGCGACCCGACGGGCGCCGCATCTTGCCGCTCGGTGGCGACGAAGACGGCCTCGCCCTGACCAGCCGGAACTCCGGCGGGTCGGTGATGTGGATGAGCTGGCGGCACTCGCGGTTGACGCAGGCGAAGTTGCCCATCTCATCGGCGTGATGCTCGAAGATGACTTCGATCTGCGCCCGATCGTACAGCTTCTTGCGCCCGCAATGCGGGCAGGGTTGATACCTCATGACGGGGCCAGGTTTTGCCTGGCCGACCTGGACTGCCATATAGCAAACTCCTGACCCAGAAGTTTTGGAAAGAACGCTCTCCGGACCGCCCGAAGAGTCCTCTATAATAGACAAAATTGGCCAAAATTTCAAGTGCCCGTCATGTCTGAACGGTTCCCCTTGCAAACACGCGGGAAATCAAGCTAAAACATTGACAAACCCGCCCTTCTTTCAGTATCATCCAAGGTGCAATCGCTGCGGAGCGATTTGTTTTTTTTGGCTCCCCCTGCACTCGTAGCTCAACTGGATAGAGCACTTGGCTTCGGACCAAGGGGTTGGGGGTTCGAATCCCTCCGAGTGCACCATGTTGATTGCTTGTGGGTCGGTAGCTCAGCTGGTAGAGCAGTTGCCTCTTAAGCAAACGGTCCTGGGTTCGAATCCCAGCCGGCCCACCACGGGCGCATAGCTCAGTTGGTTAGAGCGTTACATTGACATTGTAAAGGTCAGAGGTTCGAATCCTCTTGCGCCCACCAAAAAATCCGCCCTCGTGGCGGATTTTTTGTTTATGAAAAACGTTATGCACACATGTTCTGGCGAGTGTCGCGGGCTTCCGCGTTACGAGCCGGGGCATGTGTGTTAACGATGCTTTACCTTAAAGCGCGGCTGCTGGAGGCGTATCCGGCGGCTTCGTCTTCGGCAACGACGCCCATTTCAATCAATTCTCGCAATGAACGGTCCAGCGTTATCATGCCATACTTGGCGCCCGTTTCAATGACGGTCTGCAACTGCGTGATTTTATTTTCACGAATCAGGTTGGCCGCCGCGTTGGTGTTGATGAGTACCTCGCGCGCGGCGATGCGGCCGCCGCCCACTTTAGTCAGTAACCGCTGGGAAATAACGGCCTTCAAGGTCAAAGAAACCTGCAGGCGGATCTGGTTCTGCTGATACGGAGGGAAACTGTCCACGATGCGGTCAATAGTTTGCGGGCCGCTGTAGGTGTGCAGCGTCGCAAAGACCAGGTGGCCGGTTTCCGCTGCGGTAATGGCCAGGGCAATAGTTTCCAAATCGCGCATTTCACCCACCATGATGACGTCCGGGTCCTGGCGCAGCACCCGTTTCAGGCCTTCCGGAAACGACAGGAAATCTGCCCCGTATTCACGCTGCTTGATGATGCTGTTCTTGGATTTGTAAATGTATTCGATGGGGTCTTCCAGCGTCACGATGTGCTTTCCCACGTCCTGATTGATGCGGTCAATCATGGAAGCCATGGTTGTGGTCTTGCCGCAGCCGGTGGGGCCGGTCAGCAGAATCAACCCGGCTTCCTCCTTGATCAGGTCGTACGCCACCGGAGGCAAAGCAATTTCGTCCATACCGGGGATCTCCGCGCTCAGTACGCGGATGGCCACGGCGATATTACCGCTGGACCAGTGGAAATTGACGCGAAAACGCGTGCCGTCTTCCAGCTGATAGGACGTATCCAGTTCCTTTTCCTGGTAAAACCGCTCGCGTTGCGGCTTGACCAGCATGTCCGTGGCAAACCCCTGCGTGTCGGTCTCTTCCAGCGAATCAAAGCCTTTAAGCGCGTGCAATTCACCGTCGACGCGCACAATGGGCGGCTGCCCCACCACCAGGTGGATGTCAGATGCCCTCACCTTCACGGCGGCGGCCAAAATGTCTTCCAAACTGTTTTTCATGTGTGTGTTTTAGTCTTTTGTACCCCGGCCTAATCCCACCCTTTTGCCTTCAGCGCGGCGTTGGCCGCCTCTACCTGCGCTTCCTGTTTGCTGGACCCCGTCCCCTTTGCGACGGTGGCGGCGCCCAGCAAGGCCGCAACCTCAAAAATTTTCTGATGGTCAGGCCCTTTTTCGGAGACAACCTGATATGTAGGCGTAATGCCCAGGCGCTCCTGCGCGATTTCCTGAAACTTGGACTTGGGATCCATGTACAGCTTGTGCTCCAGAATGTAGTCCAGCTTGGAAAGGACGCGCTTGAGAATGAACTGCTTGGCGGCATCCCAACCCTGGTCAAGGTAAATGGCGCCAATCACGGCTTCGATGGCATTGGCCAGAATATACTGGCGGGCTTTACCGGTGTCCTTGGATTCCCCTTTGCTCAAATGCAAATAGTCTTCCAGGCCGCATTCCTTGGCCACTTCCGCCATCATGTTGGCGTTGACGAGGCTGGCGCGCCAGTTGGTCAGCTCTCCTTCCGGATTCGGATAGTTGAGATACAAATATTCCGTGACGACCAGCTCCAGCACGGCGTCGCCCAAAAATTCGAGGCGTTCATTGTGGTCGAGAGGAAAAT
>CAYQCH010000030.1:6562-8965 GCA_964415935.1 uncultured Gammaproteobacteria bacterium
TCCAGCACGGCGTCGCCCAAAAATTCGAGGCGTTCATTGTGGTCGAGAGGAAAATCACGATGCTCGTTCAGGTAGGAACGATGCACAAGCGCCTGATGCAGCAGCTTAATATCCTTAAATTCAAGGCCCAATGCCTGGGCGAGGGCCTGGAAGTCTTGGTTCAGTTGCATGTTGTGAGGCGGAAGATGACTGATGCCAACCCATTTGGCAGCAATCATCCACCAATTACGTTTTAGGTTTCTGTTTTTGCTCCTTCAGCCCTTTCTTCTCCGACAAGTCCTTGTAAATCGCTCCCAAGACCCCGTTGACGAACTTGCCGGAAGCCTGGCCGCCAAACGTCTTGGCCAGCTCAATCGCTTCATTGATGGCGACCTTGGATGGCACGTCCGGTGAAAAAACCAGTTCGTACACGCCGATGCGCAAAATGTTGCGGTCGACCGTGGTGATCTGCTCCAGCGGCCACTCGGGTGCGTACTTGACGATGTACGCGTCAATGTCGCCCTGGTGTTTCAGGACGTTCTTGATAAGGCCTTCCATGAATCCCTGGTCGTCAAAGGCGGGCGCAAACTCGCGCTTGTTCGCCTTTAAAAATTCCAACACCTGCGCCTGGTCGGCGCCATTGAAATCCCATTCGTACAGCGTTTGCATGGCAATGGTTCTGGCAAGATGTCGGTTGGACATAAATGCTTGCGGCGTCTCCGTCCCGCCTGCTTATGGGCAGGCTGCCGGAGGGCAAGTGTCCGCAAAGAGCGCAAAGAGCAAAAATTCTCTTGTTACGCCGTTGCAATCACCTGGCGACCGCGGTAGGTCCCGCACACTTCGCACGCATGATGAGGCATGACCGGGCTCTTGCACTTGGCGCAAGACTGGACCTGCTTCGCTTTTAAGGCGAGATGCGCGCGGCGCTTATCGCGTTGTGAACGAGTGTGTTTCTTTGTAGGTAAACCCATACGTTTCTTACAGACCACTGGAACAAGCAAGCAGCGGTACTACGGTTAAACTGGCCTAACTATAATTAAAATGAGCCAAAAAAGCAAGTTATCCACCCCAGGCCGGCCAAAACGCCGGCTGATTGAGGTGGATACCCGCATAGACGATTGCGTTTTTCCTTTATTTCCCGCCTTTCTTTGGTTCTTCGGCTTCCGGCTCCTCGGCCGTATGCACCAGGGTGGTGCTGGCCACGGTGTCCCCGCTGTCCTTAAAGCGCATGACGCGCACGCCTTGCGTGGCGCGGCCCAGGATGCTGACCTCGTCCACCGACAACCGGATGACCTGACCGTGCTTGGAAATGATTAACAGATCCTGCAGCGCGCCCTCTTCAATAATCGTGGCAAACACAATGTTGCCGGTCTTGGACGTGATGTTGGCGGTTTTGATGCCTGATCCGGAACGGCTCTGCACGCGGTACTGGCCAAGCGGCGTGCGCTTGCCATAACCGTTCTTCATGATGACGATCATCTGGGCTTTCTTCATATCGGCCGTAACCACGCCCATGCTGACCACTTTGTCCTTCCCTTTCAGACGGATGGCGCGCACGCCGGCGGCCGCGCGGCCCATGTCGCGCACGTCCTTTTCCGGAAAGCGGATAGACTGCCCTTCTGCCGTGACAATAACGATTTCATCTTTTCCCGTCGACGGCACGATCCAGCGCAGGCTGTCGTCGCCCTTCAGTTTGATGGCAATAAGCCCGTTGCTGCGGATGTTGAGGAACTGGTCGATGGACGTCTTCTTGATGAGGCCGGCTTCCGTGGCCATGACAAGGAACTTCTGCTTCATGAGGTCCACGGTCGGCAGGACGGCGCGGACTTTTTCGCTGGGCGCCAGCTGGAGGAAGTTGACGATGGCCTGGCCTTTGGCCGTGCGCGACGCCTGCGGGATTTCGTACGCCTTCAACTTGAAGACGCGGCCGCGGCTGGTAAAGAACAGCACGTCGGAATGCGTCATAGTGGTCAGCATCAGCTCGACCGTATCCTGCTCTTTGGTGGTCAGGCCCATGACGCCCTTGCCGCCGCGTCCCTGCACGCGGAACGTGTCCGTGGGCACGCGCTTGATGTAGCCGTCCGTGGTCATCATGATGATGGTCATTTCATTGGGGATCAGGTCGGTTTCACTGATCTTGTCCACGGCGCTGGCCACGACTTTGGTGCGGCGGTCATCCCCGTACGCTTCTTCAATCTCCTTCACCTCGTCGCCGATGAGTTTGAGGATCTTCTTGGGGCTCTTCAACAAGTCCTTCAGCTCTTTGATGAGCGCCAGCTTCTCCTCCAACTCCTTCTCTACCTTGATGCGTTCCAAATTGGCCAGCTGCGACAGGCGCATTTCCAAAATGGCATCGGTCTGGCGTTCGGAGAACTTGAACTTCTTCATCAAATTGACCTTGGCCTCGTCGCGATCCTTGGACTT
>CAYQCH010000031.1:0-8199 GCA_964415935.1 uncultured Gammaproteobacteria bacterium
GCCGGCCGCCTTCTGAGGCGGAGAAAGGCCGAGCCGAGGGGGAACGGGAGGCTGTACCCCAGTTAGTACCAGTCCTGAATCTCAATGCCCTGAAAAAAGTAGTTCAACACTTCTTTGTAGGTCTTACCATCTTCTTCCACCATCAGCAAGCCGCCACGCGCAGAAAGGCCGACGCCATGCCCGTACAGCGTCCGGCCGGCATCCTGAGGCACGGAAACGGACTTGGTCCACGGCACGTCGCCGCCCCAGACTTCGGACCAGGCGCGCGTGCGTCCGTCGCTCCAGGAAAAATACGGCGTGATGGCGATTTTAATCTCTCCTGTCTCGGGATTGGTGTATGTCACAACCTCGCCAGCCGTTTCCTGCACGGCTTGTACCAGCGACGGATGCCGCTTTTCCAGGGAATAGCCCCGGTACACCTGGTCATAGACGGAATCGACGTAAAAATTCTCATCGGCATGCTTCGTTTGGCGCTGGAAATGGTAATACCCGTACGTGCGCGCGGCCAGCGTCATGACTTTCAGGAATTCCACTGGCGAGCTGCTGCTGGTTTCAGCAATGCCGCGCAAGTAATGCTCCATGGGCAAAATGTTAATGGCCCAGGTCTTGTCCGTCACGTCGGAATGGCGGATTTCAATGGAACCACGGAAGGTGTTTTCATTGATGGCCGGATTCCACGGCACCGGCTTGTTCAGGGACAAAATCGTCATGATGGTGCTGTTATCCAGCGCCTGCATGACCACATAATCCGTTTGCACGCGATCCACGCCCAGGGCCGTAACGCCGTAGGTTTTTTGCAAGCGGTCATACGTAACCGTGACCGGGCTGCGGGCCGGCAATGACACCAGCAATTCCCCGCTGCCGCTGCGCAATTCAAACGGGCTGTCCGCCGTGACTATGAACGGCTGGTCGGACGAATACAACCCCACGCGCATGATCGGCCCTAATTCATTGGGCGCTCCCGTGTCGCCGGGCCTGTCCGTGGATGGCAACCCGCCATCCGGCAACCGAACCAAAATGGGCAATTCAAGCTCCCCGCCCTTGATCCAGGTCAGGTCTTCGGCGGCCATGCGGAATTTTTCCACGTACATGCCGGATGTGGACGGCGCAACCAGGTCGAATTTGAAATACCCTATCTGGCCCGGCAGCACTTCCTGCTGCACCATGGTGATCTGATGGTCAGACAGCCAGCCGCCGGACGCGCTGGTGGTGGCAAAACGCGACGACCGGTAGTTTGGCTCTATCGTGTACAAAGAGACAAATCGCGACCCTTCCCGTTTCCACGTTTTTTGCCCGACGTTCTTGAATCCGACCTGCACGGTCATTTTCGCGCCCGGCCGCACGTCAAAAGAACGATGCGAACTAACCATGTACAGCGCCTCATACGTAGTGTCGCGATACAATGCGGATTCGGAACTGGGATCGGACGTGGAAGTGCCTTCGCCTTCGGGTTTGGTGCCATTCCCCGCGTCCGGCTTTGGCTCGGCCACCGTGACAGCCAGCTGCATCTCCCCGTTTTTGAACCAGGAATACTCTTCTGCCGCAAGACGGAAATTCTCCCGGTACTCGCCGACTTTTGCGGGCGCCTGAATGGCAAAGGTGAATTTGGCGGTATTGCCCGGCGATGCCTTCAGCGAGGTCATGGCAATTTGTGTTTCATTCTTCCACCCCTTGGCGCCCTTGGCGTAAAACAATGAAGCATGGTAATTCGGCCGCACCGTATATAGGGAAACAAACCGGCTGTTGGTGTTGCGCCAGGCTGCCGTGCCCGCATTCTTAGCTTCTACCGTCACTTCCACAATCTCACCCGGTTTTGCCTGCACGGCAAACACCTGATCCGTAACCCAGGTTGCAGCATAGGCCGCGCCATCCCGGACGGGATAATCCGTCTGCGTCGGCGCCACGCCGGGTTTAGGCGCGACGGACACGGGCCTGGTCTGCGTATTCTTACTGACGTTGACGCTTAACGAAAACCTGGTGCCTTCAATCCAGGCTAGATTTTTGGCCACGGCCTGAAACGTGTCGTTGTACACGCCCTCGGCCGTCGGCGCCTGGATGGCAAAGCGAAACGTGCCCGTCTGTCCGGGCGCGACGGACTTCTCCAGCAGGCGGGCGGGACGGTAGGGTTCTTCCCAAAAACTATGCCGCAACTTGCTGGAGTGTTTTTCCGGCTCAACCGTGGCCAAAGCCACAAAATTGGCGCCGTCATTGCGCCAGGTCTTGCTGCCGGTATTCTTGAACTTGATTTCAAAGGTAAACGCCGCGCCCGGCAGCAAGGAAACAGACTGATGGCTGCGCACGGTTTCGCTTCCCGCCCAGGCCGGCGTGGCGGCTGCCGCCGGAAGCGACGGCAATAACGCGGAAAAAGCCAGTAATAAGCCCGCGACAGCGCGCTGTGCCTTTTTATAGGTTCTGCTAGTATGGGTTTGTAGCATAGACAAGCGTTTGTATCTGTATTTTAGTGTAGCACATGCTTTTGGGCCTATGTCCCTGACCCGTAAAATCGCGCACAACACGATTATGCAATTCTCAAGCAAGGTCATCGGAACCTTGCTTGGGCTTTTAACCGTGTCCATCATGACGCGCGCGCTGGGGCAAGCCGGCTTCGGATACTACAGCACCATCATGGGTTTTTTGCAGTTTTTTGGAATTTTCGTCGACTTTGGCCTGACCTTAACCACCGCACAGATGCTTGGGAAAGCGCGGCAAACGCAGGGCGCGGCAGGATGGGATGAAGATACGCTGTTTGCCAACATCCTTGGCTTGCGCCTGGTCTCTGCCGTGGTGTTCCTGGGACTGGCGCCTCTCATTGTTCTCGTCTTTCCCTATCCCCCCATCGTCAAGCTGGGCATTGCCGTTGGCACGGTCTCCTTCTTTTTCATGGCGGTAAACCAGATTTTTCTCGGCTACTTCCAGGCCAAGCTGAACATGCAGTGGGTGTCTGTCGCCGAAATAGCCAACCGAGTATTTCTTCTCGCGGCCGTGGTCGCCTGCATCTATTTCAACCTCGGCCTGCTGGCCATTATCGCCGCTGTCAGCATTAGCAACGTGGTGCAATTTGTATTCCTCTTCTTCCCGGCCCGCCGCATGTCAGCCATCCGACTCGGCTTTAACCTTGCCTGCTGGAAAGACATCTGGTCATCCACCTGGCCGATTGCGCTCAGCATCGCCTTAAACCTGCTATACCTGAAAACCGACATTCTGGTGTTATCCGTTTATCGCGCGCCGGAAGAAGTGGGTTTATACGGCGCCGCGTACAAAGTGGTCGACGTCCTGACTACCTTTCCGGTGTTGTTTGCCGGCCTGTTGCTGCCATTGCTGACGCAATACTGGCATACGCAGGACCGCCACCGTTTTGGCACCATGATCCAGCAAGGTTTTGACGCCATGAGCGTGGTGGCCTGGCCCATGATGGTGGGCACCCTGTTCGTGGGCGCCGACCTCATGGCGCTGGTGGCCGGCGAGGCCTTTCGCGCCTCGGGGTTGATATTGCAGCTGTTGATCTGGGCCAGCGGCATCATCTTCTTTAACGCCGTATTTGCCCACGCCATTGTAGCCATTGGCCTGCAAAAGCGCACGATTTTCGCCTATGCCATTACCGCTGTCCTTGGCGTCATCGGTTACTTCCTGGCCATTCCCGCCTTTGGCGCGCTGGGCGCGGCGGCCATGACCATTGCGACCGAAACTTTGGTTGCCGTCCTCGTCTTCATTGTCTACGCGCGGCACACCATGCTGCTGCCGTCGTTGCGTCGCTGGCTTCCCATTGCCGTTTCCTGCGCTCTAATGGCCGCCGCCCTCTGGCTGACGCAAGGCTGGCCATTCTTGCCGCGCTTGCTGCTGGCCATCGCCGTCTACGGCGCCGCCATGCTCCTGACCAAAGGCATCTCGCCGGCTTTCATCCGCGACCTCGCTTCCCTTAAAAAATACGACGCATGAACCGCGCCTTTTACCTCGACAGCGCAACCGCGGACGAATTGACGCAGCTATACGCCCGTATTCTTGCGAGACAGGAGCAAGGTCTGGCCTGGTATGCGCCCGGCCGGCTGGATGGAAGCAAACACCAGCCTCTCCCCGTCTTTGACGCGAAACCCTCGGCTGCCCCGTTGCGTGCTGCACTGTATCGCCGCAAGCATATCAGCCCGATCCAACCAACATCCGATGACAGCGTACATGTATTCGGCTGGGCGTCATTGTTTGTCCTGCCAAAAAACTGGTATGCCAGCCGGCCGATGCGCGTCTATGTTACGCGTATTCCCGCCGACCTGCCCGCCGCCGCCAAACACAAGCTGGTCAGCCGGTCGCAACGGGCCTCTATTATCGTGCCCAGCGCCACATTGGCCAAAACGCTGCAGGAATGGGGCATCGACAAAGACCGTATAACCCAGGAGTTACCGCCGCTTCCCGTTTCTACGGCCACGCCGCCGGCGTTTAAATTCCTGACCATGCCCGGATTTCTGGTGGGAGTCATCTGCGCCCTCAAACCCGACCAGGGGCTGGAAACGGTCATCCAGGCTATCCAGCAAAGCATGGAAATCATGCCAGACTTAAAAGTCTTTATCATCGGCGACGGCCCCGACAAACGGCGCTTCCAATGGCTGTTGGACCAGACGCATCTCAAAGACCGGGTGCATATTGCGGCCAACGCCGCCGACTACCAGCGCTTCCTGCAGCATCTGGAGGTCTGTATTGCCCCTGCCGTATACGACGAAGGCTGCGATCCGGTGGTGTTGCAGGCGCGCCATCGCGGCCTGGCCGTGATTGCCACGGATATTCCCAGCCATGCAGAATGTATTGAGCACGGGAAAACCGGCCTGCTCTATGCGCCGGGCAACTCCCACATGCTGTCGCAGCATCTCATCAACCTCTATACCCACCGCGACTGGCTGGAGCATTACAAAACATCCGCCCCGTAAGGCGGATGTTCTCATTACTGCGTGATGCGATTTTCAAACCGAATGGCGCCTTCCTGTAGTTCCGTACCAACGCCTTGCAGCAGCCCGCCCCGGCCGTACGCGCGCGTGGCCACCTGGATACGGCGGATGATATAGGTCGACAATGTCCAGGCCATCATGATGACAATCAACCCGA
This sequence comes from uncultured Gammaproteobacteria bacterium, assembly GCA_964415935.1. Lineage (GTDB taxonomy): Bacteria > Patescibacteriota > Patescibacteriia > VMEV01 > CAYQCH01 > CAYQCH01. The sequence goes on from CAYQCH010000031.1 coordinate 5,089, forward strand.
TAACGGCGTTCTTCATGGTCGCCTTAGCCGTAGAAATCTGCTCGTCAGCTCCCGCCGCCGTCATCCACAAATATCCCGCATAGACCAGCAAACCGACCAACAGAATACCGACAAAGCTCAATAAGATGCGGATAATGCGCACCGTCAATTCAAGCGGGCTGGCATTGGCCGACAGCTGGTATTCGCGCGGCAAGGCTCCGCCAACTTCCGTGACCAGGTCCCGGTTAAAAGGATTCGCCTCCGGCGTGACATTGGTGTTGGGAGAGGTAACACCCTGTTGCGCCAGGGCAGCTCCGCCAAACACCAGGGCAAAACCCAACACAAGAGTCATAAGGCTGAGAAAACCAACAGTACGATTCAACATATTATTGGCAACCGGCAAACGGATTAACATTTTCCAAAAATCCCTGGCATTGCGGGGCGGTGGATCCGGCAGAAACAAACACGCTGCGGAAGATAAACGTAACAAGCGAATACGTCATGGCCACCAAAACCATACCAATGACGGCGTTGCGGATGGTGTCTTTAGCTTTTTGTACCTGCTCGTCATTGCCGCGAGCGGAAAACCACATAAAGCCGGCATACAGCATGAGGCAAATCATGGTAATACCGACGAGACCTAACCCCATGCGGATAAACCCCGCCACAACCAGTCGCAAATCGCGCGGCGGTTTTGTCGAACCGCCGGTATACCCCCGGCCGGCCTGCTGCAACTCCTGAAGCGGCGACTGGGCGATCAACACGGATGCATTGCTTTCCTCAGACTGCGCCACGGCCTGCTGCACGGCGACACGGGCCACAAAAGAACCGGCAACCACGGAGAAAGCGACAATCAGAATGACAATGCCGTGGAACAATCGTTGGCGAAACATATTAGCGGGCCGCCTGATACAGCTGGCTGGTGATGAAGTAAGCGGCGGCGTAGGCAAAAACGATAACGACGATGCCGATGGTGCCGTTAAAGAGGTATTTCTTGGCATCGGCCACCTGCTCTTCGTTGCCGCGGGCCGTCAGCCAGAGAAAGCCTCCGTACAAAAAGACCACAAAGGCAATGGTCCCCACAAAACCGAGGAATACGGTAACGTAATTGCCGACGATGCTTCCCAAGGTTACTTCTTCCCCGCTCTGGATGCCAAATCCTGACTGCCCGGCCGTCCCTAACTGCTGGTTGATGTTATCGACTGTTCCCTGAAATCCCTGCGCGCGGACAAATCCAGCAGGCCAGGCAGCTACCCCCGCCAGAACAAATGACAATCGATAGATCACTTGGAACAAATGCTTTACAGTATGCATACAAAAAATGTTTTAATCTGTGCCGCTGGCGCCCTGGTCCGCTTGCGGCGCCTGATCGCTGCCGCCGGCCCTGGAGATAAGGCTGAAGACAAAGGTGACGATGGCGTACGCAAGCGACAAGACAATGAATCCGACAACAACTTGCTTGAGAATTTTCTTGGCGTGTTCAATTTGGTTCGTATCCCCGCCAGCAGTCATCCACAAGTATCCGGCGTAGATAATAAAAAGCGTGGCAACAACCCCGAGCATGCCGATGGCCAAATTCACCACACGGTTGACGGTCGCGCCTAACGTGCTTTCGGGATCTCCCTCCTGGACATCATACCCTGCTTCGGAAGCCGTCTGGCCAATTCCTTGGGTGATGCCGCCAAAAATGGAATCTGACTCTGATTCCTGAGCCGACACGGCCATGGGAGAAAAAACCAGTACCCCCGCCGCTGCTGCCAGGATCCATACTCTGAAAAATCGGAAGCGCATACCTAAGCGATGAGTGAAACGATAAACGAGGTAATAGCGTAGGCAAGGCCAAGCACAATCATGCCAATGACGACGTTTTTGATGATCTTTTTGGCTTGGGATACTTTTTCGTCATCTCCACCGGCGGTAATCCACAAACCGCCCGCATACACAATCAAGGCGACGGCCACGACGCCAAGAATTGCAACTGCCGTGTTAATAAAGCGACCGACAATGGACTGCGGCGTGCGCGTTGTGCTCACGCCGGAGCCGGATGCAAAGATATTCAGTCGCGAAGCCGCACACTGCAATGCGGAACCGGTGCATTTCTCCGTTGCCCCGGCGCTTTGAGCAAAGACCGGAACAGCAAGAAACAGGGCAAAAGCCAACGAAGCCAGAAAAATGGAGACGCGCGCGGCCAGATGATTCATAAAGTCATGTGTTATTGCCCTTCACCACCCACGGTTGGGTTCGTACCCAGGGCTCGATTCAGCTGCTGCAAGGTGAAGTTGACAATGACGTATGAAGCAAAAATAATGACAAGCCCGATAACAGCCCCCTTGAGAATCGCTTTCGCCGTTTCTACATTTGTTTCGTTTCCCGCCGCCAAAATCCACAATGCGCCGGCGTATACCACCAGCACGAAAACGGCAATGCCGATCAAACCAAGAAACGCATTTACCACCTGGCCGATAGCGTTGTAGACATTGGCCTGGCTGCCGCGCTGCGCTAACCCGGAACGCTCCAGGGTATTTTGAAATTCCCCGCGGACATTCACGCCTTGCTGCGCCGAAACAGGCGCTATGGCGAACACGGCGAAAAACAAAGAAAGCGCGGCCACAGAAACACATCGCGTAAACATTTTCATAGGAAGGAAGAAAGTCAGAATCCTGGCTGCCTTCCTTCCCCGGAAAGCCCATCGAGCTTTCCGGAGACTATTGAAATTTCAATAGAGTGCACTATACGTTCGTACCGGTCGCGCCAATCAATTGGTTGACGACAAAGTTGGTGATGGCGAACGCCGATAAGATGATGATCAAACCGATAAGACCGGAGAACAACACCTTTTTGGCCATTTCTACCTTTTCATCGCTTCCGGCAGCCGTCATCCAAAGGACGCCGCCCCACAGGACGATCAAGACAGCGACGATACCGAGGAAGCTAAGCGCGATACGAATGACGTTCGCGATCGTTTCACGAGGATCTTGCTGACCCAAACCCGTGGCCGCGCCGTAGTTGACGCCGAAAATGTCCGTCTGCGCGCCCACCATGGCTGGAACCGCAAACAAGGAGACCGATAAGGCAACACTGGCTAAAAACAGGCCGATTTTTTTCATAGCTCACCTCCCTTCAAGGGATTTT
>CAYQCH010000032.1:0-2699 GCA_964415935.1 uncultured Gammaproteobacteria bacterium
CGAGCACCTGGTTTGGCGGCGGCGTCAATTGTCTGCCGCGAAATATTAATCATAATGCCCATCGCGGCAAACAACACGATAAGCGATGAGCTGCCGTAGGAAACAAACGGCAACGGCAGCCCCGTAATGGGCAGCAACCCAACCATGGCGGAAATGTTGATAAAACTTTGAAACCCGATCCAGCTGATAATACCTACGGCCACAAAACGGCCAAAATTATCGGGCGCCTGCTTGGCGATACGGTACCCGCGCCGCATAAGCGTAAACAAAATGGCCAAAAATATCGCAACGACGACAAACCCCAGTTCCTCGGCGATAATTGCAAAAATGGAGTCGCCGATAACTTCTGGCAGATACAAATGCTTCTGCCGAGAATGCGCAAATCCCAAACCAAACAACCCGCCGGAACCAATCGCCAGCAACGCCTGGTTAATGTGATACCCAATCCCCTGCGGGTCCAATTCCGGATGCAAAAAGACCGTCAGGCGTGCGGTGCGGTACGGGGCAATTTTGATGAGGAAGAACAGCCCCGCCACGCCAAGCGCCGCAAATCCCAACAAATGCTTAATATCCGCTCCAGCGGCAAAATACACCATCAAGGCGATCATGACGATAACGGTCATGGTTCCCACATCCGGCTGAGCCAGCATGAGCACCATGACAATGCCAAGGGACAATAAAAACGGCATGAACCCGTCAGAAAAATCCTTGATGACTCGTTTGTCGCGCTTCTCCAGCCAGGCAGCCAGGTACATGATAAAGGCCAGCTTCACCACCTCCGACGGCTGGAACACCAACGGGCCAAGCCCCAGCCAGCTTTGCGCGCCGCCAAAGGACACGCCAAGGCCGGGAATAAGAACGGCAACAAGCATGACAATAGCCGCGACAAACAGGGTGAACCCCAAGCGCCGCCAGAGGCGGTAGTCAATCATTGAACAGGCGATGCAGATAAATACCCCAGGCAAAAATCCGTTGAGGATTTGGTGTTTTACGTAATACAAACTGTCACCAAAGCGCTGGAATGCCACGGCGGTACTGGCCGATGACAGCATGACCAGGCCAAACACGGCTACAAAGGCAAAACATGCCAGGAACACATAATCCGGCGCATGCCATTTGCTTGATCGGCGAAGAACCATATTTATTTTTGCGCAGACAGAGCGGCCACGGCGGCGTCGAATTGCGCCCCGCGGTCAAACTCGTTTTTAAACAGTCCAAAGCTGGCGCTGGCCGGCGAAAGAAGAACAATATCTCCTGACTGCGCCTGGCCAAAAGCCAGCCGTACGGCTTCTTCCATGCTTTGTGCCTGGCTTTGCGGCAACGGGGCCGCCACCAGCGGCTTGAAACGAGCCGTGCCGGCGCCAGGTAGCCATACAATGGACTTGCACAATTGCGGTAATACGTTGGCCAGGTCATCATAACGCAGGCCTTTATCAGCGCCGCCGGTGATAAGCACCAAGCCGCGTCCCTTCAGGGTTTGCAGGGCCGCCAGCGTCGCAGGCGGCGTGGTCGCCGTAGTGTCATTTACAAACGTTACGCCGCGCACTTCGTCCACGAACTGCATGCGCCCAGGCAACGGCGCAAATGTGGCCAGTTGGGCGGTTACGGCCTCGGTCCCCACTCCGCATTCCACGGCGCAAGCAACCGCCGCCAGCAGGTTTTCCTGGTTATGCTCGCCCAGCAGCCGCGACGCGCCAATATCTGCCACCATCACGTCCTGCCCGCCCTGCCTTCGCATGACTGTGGTTCCCGACAAAAAATAACCGCCGTCCAACGCTTCCGTACGGTCAAACCAGACCACGCGCGCCTTTGTTTTACCGGCCATTTCACGCGTATAGGCATTGCCATGATTGATAATGGCCACGTCGCCTTCTTTTTGATGCGCAACAATATACGACTTGGCTTGCGCATATTCCTGCATGTTCGCGTACCGATTGAGGTGATCTTCTTGTACATTCAGCAGCACGGCGACCTGCGGACTCAACGCATGCTCATGCAAAGACTCCAGCATCCAACTGGACAGTTCCAGCACGACGACATCATCAGCGGCGACCTCGTCGACAAACTCCAATGGCGAGCGTTTGCCGATATTTCCTCCCCACCACAATTTTTGCTTTCCCGCTTGCAGGATGTGCGCAATTAACGACGTCGTCGTGCTCTTTCCCCGCGTGCCGGTAATGCCGATGATCCTAGCCGGGCAATCGCGAAAAAACAACGTCATTTCCGATTCGACCGGCACGCCAGCCTGGCGAGCCTTCTGCAAATAGACCGACTGGATGGGAACACCCGGATTGCGGATGACCATGTCCACGCTGGCAACATCCTGGTCGCGATGCTGCCCCATGACCCACTCGATGTTGCCCGCATACCCGATGGAGGCAGCAAAATCTTTGACACGCTTTATTTGCGGCGCCAGCTGTTCCTCAGTTTTCAAATCGGTAACCACCAAATCGGCGCCGCAGCGCATGGCGTACATCGCCGCCGCCAGACCGCTGCCATGTTCAAACTGACCCAACCCCATGATCGTTACCGTTTTTCCTGTCCAATCCTGCTGCATATGTTCCTATTGTAGCAAATTGTTACTTCGTCCGCGGCAACGCAATATACGCCCAAATATCATTGCGCAGCGCAGCTCCTTCTCGCCGATACGAAGGCCAGCGTTCATCTTCAAACGTGCAGACGCCACTCAGATCGACCTG
>CAYQCH010000032.1:2799-5953 GCA_964415935.1 uncultured Gammaproteobacteria bacterium
CGCGCCCAAACCTCAACGCGCCAAAAGATGCGTCTGTACAGCCATGCAGCACGCCTGCCTGCACCAACAATTCAGATTTCCATTGAAATGGCTTCATACCAAGAAACTATACCCCTTGGGCGTTTGTCGGACAAAACAAAACAGCCCGAAAGAACGGACTGTTTGTAGGCATACGCGCTTAGAGCGCGTCGTAGTCATGCATGGTCAGCTGCGCGTTGATTTGCTGCACGATTTCCACCACTACGCCGACCACGATGAGGATGCTGGTACCGCCAAGGGTCAGGGTCTGAATGTTGGTAAAGTATTGCACCACATTCGGCAAAATAGCCACCAGACCCAAGAACAACGCGCCCGCCAGCAACACGCGATTGACGATGTACTGCAGGTATTGCTCCGTGGGTTTGCCCGGTCGGATGCCAGGAATAAAGGCGCCCTGCTTCTGCAGATTTTCCGCCACCTGTTCCGGCTTGAAGACAATGGATGAGTAAAAGAATGTCAGGGCAAAGACCAGGACAAAGTAAATAATGCCGTAATACAGCTGGTTCTGGAAGAAGTTATAGACGGCGCGCGCCACTTCCACCACGGTTGGGTTCTGCGCGCTGAACAGCAGCTGCGCAATGGTTGGCGGAAACAATACCACGGAAATAGCGAAGATGATCGGGATAACACCGGTCATGTTCACGCGCAGCGGCAAATGGGAATCAACCGAGGCTCCCGTCACGCGGGACTGACGCGCATACGACACCGGAATATTGCGCTGTCCTTCGGTCATGAAAACAATAGCCACAACGCTCACCACGGCCAATACGCCCAAGGCAATCAGGCTCAGTAATTGGCTCTGATCGTAAGAAATGAACGTCTGCTGCAGCAATGACGGCAGGCCGGCAATGATGCCGGCAAAAATCAACATGGAAATTCCGTTGCCAATGTTGCGCTCGGAAATCAATTCGCCGATCCACATCAGCAAAATGGTGCCGGCCGTCATGCTGATCATGGCAATGATGATCTGCGTCGGTGTCAGGCCCCCGACAATATCAAACTGCGTCTGCTGGCGGAGTAAGGTGATAAAGGCAAATGACTGCAAAAACGCAAACGGAACCGTAGCCCAGCGGGTCCAACGGTTGATTTTCTGTTGCCCGGACTCCCCCTCCTTCTGCAACTCTTCCCAAGACGGAATGACCATGGTCAGCAGCTGGAACACGATGGAAGACGTAATATAGGGGGAGACGCCCAAGGCCACGATGGAAAAGCTTTCCAACCCGCCGCCCGAAAACAAGTTAATCAGGCCGAGCAGTTGGTTTGACTGGAAAAACGCGCGCAAATTTTCAACGTTGACGCCCGGCACCGGAATATGGGCCAGGACACGGAAAACGAAAAGCATGGCCAACACGAAGAAGATGCTGTTGCGCAACTCACGAATGGCGAAAATCTGGCGCAGTTTTTGCATAACAAGCGAATGACAAATTTGCGTCTTAAGCGACTTTGCCGCCGGCAGCTTCAATTTTCTGCTTGGCTGAGGCGGAAACGTGGCAATGAGAAACCTTCAAGGCCTTGGTGACCTCGCCATTACCCAAAATCTTGATGCCGTTCACGTGCGTAGACACCAAACCGGCATTGACGAGACTGTTCGGATCAACCACGGCATTGGCCGAAAAGGCCTTATCCAAATCGGATACCTTCACGATTTCCATCTTGGCGTGGATGCTCTTAAAGCCTCCCAATTTGGGGATGCTCATCAAGCGGCGGCGTAAACTCTTAAAACGAAGCCCACCAACGCCCGAACGAGAGGTCTGCCCCTTCTGGCCGCGACCGGAATACGAACCGTGGCCGGACGAATCACCGCGACCGATGCGCTTGCGCTTCATGTTGGAGAGGCGCTTGGGAGCCTGCAATGTGTTTAACGATAATGGCATACGTAATTACTTACTAGCGCGGGACGTGTACGGCTTAATCTTCTTGAGCGCATCCAGCGTCGCCTGCGCATTGTTGATCTTGTTGTTGGAGCCGATCATCTTGGCCGTAACATTCTTCACGCCCGATAATTCAAGGATTGTTCGCATCACGCCGCCGGCAATAATACCCGTTCCGACCGGAGCCGGCTTTACAATAACCTTGCTGGAACCGAATTTCGCGTGGGAAGCGTGAGCAATGGAGCCGTTCTTTGTGATCGGGATGCGCAGCATGTTCTTTTTGGCGCGGCTGACGGCCTTGTTCACGGCCAATGTCACGTCCAAACCCTTTCCAATACCAAACCCAATGCGGTTTATCCGGTCGCCAACGGCCACAGTGGCGCGAAAACTCATGCGTTTGCCACCTTCCGTAACACGGGTCACGCGAGCGATGTCAATAATGCGCTGGTCGAATTCCGACTCCTCGCGCGGGCGGCGCGGTCCGCCGCGGCGGCCTTGTCGGCCTCCGCCCATGCCGCCACGCATCGGGCGGCGCTGTTCGCCCGGTTTCGCGCCGGTTGCTGGAGTTGTTTTTTTCTCTTCATTCATACGGTTTGAAATACGAGCGATTAAAACTTGAGTCCTGCTTCGCGCACCGCATCGGCAAAAATCTTCACGCGGCCATGAAAACGGTAGCTGCGGCGGTCAAACACAACTTCTTTAATGCCGGCGTCCAAAACAGCTTTGGCCATGGCCTTCCCCACCTCCGCCGCGGCTTCGGTTTTTGGCATCTTCTTTTTCAACACATCGCGCTGGTGCACAGCGGCCAGCGTCTTTCCGGAGAGATCGTCAATAGCCTGAGCCGAAATATAACGCAAGCTGCGATGCACGGCTAAACGAGGGCGCTGGGCAGTGCCGGAGATCTTGGCGCGTACGCGGCCGATGCGGCGCGCGCGCTGATTGAGAATGGTTGACTGTTGTTTGGGGTTCATATCGTTTAGATCTCACCGTTATGCTGAGGCTGTGGCAGCCTTGCCAGCTTTGCGGCGAATAACTTCGTCGACATACTTGATACCCTTGCCCTTGTACGGTTCGGGTTCACGCAAAGCGCGAATTTCAGCAGAAACCTGGCCGACCAGCTGCTTATCAATGCCAGACACTGTAATAAGGTTCTTATCGACTTCCGCCGTGATGGTCTTGGGTAATTCGTAAACGATTGGATGCGTGTAGCCGAGCTGGAAGGTCAGCTTTTGTCCCGACTGGGC
>CAYQCH010000032.1:6053-8191 GCA_964415935.1 uncultured Gammaproteobacteria bacterium
CCTTTGGGAATTTCGATGACTTGTTTTCCAATACGGGACATATTAGTAGACTTCGCAAATTACTTCTCCACCCACGCCGACCTTCTTGGCTTCGATGTTGGTCATCAAGCCTTGCGAGGTGGAAATAATGGCAACCCCCATGTTATTAAGAACAACTGGTAATTCATCCTTCCCGCGATAAATGCGTAATCCTGGCTTGCTCACGCGCTTGAGGTGCTGGAAAGCGGGCTTGCGCTGCTCATCATATCGCAAAGCGATGCGCAATGAAGCGAAGCGCTGCTCCTGCTTCTCTGCTTCAGCATTACCCTCATCTTTGGCGACGGCGCCAACATACCCTTGTTTCTGCAAAATGTTGGCGATCTGGTGTTTTAATTTGGAATACGGCAGCACCACCTCCGGCTTGCCGACTGCGGCGGCGTTGCGGATGCGGGTAAGCATGTCGCTAATTGGGTCTTGAATCATTGCCATACGTGTATGCGTTTACCAGCTGCTCTTACGGATACCGGGTAACTGGCCCTGGCTGGCCAATTCACGGAAGCAAATGCGGCACATCTTAAAACGGCGCATGTATCCGCGCGGACGTCCGCAACGCCAGCAGCGTCGCACAATTCGCGTGGAGAACTTGGGCTTTCGTTTAGATTTCGCAATTTGAGCAGTTGTCGCCATAGATTATTTGCCAGATTTTTTACGCTTGGTCGGCTCTTGCAGGGGGAAGCCGAACAGCTTTAAGAGTTCATAAGATTGTTCAGGGTCTTTGGCTGTGGTTTGGACCGTAATCTGCAATCCGTGGAGTTGTTCGATGCCTTCAGCCTTGATTTCCGGAAAGGCGAGCTGATCTTTCATGCCGATGGAGTAGTTCCCCTGTTTGTCAAAGCTGTTGGAGCGAAGGCCGCGAAAGTCGTGCACACGGGGCAATGCGATATTGACCAGGCGATCCATGAATTCGTACATGCGGCGGCCGCGCAGCGTGACCTTCAAGCCGATGATCTGTCCTTTGCGGGACTTAAAATTGGAGATGGATTTCTTGGCCAGCGTCTTGACCGGCTGCTGCCCGGTGATCTTGCGGAGATTATCCGTAACAGCGTCAATGTTGTAATTGCTGCGAGTTCCGGCGCCCACGTTAAGCACAACCTTCTCCACGCGAGGAACCTGCATGGGGTTGGTGTATTGAAACTTCTCTTTCATCGCCGGAACGACGACGTCATGATAGCGTTTGAGTAATCGGTTCGACATACGTGTGATTAAGCGGCTTTAGGCGCCGGTTTCTTGGCGGCCTTTGATTCTTTCTTCTCGGCAACGTCCTCGACCACTTTGACGTTGGACATATGTACAGGGCCAAAAAATTCCATACGCTCGCCTTTCTGGGCGCGGCCGCCACGCTGTGTTCGGCCGGCGCGTTGTTTCATATGCTTGTACATCTTATTCACGCCATCAACAACCACGCGGTCCTGGGACGGAAACACCTGAATGATTTTACCTTTCTTACCTTTATCGCGGCCGGAAATGATTTGTACGGTCTGACCTGTTTTCATATGCGTGATGGTTACAGCACTTCAGGCGCCAAAGACACAATCTTCTGGTATCCCTTGCCGCGCAATTCACGGGCGACGGGACCAAACACGCGAGTGCCTTTTGGTTCCTTTGTTTCCTTATCGACGATCACGCCGGCATTTTCGTCAAAACGAATATAGGTGCCGTCCGGACGACGAACTTCTTTTCTGGTGCGCACAATGACGGCATGCAGCACATCGCCCTTTTTGACCATAGTGTTAGGCGTGGCCTCCTTGACGACGACGGAAACCAAATCACCAATGCGGCCGTAGCGCTTCTTGTACCCGCCATGCACGAGGATCACTTCCAACACGCGGGCTCCGGTGTTGTCTGCGACGTTCAAATTGGTATAAATCTGGATCATATCTGTATTAAGCGATCACGCGCCAGTGCTTGTCCTTAGATAAGGGGCGGCATTCAATAAATTCCACAATGTCGCCGACCTTGTGCTTGTTCGCCTCATCATGCACCTTGTACTTTTTGGAAACGGTGTACTGCTTTTCGTACTTGGGATGGCGGCGAACATGGTCAACACGAACCACGATGGTTTTATCCATCTTGTCGCTGACCACCAGGCCGCGGAATTT
>CAYQCH010000033.1:0-7856 GCA_964415935.1 uncultured Gammaproteobacteria bacterium
AGTGGCTGAATCCGATTCTTTTCACACGGGGGTTCAACTCCCCCCATCTCCACCAAAAACACCGAGGCTGTTCCTCGGTGTTTTTGATTCTATAAATTATTCCTTATCTTCAGCCCCAACACGCCTTCGTATCTCCTCCAATTTTTGATAGTTTTCTTCTATTTTAGCAACCTCTTCTTTAGATATTTTTTGCGGCGTACTTGTTGGCAGTGTCTGATCTTTATCATCTTTGGCAAACGCTATTTGTATCCTCATATATATTCAATTATCGCTGGCTTTTTGATCCCAACAGTCGCATAAAAATACGACCATAACTCTGGCCACCAAGGACAACTCTCTGCATCAGTTATATTGAAAAACAGACTCCGAAGCTCTTGCCGTCGTATGGCGTATCCATGATCCGGATAAAGCCAGATTAATCGCTCCATTATATGTTCGGCGGCAAGCGGCCTAAGTCTCTCTGGTAGAGATTTTAGCATGTAACGTTTCAAAAGATCTTTACCTAAAATTTCAGGAATAACCAACATTCTACGTGCCTCGTGATAAGTCTTGGAATCTTCTTTACTTAACAATGGCGCGAATAACTGCGCCATTGACTCACCAGCTATTTGTAAAGCTTGGTGCTTATTTAATCCAAAATCACGAACAAGGCTATGCGCTAGGCTCTTTTGTTTGTCGATTGCTGTCTCAATTGTGTTATCTAATGAGCGGACAATATCCAACGCAGAAATTTGATTCGCCTCATTATTGGGATGAGGCATAGGTTTATCAAGCGGACCAAGCACAGATAACGGCCCCATAACAAGCTCATCACTTCCAAGACACAACATGGTACCGGAACTCATTGCCTCTTCCGGCACGGCCACAGAAATGTGTTTATAATACTGCCGCAAAGTGTCAATTATTTTTACAGCAGCATATACATTACCACCGGGAGTATCAAGTAATATCAAGATGCGTTCTTTTTTTTGCTGACGATTGTTAACGTGCTTGTACACGCTACGCGCATCAGCATCTGTGATACTAGAATAAAAACGACCCTCCTCACTCTTCGGATAAAGGAGTGAAAAAATATCGGAACTGTCACGATATTGCTGCAGCGGTGTCATGATGTCAGCTTGGTCGAGCGCTGGTGACGCCGACGCAGATAGACCCTCTTCCATAAATCCACATTCAATACACGTTATCTCTACCAAAACTGCCCTATTTTTTCAAGGTTAGCGTATTTTTCTCCTCCCGCGTCCACCCCTTAATCTCCGCTTCCCTTTTGAGCGCATACGAGCGGTTTCGTTTGCGCTCTTTATATACCAGCTTCACCGGGCGGCGGGAGCGGGTGTATCGCGCGCCGGTTTTGGAACCGTTGTGGGCTGCCACGCGGCCGTCGAGATCGTTTGTCACGCCCGTATACAGCGTCCCGTCCGCGCAGCGCAACATGTAGACATACCAGGCCATATCCGGCATTATAGCTTGCCTTTCTCGGCGCATCACCTTAGTATCGCCGTAAGGAGGAGTTCCTTGAACAACGAACGTATCCTGGCGCACCTGGAACGTCTGGGTGCCATCATCACCGACAGCCACTTCGTCTACACCAGCGGCGAGCACGGCTCGGCGTACATCAACAAGGACGCCGCGTACGTCTGGCCACAAGTCATCCGCGAGATCTGCGACGCCATGGCCGACCCGTTCCTGAGCGACGACGTCGAGACCGTGGTCGGACCCGCCATCGGCGGCGTCATCCTGGCCACGCGCGTGGCGGAGAGCATCTCGCTGCGGACCAACAAGCCCGTGGCCAGCGTCTTCGCCGAGGAGCATGACCAGTTCCCCGGCCGCGTCTTCAAGCGCGGCTACGATGCCCACGTGACGGGCAAGCGCGTGCTGGTGGTGGAGGACATCCTCAACACCGGCGGCTCGGTCCGCGACGTGGTCCGCGCGGTCTGGCGCGCCGGCGGCACGGTCGTCGGCGTCAGCGCCATCTGCAACCGCGGCGGCGTCACGCTGGCGGACATCGACAACCCGCCCAAGCTGGTGTCGCTGGTCAACGTGTCCATGGCGCGCTACCCCGAGGACGACTGCCCGCTGTGCCGGGACAACGTGGAGATCAACACCACGGTCGGCAAGGGCGCGCAGTTCCTGGCCCGCAAGGCCAGGCCGTGAACACAACACCCCGATCCGCTGCCATGCGGGCCGGGGTGTTCTCTTGACCGGAACAAAAACCTCAGGCAGATTCACGAAAGGAAAAGGAGGCGGCGTGGCCGCTGAGATTACTGTTTCTGCACTGCATTGTTACCCCGTAAAGTCCTGCCGCGGCATCAGCATGAAGGTTGCCGAGGTGGGGCCTATGGGCATCCAATACGACCGCCAATGGATGGTGGTCGATGAACACCGCCAGTTCGTCACCCAGCGGCAAGTGGCGTCCATGTGCCGGATCGAGACCGACATTCTCGACGACATGCTCGTGCTCAAGGCGCCGGGCATGGGCGCTCAGGCCATCCCCGTCGATTTGGAAATGTCACCGCGCCGCGTGGAAATCTGGGACGCAGAGGTGCGCGTCAGTGACCAGGGCGAGGCCATCGCAGACTGGCTGACGCTATATCTCTCCCGGGAGAAGCCCGGCCGCTACCGGCTGGTGCGCATCCGTGAAGACGAGCCGCGCCAGGCCAAGTCCGGCGACGCGCAAATGGCCTTTGCCGACGGGTATCCGTTCCTGGTCATCTCGCAACCGTCGCTGAACGACCTGAACGTGCGCATGGGCAAGTCCAGCCGTCTACCGCTGGGTATGGATCGTTTCCGTCCCAACGTCGTGCTGGACGGATGCGCGCCCTACGCCGAGGACGGCATCCCCATCATGACCATCGGCGACGTAACGCTGGCCGGTCGCGATCCCTGTCTGCGATGCGTCATCACGACCATCAACCAGCAGACGGGCCTGCGCAGCGTGGGCGAACCCCTGACCACGCTGGCCAAGTACCGCAAGACCAGCAAGGGCGTCTCGTTCGGCCGCAACTTCAACCACCTGAACACGGGCGTGATCAAGGTGGGTGATACGGTCCGAGTCAGCATGAACCCATGAACGCTTCACGCCATACGGCCCCGGTCGGCATACGCTGCCCGGGGCCATTCTCTTTGGTTGATTTTTCACGCAATATCGCCTACCATCACCCAGTTCAGCCGCGTGGCTGACTGTTCTTTCACCCGAGGAGACATCATGTCCCAACGACATTTCCGACAGCTGCTGACCGCCAGGCAGGAGGCAGTCGATTCCCTGGTCTGCGTGGGGCTCGATCCCAACGCGGAGAAGATGCCCGCCTGCGTCCGCAGCGCGGAAGATACCGCTGCAGATGCCGCGCAGCAGTGGATGATGGACATCGTCGATACCACGGCGCCGTTCGCCTGCATGTTCAAGCCGCAGCTCGCCCACTGGGAAGCCATCGAGGGCGGCGTGGACACCCTCCGCGAGATCATCGACTACATCCACGACAAGCACCCCGACATCCCGGTGCTGGTGGACTGCAAGCGCGGCGACATTGACCGCACCCAGGCCAGGTACCGCCAGGCGGTGTTCGACCTGCTGGGCGGAGATGCCATGAATTACAACGGCTACATGGGCAAGAGCACGCTGGCCAGCCTGGTCGACCCCAAGCAGCCGGGCCGCGGCCTGGTCGGCCTGGGCCGCACCAGCAACGCCGAGGCCTGGGAGATCCAGGACGCGCCCATGGCCGATGGCAGGCCGCTCTGGCAGTTCATGCTCGAGAGGCAACTGGCCTGGTCGAGCGAGCTGGGCGTGCTGGCCAATGCGGGCATCGTCATGGGCGCGGCGCACAAGGACCCCGCCGATGAGAACAAGCCCTACGCGCAGCACCTCATGACGGCCCGCGAGATGGTGTGGAGCCAGATGTGGTTCCTCATCCCCGGCATCGGCGCGCAGGGCGGCTTCGTGGAAGCCACCGTCAAGGCCAGCTTCACCGGGCCGGGCACCATCGCCATCAACTCGTCGTCCAAGATCACCGAGGCGTCGTCCGGTAAGGACTATGCCGAGGCGGCCGGCCGCGCGGCTAAGGAGCTGCGCGACGAGATCCGCGCCGCCGGCGGCAGCTGCCGGTAGCAAAACGGGGTCACAGGGGGCTTGCACCATTACGTGCAGGCCCCTTTTCTCTTGACCAAACGCGGCAAAACAGCTTTAATACTTTGAAACCAAAACACAACCGGAAGGGGTTTCGTGCAAGAAAAGAGAAAAAGCCATTGGACGGGTGGCATCACGCTGCTCGCCCTCTGCCTGTTTGTCTGCTTCCTCGCCTGGAGGTCCGGAATGATGTGGCAGACAGTCAATGATCTGCTGGCAGTCTGGACGGGGTCGCCATACGATGTGGCTGAACACGATGCCCCGTTCACAACCATACTAGGCGGTATTGTGTGTATCACCGTCCTGGATATGATCGTGTCGATACCGACGATGATCCTGGTCATGTGGTACTTGCCAAAGCCGAGAGAGAACCCAAGTTTCGACTTTGGAAAGAATTACCATTTTTTGGCCGTAATCGCGGTAGTACTTTTGGAAGAACTGTACGCGCGTTGGTTCTTCCTCGGCCTGTTGCCCCAAATACCCTTCCTTTCGGGTACGGCGGCTTTCTATGTGCTGCTCCTGCTTGGAAACGGGTCTTGGGCAGCCCTGCATCTGAAGAACTACACACACGCGGAAGACAGAAACTTCGTGCGTGTCCTGCCCCAATTCATGGGTGGGTGTGTTCTTGCCGGCATCTTCGTCAAACATGGGCTTTTTGCAGCTGTTATGGCCCACTTGCTCTTTAACATGGTGTTTTTCAGCGTAATAAAGAAGCAACAGCCAAACAGCATCGATGGCTGCATTGCCGCCACTGAAGCCTTGATGGCTCTCGTCGCATTTCTGATGATGGACAAACCATTGGCAGACATGGCGGCATGGTTCCAGGATAATCCGACCTTTGCGCTTGCCGGTTGGTATTTTTGGGACTACATCGTCGCAGTAGTTTTCATTTCTTCATGTGCAAGTGCTCTCAGCGAGTTGGTTTGCTTTGATCGAAACGACAGGGACCGTCTGGATTCACAGGAGGATAACCCTGGTCTTTTGACCGCTCTGGCCCTTATTCCAATAGCCATAGCTGCCGTGGTGGTTGGAGCGCTTCTCATGTACGCGCTCCTCAGCGTCTTCACCGACAATGTCCACATGCGCATCTTGCTGACGGCTGTCATGCTTTGCGGCCTGCAAAAACAAGAGAGCTTCAGCGGTGTTGCGCGTACGTTCTGGATCACGCTTCCCAACACATTCATGGTCATCTGCATCTTCCACGCGCTCGGCTGGCTTGGAAGCATCGCGCACCTGGCCAGCCTCTTCCTCATTGGGCTTCCATCGCTACTTCTCGTCCAGTGGAGCAACGCTCGGTCGAAACCCATGAATGGGTAGAGTAGCCCTCCCCATTCAACAACACCCTTCCCTGGCTTCTGCCGTCGGAAGGGTGTTTCATTTTATAAAGAAAACACCCCTGACCGTTCCCTCATACGGTCAGGGGTGTTGTTCATGCAGGAAGCGACAATGACTCGCCGTCATCCTTGTTGCCTTCCTCCGGTTGCGGTTCGACGAGGCGCAGCTGGGGTCCATCTTCGGTGAGATGGTCGTCCAGGGGCCTGCGCGTTGAAACACGCTCGCCGTCGCCCTCCGTGGCAGCACCGCGGATGAGGCTCTCTTCCAGCTCGCGCAGCTCCTCGTCATCATGCTCGACGGAGATGACATCGTCCAGGTCGTTGTCGACGGCAACCTGGTCATGCTGCTCCTCTCCGTCGGCCAGACGGCGGCGGATCCGGTCGCTGAGCTGGCGCAGATGCGGGTCGATCTCGCGCGGCTGCAGGTGGTCGTGCAAGTCGATGCGGCTCAGATCTTCGGCGACCTGATCGATCTTCTTCTCCAGCGCGACCTCACCCGTATGAAGCATGGCGTGTTCGCGACGGCTCCGGCGGATCTCGATGAGCGCCTCGCGCCTCAGCTGGTCGTCCAGCTGCTGGCCCTGCAGCGTACCGCTGCGGATGCCCTGCTCGAGATCACGCAGCCTGGCCGACAGCTGCGCCTTCTTCTTCCGAACCTCGACAAGCTGAGTCTCGTACTCCTTCTTCTCTGACTCGAGTCTGGACTTGTACTTGTTGTAGTCGGGGGCGGCCTCCGCGTCGCGACGCAGCCATCGCAACGTGATGATGTACACCAGCCCCCTCCAAAGCCAATCCATATCGCACCTCCAGCCGGGGCTGGACTGATTTTACCGGCCGACGCAGCCGGCAATGGTAAAGAACTTGCTTCAATGTAGGCTTTTGTCGCTGCACCGTCAATTTTCTTGATTTTATGAGCAAAATTTTGTCAGTCCAACCGCGACAAAATGAGCACGCGGGAATGCCAGCAATTTTGCAAATTTGCAAAAAATAAGCCAATTTTAGGTAAAAATCGAGGGTTGAAAGAAAAGTTTTATCTGTTAATAACTTGTGCAGAAGTGTCAAAGCCCAGCAACCATGCGGATTGATTTTTCCCCCTTTCGGGCGTACCATACATATGTCTCGAGACACCTTTATAATTATTTAGGGTTCATCCCCAAATATGTTCCAAGAAACCAAGAAGAAGCCTCTTTTTCAGCAGGAAAAGAAAAAGATGCTCGGCGACGACAAGAAGAAAATGCTTGGCGGCGCAGGTTGCGGTGGCATGAAGGACGACAAGAAAAAGATGTAGTTGAATAAAGAGTGTCTTTGCCCCGTCCGCCATTTGGCGGACGGGTTTTTGTTTTCATAAATTTTGGCTATAGTAAGCGCGTATGACAGAAAAACGCATGCCAACGTTGGCCGAAGTTGACGCCTTTCCCCTGCCGGACATGCTTGTCCCTCGCGTGGCCAAGGTGCATGGCTACTCGCAGGAAGACGCGGCCAATTTGGTCAAAGAGGCCAAACGCATGCTGTACCTGAGTATTGTGAGCGACGAACCCGTCTCCCCGTCCCTGGACGTCGATGACGGCTGGCATGAAATGCTCATGTTCACCCGCTTCTACCAGAAATTCGCCGACTTCATTGGCGGTTTCATCCATCATGATCCCACGCCGGGCATGCCCGACGGCGGCCGCATGTACGAGAAAACCAAAGCCAATTACGAGAAGTTTTTTGGCGAAAAACCGAACCCCAAGTACTGGGGGTAATCATATGGCTATGAAACAACTATTGATCATAGTAAGCGTATTCATCTTTGCAGGCTGGGGATGTACGCCGTCTCCGGATGTCTCTCCGTCGCCAGAATCGGTATCTCGACCGGCCCCAGCCCAACCGGTAAAGCTGGAGCATTCATTAATCGGCGCATGGCATGGCGCTGATGTTGTTGGGTCCGGATTTTCCGAACGGTACGTCTTTTTTGAAGACGGCACATTCCTCTTTATGCAAAGCGAATACGAATATCCAGCCGGACAGGAGCCAAAAGCGCCGGCGCTGGTCGGCGACTGGTCATTAGACAATGCGACCTTAACCATCGTCTCCAAACGCGCTGTTAGCTTTGATGATGATAACCAGCCTCTTGTGCAGCCCCTTGTGTCACAGCAAGAGCTGGCGGTCGGAGCTTTTGAAGATGTCGGTAAATCAGGACCCTACTCAATCAAATCGTCATTCGGCCAGCAGCCGTTTTGGAAATGGTCTGATGACCCTTTATACGCCTGCCAGGCGTATCCGAAAGAACTCGCCTATGAGGCCTGCGACCTCCTGATAAATGCCTACGCCGACACAAAATAGCGCTTCCCTTGCAATTTTGGCTGAAATTCCGTATAATCTGGCCAGTGTTCTTCAAAGCCGAAGAACTCTTTTGTTTA
>CAYQCH010000034.1:0-7740 GCA_964415935.1 uncultured Gammaproteobacteria bacterium
GCAATAAGTCTGCGTAGACCTGCTGTTCTTTTACTGATAAGCCAAGCGCCTGCAAAAAGGCATCCACATTGACCATATGGCAGCATCATAACAGGATATGAAAAAATGTCAAATATTGCCTGCAAAATTTTGCACATTTTATAAATTTAGCTAATTTTGGCATAATACACTATGTAAATTTGACGGCATTTACCTGCAAGTGATAAATTGCGTGCGGGAAACCACAGCGGTATCCCCATGTTCCTTTCACCCAAACAACAAAAGGTTTTCATGCGCCACGATGAGGACGACGAAGACGATGACGATGCGCCGGAGGCAGATATTGCCGACGGCGAAAGCGAGCCCGCAGAAGGAGCGAAGCGCCGGGCCGCTTCCTGGAACAAGAAGTCCCTCCCCTCCTTCTGCTCCTGCTGCCAGGACGAACTGAAGGGCGGACAGTCTGGCTTGTGCCGCGGCTGTAAGAAGCGGGTGGCCGAGGCCATTGCTGAGGATGCACGATCGCGTCCCGCCGATGGCAGCGGTTCGACGCCTCGCACCTGCCTCGCCTACTGCCGGAAGTGCAGCGGCATGAAGGCCATCGCGCCTCTGGATCGCAAGCACAGCAGCTACCTGGTGCGCCGGGCCCGGGAGACCAGGGAGGGGCAGATCGGCATGATCGTGTACGAGAAGGATGCCGGCTGCCCCGACTGCGCTGACGACAGCTCGCTCGACCCGCACGGCATCATCACGCGGTTTGCCGATCCCACCCGACGGGATGTGGCCTGACGCATGCGGGAGCACAAAAAACGCCCTGTGACGGAGACATTCGTTACAGGGCGTTTCCTTTTTTTAAACTTCGGGCTTTATCCAAGCGCCTGCAGGCCCGGCAGCGGCTCGCCGGACAAGTACTTTAACGCCGCGCTGCCGCCCGTGGCCACAAAATCCATTTTGGCTATCAGCCCGGCGGCGGCGGCCAGGGACGCGGTCTCTCCGCCGCCAATGACCGTATAATTCGGGGCGCCGGCCAGTGCCTTTAAAATATCCAACGACCCTTCCGCCGTCATGTCCCATTCAATATACCCCAGCGGGCCGGCCCAAAAGACGTCGGCCGCCGCCAGCGCTTCCTGGCGATAACGCGCCGTGGTCTTGGGGCCGATATCGTATATCGCCTCGCCGGGCTGGATGTCTCCGACGCGGGAAAAACGCAGCGATCTCCTGTTGATGCTGCCGTCCGGCAGCCGCTGGGCCACGCGCGCATCCTCTGGCAACACGAGCTTGTCTCCCAGAGACCGTAACAAGTCCTCTGCCATAGGCAGTTCCTCTTCTTGCACAAGCGACTCCCGCACGTTATGCCCGGCGGCGGACAACAGCGTGTTGCCAACGCCTCCGCCGACAAACACCTTGTCTACAAGCGCGGCAAGCTTTTGAATCGTCCCCATCTTCTCTGCGATTTTTACCCCGCCGACAAGCACCACAAACGGATGTTTGGGCTCAAGACGCAGGCGGTCCAGTGCGGCCATTTCTTCTTTCACGCGCAGGCCTGCAACGGCAGGAATATATTTGGGTGGTATCGCCACGGACGCATATGCTTCATAACTATCGCCAAATGCGTCGTTTACAAAGACGTCGGCCAGCTGCGCCAACGCTTTGCCAAACGCCTCGTCGTTTTCCCGCTCTCCTTTATGAAAGCGGACGTTTTCCAGCAGCAGCACGGAACCGGGCCTGGCAGAAGCGATCGCGCGCTTTACATCATCCCCGATGCTGTCCGCGAGGAAGGAGATCCGATCCGGGTACAGTTTACGCAAGTACGATGCAATTGGTGCCAGCGAAAAATGCTGGTCACGACCCTTGGGACGGCCGAGATGCCCGCACAGCACGGTTTTGGCCGCGCGCTCCGACACATACTTGATGGTCGGCAACACAGCCTGCAGCCTAAAATCATCGACAATGCGGCCCTCTGCAAGCGGCACATTCAAATTCAACCGCAGCAAAACGGTTTTGCCATTGATGTCTATTTCAGGAAGGAATTGCATAGCTATCGCGTATTATACCATTGACGAAACACGAAGAATATCGTAGAGTGTCTCGAACTGGAAAAACCAGTGGGAGGGAACCATGCAACGAACTGTCATTGCGGTGATGCGTGATATCACCAACCGCGTGGCGAAGGATCCTTCCCACGCGCAGATGAATGAATGGCGTTCCGTCATCGATAAGTACGAAAAAATTCTTCAATGGCATCCGGGATGGAACCAGGATTCCGCCTCGTATGCCGTGGCCATGCTACTGGGAAAGACGTTTCGCGTAATCGATCCGCACACGCTGGCCAACACCGCCGGAGAAACCATCATCGGTGAACTGGCGAAAAACGGCTGCGTCGATGCGCGAGATGAGAAGAACCGGGTAACCGGTACCTTCACTGTCCGGCACATCAAGGTAGAGGCGGACCACGTGGCCATCAAAATTCTGGCCGGACAAAACCGCCAGCTGACCGAGAGGGCGATTGAATCCATCATGGCTGTGCACAGGCTGCAGCTGTAAGACCCCGCACGAGTCCAACGCTCGGGTGGGGTCTTTCATTTTTACCCTTGACAAATGCATTTCACGGTGCTTCAGTGAAATGATTCACTGGAACATACCATCAGCAACCTGAGGGACCGAAATGGCAGGAGCTTGGTTGCAAGCCTTTAAGGCTTTGGAAACACAATTGGAACAGTCTCTGGAAACAACCGACCGATGCTGGTGGGAAGTCTTTGGCGCGACCGGCGCGCCCCTGACAACAGACCATCGGCGCATGCTGGATCATTTCGGCTCAACTACGCGCGAAGACCTCGTGGAGCTGACCTACCACTGGATGCGTCATTTCGACGAAGATCCCTACGACACGGACCTGCTCGAACTGTACTTCAACCTGGCCATCGAATACGCCAATGCGCGTATCCGACGAGCCGCCTGAAATCAACCAGAAAGGAAACCGCTTCATGCGACAGTTGTTGTGGCCGACCATGCTTGTCTTGGCCACGCTGACCGGCTGCTCCGGAGGCCCCCAGCCTCGGGCTTGCGACCATGCCCATCTGGAGCGCGATGAAGACGAAGACGAAAACCGCTGCAATCGCGGCGGCGGCAGCTTTGGCGCCCTCATCCCGCTGATGCTGCGGTAACCCAGTACACCTCCCCACCCGTCTGCGTCGCGCAAGCGCCGCGGGCGGGTTCTTATTTTCAAATGAAAACAGCCCTCAGCGGAAAGCCAAGGGCTGCATGCGTTCGTCCGAATCAATCAATCACCTCAATGCGCGCCTCGGTGCCGTGCATGGCCAGCCCTCCACGCGCTTCAATCCAGGCCAGCAACTCGCGAGGATCGCTGATCTTTCGGGCAAACGTCGCTAGCCCGACGGGCCGGCCTTCAAACGTCAACCGAAGCTCGCTTACATTCACGCCGAATGTCGGCGAATACACGCGCCAGTTCAGCCAGTCATCGGGCGTGTACAGCGTTTTCGTACGCACGCTGAAGGAAAAAGGCTGGCCGGCGTCGCTCAAGTCGACGATGCCAGTTGCTCCATCGAGCTGGAAAGTGCCGACACAGTCAAACCAGACATGAAACCCCTCGCTGTTTTCATGCTTGCTTGACCCGGTTTTCATCGGCATCTCGCGTCCCTGGCTGAAGAAACCGATGTCCCTGGCGGGAATCAACTCCGTCGCCAGGCCGCGGTACAAACGCCAATGACAGTCATTGTCGGGATTCCGTATCCCGTCTCGCCATCCGGCGATATAAAACGTCTCCATAGGTTCCCCCTCCTGGCTTCACCCTACGCGCCCCGGCTAAACAAGGCAACCAAGCAACGAAAAAACAGCCTTTTATGGGCTGTTTTTTCATATAACTGGCAGCGGCCTACTTTCGCTTGGTAACTATCATCGGCGCAGGAGGTCTTAACTGCTGTGTTCGGAATGGGAACAGGTGTTACCCCTCCGCTTGAGCCACCAGAACGGACACCCTCACCGCAAACGGTGCGGGTGTCGCTTCTTTTGGCTGTGAAGCAAACGAACAAAATGACGTCACATGTCCAATAGGCGACACTCTCACATAAGATGCATCTTAATCAAGCATGCATGAAGTGTTACTTCTCGAAATCGATTCTCCATGTGCGGTCCTTTCGGATCACGCCGTAGGAGGTAATCTCAATCCATTAGTACAGCTTGGCTGAACCCATCACTGGGCTTACACCTACTGCCTATCAACCTGGTCTTCTCCCAGGAGGATAATGAAACCTAATCTTGAGCACGGCTTCACGCTTAGATGCTTTCAGCGTTTATCCATCTCCGACATAGCTACCCGGCGATGCCCCTGGTGGGACAACCGGTACACTAGAGGTCGGTCCTTCTCGGTCCTCTCGTACTAGAGAAGAGGTCTCTCAAGTTTCGACGCATATGCCAGATAGGAGACCGAACTGTCTCACGACGTTCTGAACCCAGCTCACGTACCGCTTTAATTGGCGAACAGCCAAACCCTTGGGACCTTCTCCAGCCCCAGGATGCGATGAGCCGACATCGAGGTGCCAAACCTGGCCGTCGCTGTGGACGCTTGGGCCAGATCAGCCTGTTATCCCCAGAGTAACTTTTATCCGATGAGCTTCGACCATCCTATATTGGATCGTCGGATCACTAGGTTATGCTTTCGCAACTGCGCGACATGTACGTCTTGCAGTAAAGCTGGCTTGTGCCCTTACGCTATCGCTCCGATTTCCATCCGGAGCTAGCCAACCTTAGTAAACGCCTCCGTTACCTTTTGGGAGGCGACCGCCCCAGTCAAACTACCCGACAGATACTGTTCCCGCACCGGTTTACGGCACCAGGTTAGACTTACCATAACAACAGGGTGGTATCTCACTGTCGCCCGAAGGCTCCCACCTATTCTGAACAGTTGAAACGATAAGCCAATATCAATCTGTAGTAAAGCTTCATGGGGTCTTTTCGTCTAGGCATATGTAATGCGCATCTTCACGCATTCTGCAATTTCGCCGAGTACATCGAGGAGACAGTTGCCAAATCGTTATGCCATTCGTGCAGGTCGGAACTTACCCGACAAGGGATTTCGCTACCTTAGGACGATTATAGTTATCGCCGGCGTTCATCCGCGCTTGGATTCAAGGCTGCCTTTCCCGAAGGAAAATGACCTCTCCTCTTGACGTTCGGACACTGGCCAGGCATCAGCCCCTATACATCAGCTTTCGCTTTAGCAGGGACCTGTGTTTTTGGTAAACAGTCGCTTGGCAAACTTTCACTGCGGCCTTACTTGCGTAAGGCAGGCCTTATACCGAAGGTACGACCGCTTTTTTGCCGAGTTCCTTCTCGATGTTTCTCTCGTGCACCTTAGGATACTCTCCTCAACCACCTGTGTCGGTTTACGGTACGGACACAGTGATGATTAACCCTAGAAGTTTTTCTTGGCGCCTCCTCCATCCATGTTGACTCCACCCGAAGGCTTCATCTCCAGTGACGGGCTCTTGTTAATGTCCTACGGATTTGCCAATAGAACCAATCGCCCGCCCCAACGTGTATAACCAAAACACGCTTAGACTTTAAAAACGCGTCACTCCATCAGTCATCACCGTGGCGCAGGAATATTAACCTGCTGTCCATCGACTACGCTGTTTAGCCTCGCCTTAGGACCGGCTAACCCTGAGCTGATCTTCATGGCCCAGGAAACCTTGGTTTTACGGTGTGCGGGGTTCTCACCCGCATTTGTGCTACTCATCCCAACATTCTCACTTCGTAACGCTCCATCGTTCCTCACGGTCCGACTTCAGCGCGATACGAACGCTCTTCTACCACCAATTAGATAAATCTAACTGATCCGCAAATTCGGCACTACGTTTGAGCCCCGGTACATTTTTGGCGCAAGGCAACTAGACAAGTGAGCTGTTACGCTTTCTTTAAATGATGGCTGCTTCTAAGCCAACATCCTTGTTGTTTAAGTCGCCTAACCACCTTTTACACTTAACGTAGATTTAAGGGCCTTATGTGGCGGTCTGGGCTGTTCCCCTTATGACCAGTGAAGCTTAGCCCCCACGGTCTGACTCCATGACTCTTGGCCTTCCGGTATTCGGAGTTTGGCTGTGACCAATACGCTTGCGCGCTTGGTCTCAAACAGTGCTCTACCCCCGGAAGGGAACGTCACAGGCTAGTCCACAAACTATTTCGAAGAGAACCAGCTATCGCCGAGTTCGATTGGAATTTCTCCGCTATCCACAAGTCATCGCAAAGTGTTGTACAACTTACGCGTTCGGTCCTCCTCCTATCTTTCGATAGAATTCAACCTGCCCATGGATAGGTCACCCGGCTTCGGGTCTAGTCCACACTGCAAACGGCCGTTAAGCCTCGCTTTCACTATGCCTACCCACCTTTGGGGCGGTTAAACAAGCAGTGTAGAACTAAGTCGTTGGGTCATTCTTCAATAGGCACGCTGCCACCCCGAAGGGCTGCAGCTTTTCGTAGGTAAATGGTTTCAGGTCTATTTCACGACTCCTCACCGGAGTGCTTTTCACCGTTCCCTCGCGGTACTAGTTCACTATAGGTCATCTGGGAGTATTTAGCCTTATCGCATAGTCGCGACAAATTCCAACAGGATTTCACGAGTCCCGCTGTACTCGAGAATCACACCACCGTGGGCATAGATCATTTCACTTACAGGGCTATCACCTTCTTTGGCGTTCCGATTCCAGGAACTTCAATTATGATTACACTCTCCGGTCCAGGACATTTGCGTATCCTGACATGTGATCTCACGACACCGTATGGGCAACGGCGCAAACCTTTAACTTAAACGGTTCCACAAAAGTAAAACTCCTGTTTTCCCGCAAAAGCACACCCATATGGTTTAGGCTCATCCCGGTTCGCTCGCCGCTACTACGGGAATCACGTCCTTATAAATCCGGCTGCTGAAAAGAAGCCAAATTTATAAGGATTTCTGTGTTTTCTTTTCCTCCAGGTACTAAGATGTTTCAATTCCCCAGGTTCGCTTCATGCTCCTATGTATTCAGAGCAGGATCTGCACATCACTGTGCAGGGGTTTCCCCATTCGGAGATCTCCGGATCAAAGGTTGCTTGCCACCTCCCCGAAGCTTATCGCAGGCTGCTACGTCTTTCTTCGTCTCCAGATGCCAAGGCATCCACACATTTACCGTGTCGAGATTACCTCTTAAGGCACCATCCTACTCGGACGGAACCGCAGAGGCTCGACTGATTTTCGCACTTCATGTATCTGACTAAGATGCATCTTATGCAGTAATGTTTGTTTCCGTTTTGGCGCTTTCGCAATCCAAAACATCCACAAACACCTATTTTCTTATATGACGTCATTCAGTTGTCAACGTTCAGTCTTCACAACCAGGATCGATTGACGAAGGTCAACCAGTCCCGATGGTGAAATTTTTATGGAACACAAAACCGGCCTCAAGCCGGTTCCACTTCCCTTTCCCGGAAAGAATGGTACCAGCTATGTCGTGTACTGAATCACGAAGCTGTTTTGCATATCTTTATACGAGAAAGAGGTCCCAAAAGGGGACGTTTCAAAGGTAATGAGACTTTACCAAAGCATGAAAAGGCCGTCAAGTCCTTCTGACACCATTTATTACTCCCCATTTTTGGCTAATCTTTCAGCTCTTGACGAGTTATCATCGACAGGAAAACCACAGGTTATCCAGTGCTTATAAACGAAAACCCCGCCGAAAGCGTTGGACCGGATGGTCGTTGCTTTGGGCGGGG
>CAYQCH010000035.1:0-7587 GCA_964415935.1 uncultured Gammaproteobacteria bacterium
GGCTCCACGATCGATGACGCCGCCGGCGACGCCTTCGACAAAGTGGGCAAGATGCTGGGCTTGCCGTATCCCGGCGGCCCGCATATCGACAAGCTGGCCAAACACGGCAAGCCCGATGCCTTTGATTTCCCGCGCGCGCTGATGCAGCATAGCCATTACAATTTTAGTTTCAGCGGTTTGAAAACCTCGGTAAAGTACGCCATCCGCGACGTGCTGGCCGCAGAGGGGCGTGCGGGCGGGCCTGAAGGGAAACCGGAACTGACAGAGCAGGAAAAAGCCGACGTTGCCGCGTCATTTCAGCGCGCCGTCATTGACGCCCTGGCCCGCAAAACCATGCGCGCGGTCAAGAATTTTGGCGCCAGAACCGTCTTCGTCGCCGGCGGCGTGGCCGCTAACTCAGAATTGCGCGAACGTATGGAAATGGAAGCAAAAAAGCACAGGGGAATCCGTGCGGTATGCGTGGAGCGGAAATTTTCCGGCGATAATGCCGCCATGATCGCCCTGGCCGGTTACGAACAATGGAAGCGGCAAGGGGAGAAAGAGACGCGGTTTGAGATTGATCCAAAACGAAAACTGTAAGCTACTCCAGACTTTTCGCTACACGGAACACTTCGCCAACGGTGGTGATGCCTTTCAGCGCCTTGATGATGCCGTCCTGCACCATGGTGACCATGCCTTCTTGAACGGCAATGTCTTGAAGGGCGTATTCAGACACCTGTTCAGAAGAGATCAATTTTTCAATGCCTTTGCTCATGACCATGATTTCGTAGATGCCGATACGGCCCTTAAAGCCCAGGCCGTGGCATTCCTTGCAGCCGGCGCCTTTATAAAACACCAGATCAGACGATTTTTTGCCGTCAAATTCACCCAGGTCTTCCTTGGAAACCGGTTCCAAAATTTCCTGCACTTTTTTGAGCGTCTCCGCGTCCAGTTTGTCTTCGGTTTTGCAGTTCTGGCAGACGCGGCGCACAAGACGCTGGCCGATGATGGCGTTTAACGCCGGGGAAAGCAAAAACGGTTTGACGCCCATGGAAAGGAAGCGGGGGATGGCGCCGGCGGCGCTGTTGGTATGCAGGGTGGAAATGACCAAATGGCCGGTCAACGCGGCGTTAATGGCCGTGTCCGCCGTTTCAAAGTCGCGGATTTCACCGACCATGATGACATCGGGGTCCTGGCGCAAAATGGAGCGCAAGCCGCCGGCAAAGTCATACCCCCGCGCCTTGTCGACCTGGCTTTGGTTGATGCCCTGCAATTTGTATTCCACCGGATCTTCCAACGTGATAATTTTCGTTTCCGAATCGTTGAGCTTGATCAAGATCGAATACAGCGTGGTCGTTTTACCGGAGCCCGTAGGACCAGTGGTAATGATCATGCCGTTAGGCTTGGTAATTTCGGTTTGCAGGCGCTTGTAGGCGCTGCCGTGCAAGCCCAGGTCTTCAAATTTCACGCCGGCGGCCGAAGCGCGCAGCAAGCGCATGACAATGCTTTCACCAAAGGTGGTCGGCAAGATGGAAACACGTACGTCAATCTTGTCATTGTCGTAAAAAATGGTGAACCGCCCATCCTGCGGCTGTCCGCTGACGTTCAGCTTCAGCCCGGCCAGCAGTTTCAGGCGGCTGGAGATGCGGGGAAAGGCATCGTGTTCAAGCCTGGCGGCGTCATTGAGCACACCGTCAATGCGATAACGAATTTTGACGTCCTCTTCCTCGCTTTCCACGTGGATGTCCGACGCGTCAATCTGCAAACCCAGGGCGACCATGGCCGTAACGATATCGGACACGTTCACGCCGGCAATCAAATTTTGCAGATCCGTGATCAAGGTGATGTCGCTCTGGAATTGCTGGATGTCCTCAGCCGTGATTTCCACGCCGCGCGTGGTTTCGCGGATGCTCGGCAAGTTGGCGTATTGCTTGAAAATGAGTTCAAAGCTGCGTTCAGATACCAGGTACAACTTTACGGGCACATGGTACTTCTGCTTGAGCTCTTCTGCCAGCTTGAGCACGGCCGGGGTGGTGCGTACGCAGGCCACGCGCATTTCAGAGGTTGTGTGGTAGAACGGCATGGCTTTGAGCTCTTCCGCCTGCTTTTGCGGCATGAGCTTGAGGGTTTCCGGAGGGACGGGGAAGCGCTCCAGGTTGATGTAACCCAGGCCAAGCGTATGGGCCTGGACCTCCGTGGCGCGTTCTTTTTGTTCCAGTTGGAGTTGCGCCATTTTCTGCTGGAAGGCAGCCTGGGCGCGCGTGTCGGATGATGAAGTAGATGGCATAGAATATGGTGATGATACCACAGGAAAAGGCTGGAGCCGAGCTTCTTGCCGCCCACAGCCTTTTTGGGTATAGTTTGAGCGCATCAAACGAAATTTTTCGCTCCTTTTTTGTATTATAGTTGTCCCAATGCCTGCGGGCATGATTTTTTGTATACCCGCAATTTTACCTAACGTATGAGTAAACTCAGTAAAAACATCATTATTTTCGTGCTGGTGGTCCTGGTCATGTCCGTTGGCTTTTACTTTGTCCAGTTCCCGACCAGCAAGCCCAAGGAAATCGGCGTACAGACGTTCATCAACCTGGTGAATGAAGGCAAAGTCCGTAAGGTGGAAGTGGAAGGCAACACCGTTACCGTGACGGTCGACGACGAACAGGCCAGCAAGCAGGTGTTCCATAAAGAGCCGCAAGACACCATTGCCAGCCTGTTGGATAATTACCAGGTGCCCGCGGAGAAGCGCACGCAGCTGGGCGAGGTGCAGGTAAAAGAACCCTCCGACTGGGCCTATCTCGGCAATGGCTTGCTGGTGTACGGATTGCCCATCCTGTTGTTGATCGTTCTCGGGTACTTTTTCCTGCGCCAGATCCAGGGTGCCAACAACCGCGCCATGTCCTTTGGGCAGAGCGGCGCGCGGCAGGTGGACGTCGCCCGCAAGGACCGCGTGACCTTTAAGGATGTGGCCGGCGCCAGAGAAGCCAAGGAAGAATTGCTGGAAGTGGTGGAATTCCTGAAGCATCCCAAAAAGTTTCTCGCGCTGGGCGCCAAAATTCCCAAAGGCGTATTGCTTATGGGTTCGCCGGGCACGGGCAAGACGCTGCTGGCCAAGGCCGTGGCCGGGGAAGCGAACGTGCCGTTTTTCAGCATCTCCGGTTCCGAGTTCGTGGAAATGTTCGTGGGCGTGGGCGCCTCCCGCGTGCGCGATTTGTTCAAGAAAGCCAAGAAGAATTCCCCGTGCATTGTCTTTATCGACGAAATTGACGCGGTGGGGCGCCAGCGCGGATCCGGCCTGGGCGGTTCCCATGACGAGCGCGAGCAGACCTTAAACCAGATCCTCGTGGAAATGGACGGTTTTGATACCGAAACAAATGTCATCGTCATTGCCGCTACCAACCGCCCCGACGTACTTGACCCCGCCTTGCTCCGCCCAGGCCGCTTTGACCGCCAGGTGGTGCTTGATCGCCCCGACGTAAAAGAACGCCAGGCTATTTTGGAAGTGCATCGTAAGAACAAGCCGCTGGAAGAAAAGACCGACCTGGAAGAGGTGGCCAAGCGTACGCCTGGCTTCTCCGGCGCCGACCTCGCCAACATTCTCAATGAGGCCGCCATTCTGACCGCGCGCCGCAACAAGCATAAGATTTCCCAGGATGAGCTGCTGGAAAGCATCGAAAAGGTGTCTTTGGGGCCTGAGCGCAAGAGCCATTTGCTTTCCGATAAGGAAAAGAAGCTGACGGCCTACCATGAAGCCGGCCATGCGTTGGTTGCGGCCAAACTGGAGAACGCCGACCCGGTGCATAAGGTGTCCATCATCTCCCGCGGCCGCGCTGCCGGATACACCATGACCATTCCCACCGAAGACAAGAAGATGCAGCGCCGTTCCCAATTCATCGACGAATTGGCAGTCATGCTGGGCGGGCATGCGGCTGAGAAGCAGATTTTCGGCGAAGTCAGCACGGGCGCGCATAACGACCTCAAACGCGCCACCAACCTGGCTCGCCGCATGATTACCGATTACGGCATGAGCGAGACCATGCCGCCGCGTACGTTTGGCGACCGCGGGGACATGATTTTCCTCGGCCGTGAATTGCATGAGCAGCGCGATTACAGCGAAAAGATCGCCGAAAAGATTGACGAGGAAATTTCCACTATGATTGCCAACGCCTTTGAGACGGCGCGTGGCATCATCGTCAAGCATAAGGACGCCATGGAAAAAATCGTGAAAGTCCTCCTGGAAAAGGAAACTATTGAAAAAGAAGAATTCCAGACGCTGGTCAAGGCATAAAACGCCCCTTTCTATCCACGCAAAAATCCCCCCGGCGGCCCGCCGGGGGGATTTTCTGATATACTGAGGGCATATGAAAAACACAATCTCCTTGCGCGAGGTCTTTCGCGAATCCTTATTCATCACCTGGCGGCAGAAGGGCTGGTGGCTGCTGGGATTGCTGGCGTTTTTCCTGTCCGGCTCCGTCGGGTATCAGCTGATTGCCCAGAGCATCCGCAATCTGTCCGAGCCCGTTGAATGGGTCAATCGCTGGCAGTCATTGTCAGCCGGCGCCTCCGCCATGGACCTGCTGCGCGGGCAATGGTCCATCTTGATGCGGGATCCGGGCGGATGGTTTGCCCTTGTCGGCGTCTGGATCGCCATCGGCATCGTGCTCTTCGTCCTGTTTTCTGTCAGCGTCTACGCCGTTACGGTCATTTTGTCCGGCATCAAAGTGCGCGAGCAGCAGGGTAGCATGGATGCGCGCTTGTCCTTCCGCGAAGCCTGGCATCATCTGCGCAGCATGCTGGCCGTGGTCATCCTGACGCAAATCGTTTCCAATCTCCTGCTTGTTCTTTTTAGCGGCCCGGTGCTGTCCCTGACCGTTTCCAGCGGCGGCGTGCTTCCGGCGGTCGCTTTAGTTCTGCTTTTCATCGTGTATATTGCCGCTATCGCCATTTTGGCCATCTGGGTTGTGTACACGGCGCTGTCCATTGTCATGTACGATTTGCCCTTGTTTAAGGCGTTGCGCATGGGATGGATCTTCCTCTGGCGTAACTGGCTGGTTTCCCTGAAACTGCTGCTCGCGCAGCTGGCTATTACCGTGGTTGCCACGTTTTTGCTCAGTGTTGCCGTATCTTTTATTGTCATCCCGGTTACCATTGCCGGATACATCCTGGTTGCAAATGCGCAGTATGACATTACGGCGTTGCTCCCCAACCTTATTTTGATCCTTACCTTCGGCGGGTTCATTCTGTTTGGCGCCGTATACACGTTTTTCCAGCTCATATCCTGGGCGTTGCTGTTTCTGGATGCGCAGGAGCAGGGGGCTGCCATCAGCGTGTCGATAGAGGAAATCGAGCTCTAAACAAAAGAACCCGCGTCAGCGGGTTCTTTTCGTATGGGGAGCTTTTAGGCTTTGACGGCCTTGAGGCTTAAGCCCAGGCGGTGCTGGTCGGCTTCAATGGAAATGATTTTGAATTCCATTTCATCGCCGGGGTTGGCTACCTTGGTCGGATCGGTATTGGGCTTGTCGGACAATTCGGAAACATGGGCTAGGCCATGGATTTCCTTGTCCAATTCCACAAAGAGGCCGAAAGTGTTGACCTTGAGGATTTTGCCTTTGACCACATCGCCGACTTTGTAGCGTTGGGCGGCTTTCTTCCAGGGGTCTTCCTGCAGCTTTTTGATGGAGAGGGAGATTTTGGACCCTTCCACGCCGATAATTTCAGCTTTGACCTTGTCGCCGACTTTGATGATGTCATGCGGGTCTTCGATGCGCTGCCAGGCCAGCTCGGAGATATGCACCAGGCCTTCCAGTCCTTCGCCGAATTCGACGAAAGCGCCGAAGTCCACCACGCCGCTCACCGTGCCTTCAATGACGGTGCCAGCCGTGTACTTGGCCAGAACGCTCTTTTGCTTCTCTTCCCAGGCGGCTTTTTCGGAAACAATCAGTTTCTCGTCCGCTTCGTCGACGTCAATGATTTTCACGTCGAGGGACTTGTTGACCAGCTGATTCAGTTTTTCCAGGATCTTGTTCTTATCGCCGCCTTCCACGCGAGGATAATGCTCGGTGGCCAGCTGCGAAACCGGCAAGAAGCCGAGCACATGGCCGACGCGAGCCATAAGGCCACCCTTGTTGGCGCTCAAAATTTTGGCGCTGACGATTTCACCGGCTTTGCGCAAGGTTTCCAGGTTATCCCAGGCCTTGATGTGGCCGGCATGCATGAAGGACAACTCCAGCTCGCCGTCTTCGTTTTCCAGGTCGAGCACGGTGGCTTCCACGTCATCGCCTTCCTTGATGTTGGTGTACTGGCCGCTTTCATCATGCAGGTCCGGGCCGCGTACGACGCCGGTGGTCAGGCCCGGAACTTCCAGGCGCACCAGGTTCTTGCTGACGCTGAGGACTTTGCCTTTGATAAGGTCGCCGACTTTGGGAATGACGGCGATTTGGTTGGCTTCCCCCAGTTTCTTCATGGCTTCCAGCTGCTCCTGGTCCGCGACTTGCAAGCCAACTTGTTTGGACATGGTCATAAAATAAAAAACTCACCTCCAGCAAACGGGTGGGTTAATGGTTAAAAGTGGCACCCGGCCGTTATGGTGAAGCGTTTAAACTCTAGCGGAAATCCCGGGTTTTGGCAAGCGGCCAGCCGGGCCGTTTGTGCATGGTTTTTCCTTGTTTTTCCCGTCGGATTTTGCTAAAATTCCATCATCGAATAGGCGCGTTTTCGCCTGATTTTTATTGCATTATGAACATATACTGGCATGGGCTTAATTGCCTGCGTTTGGAAGGAAAAGACTGCACGGTGCTGCTTGATCCCTTTGGTCCCGAATCCGGCTTGAAATTGCCGCGTTCTAAGGTAGACATCGTCGCCGCCAGTTCGGAAGACGCCGCCGCCGAGGATGTCTCCGGCGAGCCGTTCATCATCGACGTGCCCGGCGAATACGAAAAAATGGGCGTCTTTATTTATGGCTTGCCGTGGAAAAACGATAAAACAGGGAAGCGCTCGGCGTTGTTTCGCGTGAACATGGAGGACATTTCCTTCGGGCATATCGGCACAGCCGACAAACCGCTGACGTCGGAGGCCATGGAAATGCTGGAGGGCGTGGACGTGCTCTGCCTGCCGGTGGGCAATGAGGAGGGGCTGTCCGTCAAAGACGCCGTGGACATCGTAAACGACGTTGAACCACGCATCGTGATTCCCATGGACTATGCGGCATCCGGCGTGAAGCTGAAACGCAAAGGCCCGGAAGCCTTTCTCAAGGAATTGGGCCTGAAGCCGGAGACCGTAGACAAGCTGAAGCTGGCCAAAAAAGATTTGCCGGTCGACCAGCGGCTGGTTTATTTGATTGAGCGAACCTAGTTTGAGATATGGCAAAACGCAAACAGAGCGAAGAAGAGCAAAAGCTGGCTGCAGCCGCTGCCGGCACGGAGGGTAAGATCCAGGAGCAGCCGCTGGTGGAGGAGCTAAAAACGTCCTACCTCGACTACGCCATGTCCGTCATCGTCCAGCGCGCCTTGCCGGACGTCCGTGACGGCCTCAAACCGGTGCATCGCCGCATTTTGTATGCCATGTGGAAGGTGGGGTTGCGCGCCAATGCCAAGTTCCGCAAATCCGCCACCG
>CAYQCH010000036.1:0-7535 GCA_964415935.1 uncultured Gammaproteobacteria bacterium
TTGCAGGCGCTTGGCTTATCAGTAAAAGAACAGCAGGTCTACGCAGACTTATTGCGGCAAGGCCCGAGTTCTGTCGCCCAAATCGCCCTGCGAACGGACATTAACCGCGGCACGACCTACGACGTGATCAAGTCGCTGCTGGAACGTGGCCTCGTGTCGCAATTTGACCAGGGAAAGAAAACGTTTTTCGCGGCTGCGAATCCGGAAACATTCCATCATCTCGTCTCCGAGCGACAGGTCAATGCGCAAGCGCTCGCCGAACAAGTCGGCGATGTTGTGTCCCAACTTCAGTCGATGGCACAACAAGGCGGCGCGCAAAAGCCTGTCGCTCGGTATTTTTCTGGCGCAAAAGCCATCCGGCAAATCCTTTTGGAGGTACTGGATGACGTGTCCGAGCTTCCTGAAAAAACCTATTTCGTCTATTCGTCCGCTTCCATCGCGCGTCATTTGTACGAAGCGATTCCCGATTTTACGAAGCGCCGCATCAAGGCCGGCATCCGCGTGTCGGTGATTGCGCTGGGCAATGGCGGCACCAACCATGAAGAGCTGGCAGAACGCCGCTGGCTGACGCGCGAAACGCCGGCACCCACGTATACCATCATCTATGGCCGCAAGACGGCTTTCATTTCTTTGGACGCGCAGGAACAGGCGCAAGGCGTCATCATTGAAGATCCCAACCTGGCGGACACGCAGCGGCTGTTATTTCTGGCGCTGTGGAAGTTTTTAAACACGCCCCTGCGGGGCAAAACATATGCGGGTGATTGTGCTGGCGGCCGGTAAAGGAACGCGCATGCATATGGACGTACCCAAGGTGCTCGCGCCTCTGGCGGGGCGGCCCATGCTGCAGTACGTCCTGGATGCGGTGCTGGATGCGGACATTGATCCGCATCCTCTTGTAGTTATCGGGCATCAGGCCGGCCATGTGCGCGAGGCCGTACGCGAATATCCGGTTGAATGCATCGAGCAAAAAGAGCAAAAGGGCACCGGGCATGCCGTGGCGGCCTGCGAGCCGTTTATCGATCTTGCGGAAAACGTGCTGGTCGTATGCGGAGACCATCCACTTGTCAGTGCCGCCACCATCGGCGCGCTGGCCGACGAGCACGACCTGTCGGGCGCGACCGTTTCCCTCGTGACGTACACGGTGCCTGATTTTGACGTATATGACGGTTCGTTCATGTCGTTTGGGCGCATTTTGCGCGACGGCGGCAATGTGCGCGCGATTCGCGAATACAAGGACGCCACGGAAGAAGAACGGCGCGTGACCGAGATTAACCCGGCGTTTTATGCATTTTCCGGGCCCTGGTTGTGGCAGCATCTCAAGCGCCTGGTCCCGCAAAATGCGCAAGGCGAGTATTACCTGACCGACCTTGTCGGCATGGCTATGGAGGAAGGCGCGTCCGTCCGCGCCATGCCCGGCGAAGATTTGCGCGAGGCCATCGGCGTCAACACCCCCCAGCAGCTCGCTTTGGCGGAACGGCTGTTGCGCGAGCCGCCTCACCGCCCCTAACCTTCCGTCTAAGCTTTTTATGAAAATCATTTTCGACTTTGATCACACGCTGTACGACATGATGGCCATGCACCAGGCCATCGAGGAGGCGATGGCAGGCCTGGGCATATCCCAGGAGACCTATTACGACGCGTATACGCGCGTAACGAACTGGAAGGCGTTTACCGTCGCCGCGCTGGCGCAGCAGCTCAGCCGGCAGGCCAAGGTGCGCGAACAGGACGTCGTCGATGCCCTGGAGCAGGTGGTCAAACGGTCGGCGGAATGGCTGTATCCGGATGTCATTGACGGGCTGCTCAAGCTCAGCGAAGCGGGACATGAGTTGTACTTGCTGACCTGGGGCGACATGGAATGGCAGATGAAGAAGATACGCCAATGCGACATCATGTCCCTGTTTCGCGAAGTAATTTCCATTACCCAGATCAAGGCCGACTACCTCAAGGCCTGGCGCCAGGACGGAAGCGAGCGCGTCATGCTTATTGACGACAAGCCCGCGGAGCTGAAAATGATTGAGGCTACCGGCCAGGACATGGAGCTGGTGCGCATGCGAAGGCCGGGCGCGAAGTATTCGGATCAGGAAACGCCGCAAGGCATGGCGGAGGCGACGAATATGGATGACATTTTACGATTCGTGGCGAGATCATAACAACATATGTGCGGCATTATTGCCTACAAGCGGAAATCCAGGGAGGGGAAAAACGGGGTACAGGTCGTGTTAGACGGCCTGCACCATCTTGAATACCGCGGCTATGACTCCTGGGGCATCGCTGTTCCGGCGGAGCGGCCCCTGGTGGTCAAGCAGGTCGGCAAGGTCGGCGAGGTTGCCATGGCGCAGCTGGCTTCATTGGGCGAGTCGCAGCCGGTAGCCATCGGCCATTCGCGCTGGGCAACCACGGGAGCGGTAACTAACTACAATGCGCATCCGCATGTCTCCAATGACGGGCGCACGGTGCTGGCGCATAACGGCATTGTCGAGAATTTTGTCGCCTTGAAGTCGGAATTGCTGGCCAAGGGATTCACGTTTGCTTCGGAAACAGACAGTGAAGTCATCGCCAATTTGATTGAACTGTACCGCCGCGACATGCCGCTGGTGGACGCCGTCCGCGAGGCGTTCGGCCGGCTGGAGGGGCGCAATGCCGTGGTGGTGATGGACCAGGATTCCCGTGCCGTCATCGGCGTGCGTTTCGGCTCGCCGCTCATTGTGGGCATCGGCGAGGGGGAGTACTTCATTGCTTCCGACGTGCCGGCGTTTTTGGCGCATACGCGGCAAGTCAATTACCTGGATGACAACCAGCTGGTGCTGATGGACGGCGACCTGCGCTATTTTGACGTCAAAACCGGCCAGCCGATTGAGCGGCGCACGGTGACCATCGAATGGAGCGCGGAGCAGGCAGAAAAAGGGGAGTATCCATACTTCATGATCAAGGAAATCATGGAGCAAAAAGACACCATCCGCCGCGCGGTGGAGCAGGACATGGACGAAATCCAGGCTACGGCTGACATCATCCGCAAGGCGCGCGGCACGTTTTTGGTGGGATGCGGCACCTCGGGCAAGGTTTGCCATGTGGCCGAATATTTTTTCAATGAGATCGCGCGCCGCCACACCAACTTCGTGGTCGGTTCGGAGTTTAACAATTTCACGTCGTTTTTAAACGAGAACAGCCTGATGATTGTGGCGTCGCAGAGCGGCGAGACCGCCGACGTGCTTGAGGCCATGGAGCATGCAAAAAAGAAGTCGGTGAAAGTGATCAGCCTGGTCAACGTACGCGGCTCCAGCATCATGCGCCAGTCGGATAAAAGCGTGCTCATCAACGCCGGGCCAGAGCAGGCTGTGGCCTCGACGAAAGCCACCACCGGCCAGCTGGCGATTATGGCGCTCCTGGCGTATGCCGCTTCCGGCAAGTTGCAGCAGGGACGCATGCGCCTGGTGGAATTGGCCGGGCAGGTCAACGAATTGCTTAATCCGCGCTACAACGAGCACATTTTGCGGCTGGCTGAGCAGCTGCAGGCCGTTTCCGACATCTACATCATCGGACGCGGCGTCAATTACCCCCTGGCCCTGGAATGCGCTATCAAGCTGCAGGAGGTCAGCTACATTCACGGCGAAGGATTTGCCGGCGGCGAACTTAAGCACGGGCCGCTGGCCCTGGTGAAGCAGGGGACGCCTGTTATCGCCTTGGTGGCCAATGACCAGAACAAGGAAGCGATTTTGACGAATGCGCGCGAAGTGAAGGCGCGCGGCGGATATGTGGTGGGCGTGTCGCCCGACAACCAGGACGTGTTTGATTACTGGCTGCGCGTTCCCAACGTGGACATCCTTTCGCCCATCGTCAACATCATCCCCGTGCAGATGCTGGCCTATCACCTGGGCGTGCTGCGCGGCAACAATCCTGACAAGCCGCGAAATTTGGCGAAAAGCGTGACGGTGAAGTGATTTTGTATTGACTTGGCGGCTGTTTTTTGGTAGTATTTTTAGAAATCTATGGCGGCGGTTTGCCTCGAATATGCTGGGTGCAGGCCGCCGTTATAGATGTGGCTGCCCGGACTTTAGATGTCATAGAGTCCCCGGCAGTTCAGCGGCACAAACCCCCAGTGTGTCATGAACGAAGCGCGATTGGGTCGGTTCTTTTATCGCCTCGAGAGGGCCGGCTTTACGAGAGATCATTTCGACAGGCTGCTCCAGGACGACACGATCGTCAGAGCGTGGATGAACGAGCTTCATCGATTGATCGCCTGCCCGTCGGGACATTCGTCTCCGGAGATGGTGTTGGATCGATGCCGGACATTGATTGCCGGCATGGGACTCTCCATGGATGAGTTCCTCTGGATCGGAAGCGACAAGCCTCCGGTGCTGAAGCCGACACTCGGCCATGTGCTGATCATTGCGGTGTGCGCCGGCAGCGTGCAGCAGACCCTCAACGGCTTGTGGTCGGCGATTGCGTCCAACGCTCTCTATCCTTGGGACGACAAGACCTGGCTCGCGGGAGTATTTCGCCCCTGGACGCTGCAGTGGGTGCCCGTGTACATCGCGGGGTGGAAGCCAATGGGCCCTCCCTCCGCGCTGGAAACGTTGTGCATGATGCAGCAGCATCCGGCATGGTTTGCCCAGGCCGATGGTGCCTGGTGTTTGAGCGGCTTGCGCAGCACGGTGCCGGCGAGCGAGGCGGAAATGCCCGATCCGCTCGTGTTCGTTCATCAAGGCGGGCTGTCAGGCATGCCTCCTGCCGGGTACGCGATGGACACCATGTCGGCAAGTTGCGTCTTGCGCTGCCATGACTACTGATCGCCGTTGCGGGCGACAGACAGACCGTATCATCGGCTCCCAGCCTTTGGTACGGTCTTTGTTTTTAACCTTTCATTTTGGACGAATTCTTGTTAGGTTTTTGATATATGGATCGGAAGAAAATCGTTTTTATCGGCGGAGGGGGAGGCGTCAAAAATATTGCGCCTGCATTAAAACATGACTATGACGTTACGGCCGTCATCAGCGCTTTTGACAATGGCGGCAGCTACGGCCGGCTGAAATATGTCTATAAAAACCCGCTGACCGGCGATGTCCGCGCCGCGTTGGCGGCGTTGTCCGGCAACTACATGGCGGAGCTGTCAGAATACCGGTTTGACCGCGGCGACGTGGAAGGACACGCGTTTGGGAATTTGCTGGTAACGGCCATGCATGCCTTACATGAAAATCCCGCCGAAGCATTGCAGCGCCTGCATGAGATGTACGGCGTGGCAGGAAGGGTGCTGCCCGTATCATATAGTTTTTCCGACCTGCATGCGGAGCTGATGGACCGCACCATATTGCGCGGAGAATCGGCCATTGACGAGCCGCATGCCAAGTCGCATGTGCGCATCCGCCGCATGTGGCTGGATCCGGACGCGGTCATCGCGCCGGGCGTAGCCGAAGCCATTGCTGCCGCGGATTTGATCATCATGGGGCCGGGAGACATTTACACCAGCATCGTCCCGAATTTTTTGGTGGATGGCGTGGCGAAGGCGGTGATCGCTTCGCCGGCGCGGAAAGTGTATTTTTGCAATACGTTCACAAAATACGGGCAGACCGCCAATTTCCCGGCCTCAGACCATGTGCGCGCCATCGAGCAGTACCTCAAGCCGAATACGTTTCATTCCGTGGTGCTTAATACGTCGCCGCTGGACGAGCTGCTGGTTCTGGAAGCAAAAAAGAAGCGGGAAGAGCCGGTGCGACAGGACGTGGATGAGCTTAAAAAAGCGGGGTACCAGGTGGTACTCGCCGATTTGCTTGATGGAAAGGTGCATGAGCCGCAAGCCGGCGATGCCGTGCGCCGGGCAAAAATCCGCTATGATGGCGAGAAGCTGAAGCACGTCGTGGGATCCTTGTTGGCATGATATGAAACTGATTGAAGCGGAGGCGAAACAGTTGCTGCACGCGTCCGGCGTACCGGTGCCGGAATTTTTTCTGTTGGAAAAGGACGAACTTGCGCCCGTCGAGGTGCATTATCCCGTAATGATAAAGGCGCAGACGCTTTTGGGCGGTCGCGGGAAGGCCGGGTTAGTGAAACAGGCCGCGGATGTCCGGGAATTACAGCAGCAAATTGACGCGCTCTGGCAACGGGCGGGAGACAAGCGGTCATTTGAACGACTGCTCGTGGAGCCCAAAGCGCAGGCCGTGCGCGAATATTACGTCAGCATTACGTTCGATACGGGTTTGCGCGGGCCGGTGCTCATTTTCAGCAAATTTGGCGGCATGGATATTGAAGTCGTCAGCAAGCGGCAGCCGCAGGCCGTGCTGCAATTGCCGATCGATCCGTTGGCTGGCGCGGACGCGGTTGATTTTGCGCGCGTGTATGAAATTGTCGGCGTGAAACCGGAACTGCAGGATCAGCTGCGCGACATTGTTTTGCGGATGTATGCCTGTTTTGTAGAGAATGACGCGGAGATTGTGGAGGTGAATCCGCTGATTGAGACGGTGGTTGACGGTGCGCCAGCATTCGTGGCCGCTGACGCCAAAATCAGCCTG
The DNA here is from genome assembly GCA_964415935.1 of uncultured Gammaproteobacteria bacterium. GTDB lineage: Bacteria > Patescibacteriota > Patescibacteriia > VMEV01 > CAYQCH01 > CAYQCH01. The sequence continues at coordinate 6,504 of CAYQCH010000036.1, forward strand.
GATGACACCGCTTTGTTCCGCCATGAATTCTCATTCCCGCGCCGCACGGGCTTTCGCGAGCTGACGGATATGGAGAAGGCGGCGCGGGCCATTGACGCCGAAAGCCACCGCGGCGTGGCCGGCCGCACGTTTTTGGAGCTGGATGGCGATATTGCCTTTATGTCGTCGGGCGGCGGCGCCAGCATCACCTGCCTGGACGCGCTGACCGCGTATGGCGGCCGCCCGGCCAACTTTGTGGAGTATTCCGGCAATCCGGAGCGTGACAAAGTGTATAAGCTGGCCCGGTTAGTGCTTTCCAAGCCGGGGTTGCGGGCTCTCTGGGTGGTCGGCCCGACCGCCAACTTTACGGATGTATATGAGACATTGGGCGGCGTGATGGATGCCATACGAGAAGTGCGGCCGGCCTATCCCATTGTGATCCGCCGCGCCGGCCCGCGCGACCAGGAAGCAAAAGCCATGGTAGAGGCAACGGCGCGGGAACTGAACCTGGACCTGACGTTTTTGGGCGAAGAGGTTTCCATGACGGAGAGCGCAAAATATCTAATGTCCAAGATAAGTACGGAATGATGCCCTGCTGTGTTCGCGAGCTCGGCAACGGCCGACGGCGCTCGCTCAAGCAGCAGGTCCATTATTCCTGGGTATCGTATGGCCATACTTGTTGACGAAAAAACGAAATACATCATCCAGGGCATTACCGGCAAGGAAGGCCAGCGCGCCGCCGCGTTCATGAAGGCGGGCGGCAGCCTGGTGGTGGGCGGCGTGCGTCCCGGAAAGGGCGGCGAGCAGGTGGATGGCGTGCTGGTGTTTAATACGGTTGCAGAAGCGGTGGCCGCTTCCAATGTAACTGACGGCAGCCGGCTGGGCCTGGTATACCCGCTCTGCAGCGTGATTGCCGTGCCGCCGGCGGCGGTCAAGGCGGCCGTGCAGGAAGCCATCGATGCGGGCGTGAAGTTTATCATTCCCATTGCCGAAGGCGTGCCCGTGCATGATACGGCCTGGATGCTTGCCTATGCGCGCGCGCGCGGCAGCCAG
>CAYQCH010000037.1:0-7513 GCA_964415935.1 uncultured Gammaproteobacteria bacterium
ACATGGAAAAGCATCAAGACCAGGAGTTCGTGGAAATGATCGTGAAAGCGATCGTGTCCCATCCTGAAGATGTGACTACGGATCGCACGGTCGACGAAATGGGCGTGCTCATCACGCTCAAGATCAATCCTGAGGACATGGGATACGTCATTGGACGCAGCGGCCAGACCGCCCGCGCCATTCGTACCCTCCTCAAGATTGTCGGCGCCAAGAACAATGCGCGCGTCAACCTGAAGATCTACGAACCGGAAGGTTCCCGACGTCCTCGCAAGCCTCGCATGGAATCCAACATGGATTCTGGCGAAGCTCTTGGCGGAGACATGCCGGACCTCAATATCTAGCAGCAAGCAAAAAAATCCCCCTTCCGCAGGGGGATTTTTGTATGGGACATGCATTGACAAGCGGCTTGTTTTCATTGTACGTTTTGTCGATCCCTGGCCGAAGCCGGGGAGCATCCACAGACAAAGGGGGAACGTTGAAAATCAACTTTCGAGACTATTTTGAACCGTGGGTGAAAGACGGCCGAGTGGGCCGGCCGGTTCAAGAGCTGTTCGCCTTGCTTGGGCGGCCGATTTCTTCCCAGGATCTCTGGCAGGTTCTGGCCGAGACCCAACCTTGGCGGAGGCCGGCGAACGTGCGGCATGATGCCATGCGCAAGATTGCCGTCCGCGACGTCAGAACCCTGCGGGCGCTCCTAAAGGAGCTTCGCATGCACGACGCTCTTCCGGAGCATGAGCCCTGTTTTGCGGCCGGCGTCGTGCTGGGAGGAACGCTGCAGAAGATGCGGCACCGATTGGCAGCGTTGACCACGCAACAAATCCAGTGTCGCCGGCTGTATGTCTTGGCGTCAAATCGGCCTTTGCAGCCTGAAGAGAAGGACGCCTTCAGGGATCTCGGGGTGCGTCCCGGAAAGACCGAAGCCGACGCCGCCTCATTCTTGCTCGCGACGACTGATCACCCCAAGGGGCAATCACTTGAAGTCGTTACGGCGCCGAACCGCGCGGATGGCAGTCCGGCGGACACGTACGAAACCGTCGTCCATTTTTTGCAGAGCGCGGCTGCGGAGGGGTCTGCCCTTTACGTCTCCCATCAGCCGAACGGCTTGCGCCAAATATTGACTGTGCGCCGGGCGTTTCTGTTCGCCAAGCGCAAGCCTGAGGGTGTTCACTTCACCCTCAACAGTTTTGGTCAGCCGCTGGAAACCATGACCGGCGTTATCCTCGACGAGGCCTGCCGGGTGCTCTATGAGCTTTCCCATCTGTCGATTTGAACGGCCATCGCGCCGCTCGGTTCCCCTCAGGAGCCGGGCGGCGTTTCTTTATTACGGCGGCCTTGACTTTGGCCCGGTTTTCCGCTATTCTTTTGGGCCGATCCGCATGGTGCGGGTTCGCATTGCGAAAGGGAGAACCGCATGGCCTCACCTATCGAGCGCGGGGTCTTTCTGCTGCTTGAGCTGGGTGGCCTGAACGGTCACCCGCGCAAGCTCACAGACGAAGAGGAAGCTTGGCTGGCCAGCGTGTTGCTGGAGCAGGTCAAGCAGGCAGCCGGCGGCGATCATGACCGGCAGGCGCAGGCGGTGCAGACGATCGGCAAGATCGTCAACAAGACGCGCAGCGCCGGGCGAATCGCCGGTCTGGTGCAGACATACGTCGACCGCCTGGAGCCGAGCAACGACGTCCGCGAGTTGTGGAGCCGCATGCGCGGCATCCTCATCCTGGATGCGTAGCCTCCGTGCTACAATGCCCGAGTAAGCTTAAACGGCTGCTCGGGCATTCATTTTTTATGGCAACAGAATCAGCGCGGCTGCGCCTGCCAGAACAGGCGCGTACGCCGGAGGTCGTCGAATATACCCGTCGGGAAATTGCCGACGACTGGCTCAACAATTTGCATACTGATGCGGAAGCCTTTTACCGTGCATTGCCCGCTGCGGATGAAGCCATTCGTGACAATTGGCGGCGAGACGTGGAAAACCATCCGTTTGAAATCGACGAAGAGGAATTGCTCGGCGACTTTACGCAGGTATTAGACCTGCGCGAGGAAAGCGATGAGAATATTCAGCGCCTCAAACGCAAATTGCTGATCGATCTTGTTGAGCACCGCGTCCGCCCGTTCGCGCAGCGGGCCGGCGTGCCAGCTGAAGCGTTTGCGCTTGGCATGATTGATGAAGCCAAGGCGTTTGGGAACGGCCCGTTGCATGTCTTGCGGGACCAGGTCCGGCGTCCGTTTGAAGACGAGGCGCGCAAGGATCGCGCCCTGGCCCAAGCCGCGCGCGACGCAGCCGCGCATGCCGTTCCCGAGGCAGTGATGGTGTTTTTGCTGCAAAAAGAAGAGGCGCGGAGAGCGGGGGAGAAGGACCCCAAAACATTTGGCCCGGAGGAAATTTCCTGGTTGCGCGAAAACCCCTCCTTATTGATTATGCAGGCGCGCAACGTTGATCCGGACACCGCCGACATTAATACGGTCAAAGAGCGCGCGGGATTTCCTCCAAAGGAGGCTGCGTACGTGCTTTCCTGGCTGCGGCAAGCCGGGGATAGCTTGTCGCCAGAACGTTTGCGTGAAGCGATGGAACAGACCTTTCCCAAGAAAGCCTTTGAAGACGACCAGAAGCGTGCCGCATTCCGCCGTGTCATGGTGCTGCTGGAGGGGTATCCGCAAAGCATGCATACGCCCGAGGACATCGGCTTGCCGTCGGAGCTTGAACGGGACGGGCGGCCGCTGCGCATGTTCAAGCAGCTGCGCCGCGCCATCGACGAAGACGCCGCATCTATCCCAACCATCCGCGTGCGCAACCAGGAGCATACCCGCTTCCAGGATCGCGCCGCGAAAGACTACAACCATGCCATGGAGGTGTATGCCAAACAGACCTTGCCACAGACCTTTGTGCGGGTGATCCATGAGTACAACGTGTTTGCGAACGCGCAGGACATGCAAGCGCGACAGCAGGCGGCGCGGCGCATGGCCGGGCACCTGACCGAACGGCTGCTGGAGCTGACGGATCTGGATGCAGACGAGCGGGGGCGCATGGATATCCGCGACGAGGCGCATGCCGAGCAGGCAGCCGCGACGGCCGCCCGCAACCTGATGCCGTTTTTTGAGGGGATGCATCGCACCTGGCATGGCGACGGCCAGCAAGTCAGTGCATTCCTGCGCGAGATGGAGCCGTATGTGCAGGATATGCTTCGCTATCGTTTGCTCAATGCGTTTTATACGCGCGAGATGGAAGACGGATCTCTGGAAGCCGCGGAAAAGTACGGCACCCGCCGCAAGCTGGTCGTCTCCGCCATAGACAGGCTCAAACGCCAGGCGGCGGCATAATAAGTTGACGGTCCGTCAAAATAGCCGTAGTCTCTTTTGATATGCCAAAGATCCATTTCGATATTTTGACCTTGTTTCCGCACATGATCGAGCCGTACGTGCAGGACTCGATTTTAAAGCGCGCGCAGGAAAAAGGCCTGGTCAGCGTCGCATTGCATGACTGGCGCCAGTTTGCCGCGGACAAGCACAAGCACGTTGATGACACGGTGTATGGCGGCGGCAGCGGCATGTTGCTGAAAGTTGATCCCATCGTGGCGCAGCTGCAGGCCATCGATGCGCTGAAAGCCCGCCCGCCGCGGCGGGCAGGCCGCAAGACGCGCGTCATTATGATGTCGCCGGATGGAAAGAAGTTCAATCACAAACAGGCCGTCCGTCTCGCCGCCAAATATGACCGCATCGTGCTGATTGCCGGGCGGTATGAAGGGTTTGACGCGCGCGTGGAAGAATTTGTCGATGAAAAAATGTCTATTGGCCCGTACGTGCTTTCGGGCGGGGAGCTGCCGGCGCTCGTTATTATGGAAGCCGTCAGCCGACAGATACCCGGCGTGCTGGGACATTCCGAAGAAGCCGTGGCCAATGAAACGTTTGCGGAGGGAACCAACGTTGGCGAGTATCCGCAATACACGCGTCCTGACGTATACGTGGCGCCGGATGGCCGTGAATTAAAAGTGCCGGAGGTACTGCTCTCCGGCGACCATGCCAGGATCAAAGCCTGGCGGGAAGAGAATAAAAGGAAGCTGCGTTAACCTGCGGTGCGCCCGTCAACCACTTCCTTCATCCGTTCTACAAACACGTCCTCTCGAAACCGGTCTGCCTTTTGCTGGCAGGCTGTTTTCATTTCTAAGCAGCGTGCGGGCGAGAGGTATTCCACGCCGCGCATGATGTCTTCCACTGAAGGGTTAGCAGGCAACAGATATCCGTCCTTTTCATGGTCAATCGTTTCGCGCAGGCCACCTTCGGCCACGCCCAGGCACGGTTTGCCGGCGGCCATGCCTTCCAGCACGGTCATGCCAAAGTCTTCGTCTTTGGGGATGTATACATTGGCGATGCAATTACCGACCAGCGTCTTTAAATCGTCATCGGATACGCGGCCGACATACTGTATATTAGGAGCGTTTTTGATGATCTCTTTCAACCGCTCCACTTCCGTACCGGTTGAAGCTATAACCAATTTTTTGTCAGGCATGCGTTTGAACGCTTCGGCAATGTCTGTCACGCGTTTCACCAGATCAACGCGCGCATAGGAAAGATAGTAATCCTGTTGCCCGAGCCATTGGAACTTTTTCGTATCGATGGGCGGATAGACAATGACGGAATCGCGGCCCAGGTATTTTTTAACGCGGTCTTGGATGGTTTTTGAATTGGCGACGATCACGTCAACGTGTTGTAAGTCGCGTTCGTAATTAAATCGGATGAAGGCGCAAAAGATGCGGTAGGCAAGCGCTTTCCACCACGGCATGCGCGAGAGGTAAAATTCGTACAAGTCGTAGGCATTGCGAATGGGCGTGTGGCAATAAAAAATGGTGCGGGCGTCCGGACGGCAGTTGCGAGCGGCCTGGATGCAGTTGGCGGAGAAGATGGCCACATCGTAGTCACGCAGCCATTTGGTGCGGCGGCGAAACCACCATTGTATGGCGAGGTAGCGAAAGCCGGGATAGTTTACTTCATGGCCGAGCGTTTCGCATTCAACGCCGAATTCTTCCGGATCAAACACGCCCGGCGCGCGAAAGCCCACCACCAGTTTGCTTTTCAACGCCCGCGCCAACGTCAAAACCAGGCGCTCGCCGCCCCCTTTATGTTGCAGATAGTCGTGCAGGATGATGGTCCGTTTTTCCATGGGTTCATTCTACGGCCGGAGGCTCTTCCTATCAACACAGCCAAGAAAGCGGGCGGGCATTGACATTCTTTCAGCAGGCGTGATTATATAGGGTGTCTTTCACGTATATCGGAGGGGAACCGTGGCGGACAAACATGTTCTTGAACAATTGTGGATGCCGGCCGAGCCCGTATGGGAAACCTTGCGCGGCTGGAAGCATCCTCGCAAGCGGGGGTTCAGTGAGCTGAACGCTGACGATCGGAAGAAGCTCCTGTCGGCATGCCTTGCCTTGGTCATGCTCGACGACCATGCGGCGCATTTCGTCCATCGCAAGATCGTGGGCGGCTTGCCCGAAGACTTGTCGGCGGAGGTGTACCACCATCTGGGCCTGAGCGCCTTCACGCACGCGGCTGAGAGCCCGAGCAAGACCTATAGCCTGCTGGCCATCGACCTCATCACCATGTACATCGAGCGGGAGATGGATCGCAACCCACGGGATGGCGATCTGACCGAGCTGCTGGATGAGCCGGTGCTGCAGGCGGTCCGTGACCGGCAGTACCAGTTCGGCATCACCTGTCCCGATTCGCCATTCAAGCGGTGGAAGCCTGCCGAGCGCGAACGCATGGCCAAGCCGCTGTTCGATCTCGTCTGGCGAGGCATGGCCCTGCGCGAGGACGCGGAGCACATCGCTTCCGTGGCCGCCGCTGACGATGCCATCAAGCGGACGTTCCATCACCAGCAGAAGGTGAGCAAGCATCTGGAAGAAGACGTGCGCGCGGCCATCGGCGAGTACGTCTTCACTCTTGCCAGGAAGCCGCCGGATGTCGCGGACGAGGCCAAGCCAAGGAAGCATTCCTTCGGCCTGGAGCGCATTCCTGACGCGGCCATCCCCTTCGTCTTCACCTACATTGCCAGGCGGACGGAGGAGAGCGGCGGCAAAGTGGATGAACTCTTCGGCCAGCTCGACGAGCGGCTCGCGCGCGCCCTGATGGACGCGTGGACGGAACAAGAAGAAGAGGCGACGGCCGAACCGTCAGCCGATTAGCGGCCTTTCCGGGCCAAAAACGCGGACTCTCACCCAGGGTCCGCGTTTCCTTTTGCGGCCAAAATCAGCCGGATTTCAAATCGCCTGATTTTACGGGAAAATCCCTTGACACTCCGACGATGCTTTGTTAATATTGGCCATACAAAGATCGATCAAAGATTTTGGCACAGTACAGCAAAAGAAAAGAGTGAGATTTTGGACTGCGTAAGCACGACTTAGGCAAGCAAAATTTCCCTCTTTTTGTTTCTAAAAATCAGAGGGCGTACGTTGACAATTTGAACAAGACATAATGACGGAAGAAGCATCAGCTTTCGGGCTGATTGCTTAACGTCAATTCTTTCGAGCTAGGTACAATACGTAGGTTGTCACTTTGTGTACCAACCGAATTTGTACTGACTATGGGCCATATGCCGCGCTTCGGCGCCGGTAAATAGACGCATAGTTCGTAATAAGAGTTTGATCCTGGCTCAGGATGAACGCTGGCGGCGTGTCTAAGGCATGCAAGTCGAGTGCACTTCGGGTGCACGGCAGACGGGAGCGTAACACATTGGTAATCCACCCCTAAGAGGAGGATAACCCTCCGAAAGGAGGGCTAATACTCCATGTGGTGCAGGTTCACATGGACCTGCACTAAAGGTTTACTGCTTAGGGAGGAGCCTATGCCCTATCAGCTAGTTGGTGAGGTAACGGCTCACCAAGGCTTTGACGGGTACCGGGTGTGAGAGCATGACCCGGCTCAATGGGACTGAGACACGGCCCATACTCCTACGGGAGGCTGCAGTCGAGAATATTCCACAATGGCCGAAAGGCTGATGGAGCGACGCCGCGTGCAGGAAGAAGCTTTTCGGAGTGTAAACTGCTTTTTTTAGGGAAGAACAAATGACGGTACCTAAAGAATAAGAGGCTGCTAACTTCGTGCCAGCAGCAGCGGTAATACGAAGGCCTCAAGCGTTATCCGGAATCATTGGGCGTAAAGCGTCCGCAGGCTGTGCAGTAAGCGTGTCGTCAAATTCCAGGGCTCAACCCTGGGGCTGCGATGCGAACTACTGCGCTAGAGTGTGGGAGAGGCATCTGGAATTGTCGGTGTAGTAGTAAAATGCGTTAATATCGACAGGAACACCAAAAGCGAAAGCATGATGCTGGAACACTACTGACGCTCAGGGACGAAAGCGTGGGGAGCGAATCGGATTAGATACCCGAGTAGTCCACGCCGTAAACGATGCACACTAGGCATTGGGAGTATCGACCCTCTCAGTGCCGCTTAACCAAGCTAACGCGTTAAGTGTGCCGCCTGGGGAGTACGGTCGCAAGACTAAAACTCAAAGGAATTGACGGGG
>CAYQCH010000038.1:0-6995 GCA_964415935.1 uncultured Gammaproteobacteria bacterium
CGAACTGAACCTGGACGTTCTGGTTCGGCTGGCCGAAATCCTTGCGGTAGGCGGCGGCTAACGCGGCCTCCACGGTGGCAATGACCACATCCAGCGACAAGCCTTTCTCATCGCAGATGTAGCGCATGGCCTGTAAAATTTCTGATTCTTTCGCCATATGTTGATGCGCAACTTAGAGAGATTAAAAATTTTGGCAACAAAAAAACCAGCCTCTGTATAAGAGCTGATTTATCGTTAACCACACAATAGCATGCAAAGAGCGATTTGTCAACGTTGCAGCACATGCATCAGCACAAACGAAAACCCCACCGCGACATATGCGAAGCGATGGGGTCTGTTGCCGGTCACGGCCTTCACGGCCTGCCCGGCGTGCGAATGATGGTGGCCGACGAGTCGAACCAGGCCTGCAGCGACTGCCGTCCGAAGTCGAACGATGAATCCCGGTGCTGCCCGGCGGCGTAGGTCACGTTGCTGCCAACGCGGTTGCGGGCGAGCGTAAAGACGAAACGGCCGTTGGTAGGAAACGTGGTGATGGTCCCAGCCCACAGCTGGTTGTTGGTACCGGCCACCGCGTTCAGGAAGACGGGGTCGTAGTGGCTGGCAGGCCGGTTGTTCTCAGCTCCGTCGGCGTAGTTGGGGTAGAGCAGCGGCTGCTCCCCCGGCTGCACGGTGTTGTCATCGGTGCCGAACGGACCGAAGTAGGCCGTGAACGGCACGATGGCGTTATTACCGGACACCGACGTCGGCAGGCCCCAGAAGATGAGCCCGTCGCCGACGCGCTGCCCGTTCAGCAGCTGGTCCGTGGCATGGCCGCCGCCGGACTTCAGTGAAGCGAAATGCTCGGAGGCGAACACGCCCGAAGACGGGCTGTCCTTGCTCTTGCCGCAGCCCATCACGGACAGGCCGGCAAGCGCCACGCACAAGGAGACGACGGAGAAGCGATACATGGTTCCCCCCTTTCTGGGAACGCCCGACTATACCGCAACCGCGCCGTGCTGTCAATTATTCCCGTCAACCGCTCAGAGACGACAAGGCCGCGTTTCTCCCTTAAAAACGCGGCCTTGCTTAAACGAGTTGCTCCCTGCCTGCCGGCAGGCTCCACCACCTAGACGAGAACGTACCGGTTGTCGGGCCTGACGCGCACCTGGCGCCCGCTGTTGTGGGTCATGGGAACCACCTGCACGCGTCCCTTGCCGGGGTACACCGTGCTGCAGTGCACCTCCAGCACCTGGCCGATGCGAAGCGGCACCATGGACCCGCCGCGATGCGTCCCGAACGACTGGCTGTCGCAGCGCAGCATGACCGGCGCGTCGTCGATCACCACCTGGACGAACTGCGCGCCGTCCTTGATGGCCACATGCCACTCATCGGCCACCACCTTGCGGCCCGGTCCGAACAGAACTCTCAGCGTTGCTTTAGGCATTCACTCCCCCACGGAAAAAAGCTTGACGAAGGTCACAGGCGTGACAGAATTTTTTTACCCTAAATCCAAACTGTCCGTCAAATCAACGCAGCGCAGCGAATGCGACGCGCCGTGCCGCACAACGCAGGCCAGTACCAGCCGCCACTCTTCAATGTTATGCCGCATGACATACCATTCGATCATGCGTGCCAGGCGTCGGACCTGCGCCGGATGGACATCCTGAGGCCCGCTGCTATGGTTTTGTGCATGCCGCGTTTTTACTTCCACAAACAACACCGCGTTTTCGCGTCGCATGACGAGATCCATTTCCCCGCCCCGCCAGCGCACATTGCGCCCAACGGTGCGATATCCTTGCTCAAGGAAATGCCGCTCAGCCACATCCTCGCCCCATCGGCCGACTGCATGAGATTGCGCCATAACAAAACGCCCCCGAAGCGGGGGCGTTGATGAAAGTATAGCACGGTTAGCCGGCTTTGGGCAGGTACTTTTCGCGCTCGCGGCGCTCTTTCTGCTCCTGAAAACGGGAGGGGAGAATAAAAAAACCGTAATATACGATGCGATACAGCCAGACCAAAGCGACAATGCCCCAGACCAAATACATCAAACGGGCGCTGAAAAATGCGACTTGCTGTGCGGAAAAAAACAACAACAGGTACCCAACCAGGCCCATGGTCCAGCCGAATGAAGAAACACGGCGCAACAGTGTGCGGACAGGGGCCAGATACGCCTGGCGCCATGACAACAACCCCGCGACCAGCCCCGTCAACACCAGCAACCCGAATAAAACAGTCAAAATAGTCATCCATTGGTCCGGCACCGGATGCTGATGGGTAAGCCAATACGACGGCTGGATAACGGCTTTCAAAAATGACATAGGTTATATGAAAGATGCGCCCAAGGCGCATCTAAATTTCATCTTATTAAGGAGGTCGCGCTATTCTTTCTCGAACACGACGCCGAAATGATACGGGCTCGGTTCAAATGTGTGCGACTCGCGCCATTGCACAACCTTAGCCATTTGCCGGACCTTGTCAAGGGATGTGCGCTCAGCAGCGGGCGGACCAAAACTGGTAGCTTGCGGCAGCCAGTCAATGACTACGACGCGTCCCTCTTTTTTCATCATGCGATTGGCCTCGTTGAACACATGCGCGTCTTGCTTGGTCATATACAGCAAGTTGATCAGGGAAGCGCAGTCCAGGCTATGATCGGGAATGTCTTTGGCCGCGCCGTAGACTTCCAGGTCCGACCACACTGGAATGATATTGGAGAGCCGTTCTTCCGATGCGCGGCGCTCCACGTTGGACAGCATGGCTTTCATGATGTCGATGGCATAAGCCTTGCCGTCCGGCCCGACGATTTTTGCGGCGGGAATGATGAAATGCGCCGAGCTCCCCACGCCGAGAGCGGCATACGTCATGCCGGCGCCCAGGCCCAGCTGTACTTCCAAAATATTGAGCGGATCAAGCAACTGCGACCCGCCGGATGCGATTGGCATAAGAAACGGAATCAATGATGCAGGTATTTTACCACATCAGGCAAAAAGCGAGGTTTGCCAGCCGCGATACACCGGTGCATAGGACAGCCGATGTAATGAGCAGACGCCATGCGCCAGCAGCGCGGCATGATGCTGCTCCGTGCCATACCCTTTGTGTTCATCAAACCCGTACTGCGGGAATTGTTCGGCGATTTCAGTCATCATGCGGTCGCGCGTTACTTTGGCGATGATGGATGCCGCGGCAATGCAGCGGACCTTCTGGTCGCCTTTGATGATGCAATGGGTCCGCAGGCCCAGCTGGCGAATGCCGATGCCGTCCACGAGCAGCAATTCCGGACGCGGCTGTAAGGCGTCGATGGCCTCGCGCATGGACTGTCGATGCGCTTCCGCCAGCCCGATTTCATCGATATCGTAGGCATCACGAATTCCGACGCCCCAGGCCACGGCCTGCTCGACAATGCGTTCATACAACGCCATCCGCTGTTTGGCGCTGAGCCGTTTTGAGTCATCCAGTCCCGGCAACTTGGTTCGTTCCGGCAATATGACGGCCGCGGACACCACCGGTCCGGCCCAGGCTCCCTTCCCCGCTTCGTCCAAGCCAGCAATGGCTCTAAACCCTTGAGCCAAAAACGACAACTCAAGCTTTGCGCTGGGGGTTGGCATAAGATGCCAGTATAGCACAGCCGTGCGATGCTTTGCGAATGTTTGCGGAAAAACGCACGGCAATGGATTGACACGGGCCGCAATACGAGCTATCATTATTCGTTCCATGGGAGGAACGCATGTCTGACGACCGTATGCGCGGGCTGGAACGCCGCGCTAATCAGGGAGATGCCGAGTCGCAAGCTCGCCATCTCCAGGAACGCATCCGCGCTGGCGAAATTCCCGACCAGACGGCGCGGCTTGCGGCGCAGATGGGACATCCCGCCGCGCGCCTGCTGTACGATGAACCTGAAGCGCCGGCACCCTTGCAGCTGCTGGTCGCGCACGCCACTCCGGAGCAGCTGCTTGGTATCATGGTCCACATGGTGGCAGGCGCGCATGTGGAGCTGGCTATTGCCATCCAATGGGCCAGCGGGCCTTGTCCCGACGCGGATGCCATCCACCTCGGCCACGATGACATACCGATCATCGTCTCGGAAGACCTGATTCCTTTCGAGGCCTTCGTCGAGAGTCCCTCGCGCATGACCGCCGCCTCGCTTTCGCATGCGATGAACGTAATTTGCGAAGCGGGGGAAAACGACAATGGGCCGACCGTTCGCGGGGCTCACTTCACTCGATCGTGCGCGGAGTTTTTCCTGGGCCTTACCGACAACCCCGTATACTCCGTAACCGATGCTGGAACCCAGGCCTGCCGGCGGATCTACGTTGAGCTGGCGCTCTTTCTCGCCAGCCTGCGGCGCATGAGCAAGCGTCAGGCGAGGCTGTTGGCGCGGCAGATGATTCGTGACGCGGCCTGCCACATACTCATCCCGGCGCGTGCCTGATGCGCCGCCATCCCCATCGCAAAAGCCTCTTCCCCTCGCGGGTTGAAGAGGCTTTTTTCATGCAAGCGTTTTTTGACACCGCATCCGAAACATCGTACGCTGCCCAATCAACGCGCACGCAGGTGCCGTTGTCGCCCGAAAGGAGGAAGCATGTTCTTTCGACAATTCGCGCTCTGCGCGCTCCTCCTGTCGTCCGGCTGCGTTGGCCGCACGATTCGGGAGGACACGGCTTGCGAAATCGTGCCGCCTGGCACGGCGGAAGCGGTGCGGCGATCGTTTCATCCGTCGCTCGACGAATTCATCGACTCACTAAACTTCTCCACGTTTGATGCGACGGGAAGCGGCTATTCCGGCTACTACTGCCCTGGAGTCGGCGTCTGCATCGCCAAACACCATGTTGGCCGCATGGAATTTGAAACAAGCGTCGCCCATGAAGTCCTCCATGCCGTACACTTCCACGACTTGTTTGACGAAGATGCGTTTCACGCCGCCCTGGAGCGGCTGCTCGCCGATCCCGAATACTCGGACTTCGTCGATGAGGTGGAGGCGGACGGATGGCAGGGATTCATTTATTTCCTCTTTGAGGAAAGCGAGTACTTTGCCCGAGTCGGCGACGAAATCGTGCGACGGCGCGGCATCGACGTCCCGGAATACTTGTGGCCGGCATATCGCGGGATCCTGCATCCGGCGATCGAGGAAAACGGCCGCCGCTACCGGCGCAACCCCTTCCCGCAAAAGGCGGGGGTACAATTCGAAGACGGCGTCGTCCAGCAGCCGCTGCTGAAGTACGCCATCGGACTGCCCTCCGCTCACGACCATGTCTTGCCGCGCCACGGAGCCCGAGGATTTATCGTCGACCTCGACATCGACGCCGGCACCTCTAACAACGCCCTGATGTTGCGCTTCTTGCGGGGTACAGGGGAGTTGATCACCAGCTGCCATGCGACGCTCAGTGTCAGCGCATGCGGCGTCATGCGCTGGCGATGTACCTGGGACCCGGCGCAGGCGCGGGACATCCTGACCGCCTGGCTGGATCACGACCTCGTCATTGAGGGTTTCGACCCCATGTCCGTGGCCATGACGAAACGATAAGCGGCGGGCGAGCAATCATGGAGGAAACAAAAACACCCCTGAAGCAGGACTTCAGGGGTGTTCCTTTTTCGCATTTACGTCCAGTCTATCATCACGGCGCGCTTGCCTTCCTTTGCCATCAGGTATTCGTAGCATTTCAGCGCGGCCTTGCATCCTTCCCCGCCGGAAGTAATAACCTGCTTGTACGGCGCGGTGGTGCAGTCCCCCGCCGCAAACAACCCCGGGGTTTTTGTTTCGCAATCCACGGAAATTTCCAAATGGCCGCGCGCGTTGCGGTTCACCAGGTCGCCCAGCCAGGACGTGGCCGTGGTGTATCCGATGTTGACGCAAACGCCGTCCGCGGCTAGTTCACGCTCCGCGCCGGTTTTAACATCCTTCACGCGCACTCCCGTCAGCTCGTTTTCTCCCAACAGCGCCGTAACCTCACTGTTGAGCACCATTTCCACGTTGGGGAAAGACTTGATCTGCGCGAACGTAACCTCTTCGCCGCGGAACTGGTCGCGGCGGTGGATGAGATAGATTTTTTTGGCGAGAGGTTGCAGGAATAAAATAGAATCAAAAGCGGAATTCCCGCCGCCCACCACGGCCACGTCTTTGCCCGCAAACCGCGGGCCATGTTCCGTCGCCGCGCAAAACACGCTCGTTCCCTTAAACTGCTCCTCTTTGGGCAAACCCAAATCACGCGGCGTCAGACCGAAAGCCAAGATAACGCTTTTGGCCTGGAAAGATTCCTTCGGCGTGCGCACGGTAAAAACACCCTCGGATTGTTCGACGGCCTTTACTTCATTGAAATCAAACTCAGCGCCGTACTGGCCGGCCTGCTCCTTAAACTGCTGCATCAACGCCAAACCGCCGGTTACCATAAGGCCCGGATAGTTATAAATTTTATCTGTCAGTGCGGCCTGCCCTCCCAGGTCTTTGGAGATCACAAGCGTTTTCAGCTTGCGGCGGGCCGCATACAGGGCGGCGGTCAGTCCCGCCGGCCCTGCGCCGACAATAATCACGTCGTACATGCTGTTACGTTAACTCGGCAAGCTTGGAGGTCAGCGCTTCCTTGCTCTGCACGCCGACCATCTGATCCATGACTTTTCCATCCTTAAAAAACAAGATGGTGGGCACGCTCATGATATTGAATTGCTGGGCCAACCCGGACTGCTCGTCCACGTCTACCAAAGCGACTTTGGCATTGCTCGTTTCCGCGGCGATTTCATGAATGACCGGGGCCAAAACTTTGCAGGGGGTGCACCAGGTGGCGCCGAATTCAACCATCACCGGAACCTGAGATTCAAGGACTTCTTGCTGGAAATTGGATTCAGTAATTGTCAGTTCGTTCATAGGTTTATGTTTGGGGACACACGAATGAAACAGACCGGCCGGAACCAAAGTCTGTTAAGAGAGTGTACCGCCTCAAAAGGGCACTGTCTAGAAAACGAAAAAAACCACTAAAAAAACCCCGTTCGGGGTTTTCTTAGTCTCGTCTAAGCTTTTTCCCTCTTTT
>CAYQCH010000039.1:0-4933 GCA_964415935.1 uncultured Gammaproteobacteria bacterium
GCATCTTGCCCACTTTGTCGAAGGCGTCGCCGGCGGCGTCATCGATCGTGGAGCCAAGCACCTTATACGAACCGATACGTTCCATCAGCACCAGCATGGTATGCCCGCCGGAAACAGTCAGCACCACCACAGGGAATGCCTCTTCAGGCAGCGGATAGTTGCCGGGAGAAAACAACGGCGAGAGCACATGCCCCTCCAGGTGGTTTACGCCCACCACCGGCTTGTTCCAGAACGCGCCAAGGACTTGCGCGGCTTCAACGCCTACGGCCAGAGACGTCATCAACCCTGGCCCGGCGGTAACAGCGATGAGGTCAATTCCCTTGCCATCGCGGCCGCCCAACGGCTCGAGTGCTTCTTCCAATACGGGAAGGATGAACTCCACATGCTTGCGCGCCGCCACTTCCGGCACCACGCCGCCATACATGGCCTGCACGCCCATGGACGTGCTGGTGGCCAGGCTTTCCACGGTCAAAACGCGCTCATCAATGGTGATGAGCGCGGCAGAGGTTTCGTCGCAGGATGATTCAATGCCTAAAATGCGCATATCAGCAGCAGACCGTACCACAATTCGCCCTAAAGTTCAAACGTTTCCTTGTAATGCGGCGCGTAGGCGTCATACCCCAGCTCGTCCAGGTCAAAGGCCAGTTGTTCGGCCGCGTCTTCTTCGCCTTGTACGACGAAAATCTGACGCGGAATATTGCTGATGTTCCTGGTCACAAAATTGATAAGCTGCGGGTTGTCAGCATGCGCGCTGAAGGAGGAAATCTGCTCCACGCGCGCCCGCAGCTCAATCTTCTTTCCCAAAATATGCACGTAATCGCGGCGATCCAAAATCTGGCGGCCCAGCGACCCCTGCACCTGGTATCCAACCAGCAAAATGGTGTTTTTTGGATTGGAAAGATACCGCATCTCATGGTAAAGGATGCGGCCGCCCGTGCTCATGCCATTGCCTGCGATAATGATCTTTGGTCCTTTGACGTCGTTAATGGCCTTGGATTCGTCTTTGGTGGAAGAAAACCGCAGCATCGGAAAATCAAAAATTTTGTCGCCGGAAGCGATCTGCGACTGCACGTCTTCCTTGAAGTACGATTCGTACTTGCGGTACACCTTGGTGATGTTAATGGCCAGCGGGCTGTCCACGTACACGGGAATGGCGGGGATGGCGCCGGTTTCCACCAGGTTGTTGAGATGAAACAGCACGATTTGCGTGCGTTCCAGCGCGAATGACGGGATCATCAGCGTCCCGCCCCGCTGAATGGTGTCGATGATGACCTGGCGCAAACGGTCGGCGCCTTCCGACAGCGGCGGATGCTTGCGGTTGCCGTAGGCGGATTCAATGACCAGGTAGTCTGTGGCGCCGACATGGTCCGGCGGGCCGATGAGCGGCGCGGGCGCATTGCCCAGGTCGCCGCTGAACGTAATCACCTTGCCGTCCGCTTCAAAGCGGTACATGGCCGACCCCAACACGTGGCCGGCGCTTAACACCTTCACTTTCACGCCGCCGGGCAATGACACCGTGTCATGGTACTTGCGCGGACGGAAATGCCTGTCCGCGGCTTCCACGTCGGCCAGCGTGAAGAACGGCTCGCGCCCGCGCAGCCGCGCTTCCTCCGCAATGATCCGCACGCTGTCGCGCAAAGACAGCTGCGCCAGCTCCACCGACGGTTCCGTAGCGACTATCTCTCCGCGAAAGCCGTCGCGCACCAGCTTGGGCACGCGGCCCACATGGTCGATATGGCTGTGCGTAATAAAGACATAGTCGATGGAAGCCGGGTCAAAAGGAAACGGCTCGTAATTGACGTGCTCGACAAAATCCAAACCTTGCAGCATGCCGCAGTCCACAAGCACGCGGGTCCCTTCGTATTCCAAAAGATAGTTGGCGCCGGTTACCGATTTGGCTCCGCCGAAAAAAGTAAGTTTCATAAAATCAAAAGCAGGTGCATTATACCACCTGCTTTTAAAAATCTCTTGCGCAGCTGCGTTACATCTGCGGCTTGTTTTCCATCATGGCACCGCCGGACTTGCCTTTGCCCATCATGCCTTCCACGCCCATGGCGCCGCTGCCCAAAGCCGCGATCACCTGCAAAGAAGCCAGTATCAAAAGGTCAAGCTCCATGGACTTCCAGCCCATCTTGAGGCGGACAAACAGGATGATGACCAAAAATTCGACAGAGAGCACATTGGCCGCAATGGGCGTAAACGCGCCCACAATAAGCAGCAATCCGCCAACGACCTCCAAAATGCCGGCCAGCAGCACCATGGCGCTAGGTGCAGGCAGCACGGTGGAGCTGAAGAATTGCACCAGTCCGGCCTTGGTCTGCTCATCGCCAAACAGCTTGGGATAGCCGTGGTACAAAAGGATAAGACCTACGACGACGCGCAAGGCCGTCAACGCCCAGGCGCCGCATTTCTCTTTGGACATGTTCATGAACATATTGTTCATTTTAGTGAATAAAAATATACCTATAGTATATCATGGCCCCTGGACTTTAAGGCGCCCGGGAAGCAGTATGAAAAACGTCGAACCTTTGCCGGCCTCTGAGGTAAACCACAATTTAGCGCCCATCAATTCGGCGTATTTTCTGGCTATATACAAACCCAATCCTGTCCCGATCGAACCGACAGGAACGTTCTGGCCGCGAAAGAACTTGGTAAACACCAGGGACTTTTGCTCATCGACGATGCCGACGCCCGTGTCCTCAACGCTGATGAGCACCCCGGCCTCTTCCTGGCTGACGGAAACGCGCACCGTGCCGCGCTTTTTGTTGTATGAAACGGCGTTTTCCATAATCTCAAACAGCACCCGCTCAAAAAGCTTGCCGTCCGCCTGGATGGTCGCGGATGGATCCACCGACAGCTGGATCTTCAGGCCAAAGTCGCCGGCCTTTTGCTTCAATTTCTTTGAAGCGCCGGATATCAACTGCTTGATTTTTACGGGTGCCGGCCGGGTAAACACGATACCGGAATCGATATCGGACACATCCAGCAGGTCGCGCACAAGTTTTTGCACGCTTTTTAAAGCAGTATAAGCGATGTCAACGTGCTCGCGCATGCTCTTCACGCTCTTCTTTTTCTGCGCCTCCTCCATATTCCACATGGCTTGCGTTACCGGCGTGCGCATCTGATGCGAGGCATAGGCGACGTCGGAACTGACCATGTTGCGGTTGCGCTCGGACGTGACGTCGCGAAAGACGATAATGGCTCCTTCGGCACCGTGGCCGTTCATGATGGGGGCCGCGCTGTCCCCCACGGGGATTTCCGTACCATCTTTACGAATCAGTAACACGCGGTCTTCAATGGTGCGCGACCGGCCCGAAAGCATGGCCTCGGAGATAAAGGAAATGTACTCCGAACGATCGCTTTCGCGGATAAATTTGACTCTCTGGCGAAACGGCTTGCCCAGGACATCTTCTTTTTCCCATCCGGTAATAACCGACGCAGCAGGATTCCACAGAGTAATGCTCCAATTCTTGTCGATGGCCACTACGCCGTCGCCGATGCTGGCCAGCAGCGTTTCCATGCGTTCATTATCCTGTTTCAACTGTTCGGCGGCTGTTACCAGTTCCTCATCCGCTGCCTGCAGTTTCCAGGACAGCTTCCAGACGAGGAATGAGAATACGGCGATCAGCGAAATCGCGTACGCAGCTACACCAATTTCAAAGGAAATTTCCAAATTGTGATGAGCCCAGACACGGAAAAATCCGCCGGCAATGGGCAGAAGCAGGGTGAGGGGCAGCAGCCTGCGCGCAAGGATGCCCCCGCTGCCGCCGCTGACTACCAGCCTCATATATCCCTTGTCCGGCACAGCCAGCTGCGCCGCCAGGGTGGCGAATAGAAATGCTATCGCCGTATTTACTGCCATGGGGATGTGGGCGCTTACCTGCGTCAAGTTCCGCGCGCCATATATGTACCCCAGCAGCGCTAACAGGGCCACAAAAAACGACGCCGTCGCCAGGACCTGAGCCGCGTCTTCCTTGCCGCCACGATGAAACAGCCAGAGCGAGGTCCCGAGGAATAAAAAGCAAAGAGCGGTGTTGGGCGCCATCTGGTTCACAAAACCGAGCGCCGGCATGTTCACCTGCCCAGGAAATAGCAGCTTATCCAGGTAAAACGGAACGCCCCAAACGGAAGAAACAAGTTTCAGGCCGCCGATGAGCAGGATGAAAACAGCCAGTACCGCGCCCAAACGCCGCCAGGACGCCTTGCCCGTCAGGAGGGTTTGCGTGGAAATACCCGCAAGGATAAAACAAATCGCCGTCAGCGGGTTCATGGCGACGGCGTTGGCAATGACGCTTTTCAGAGTTTCATGATTGAGCGCGTACCCGACCAGCACCAACACGCCTATGGCCAAAGCGATGTTAGCCCCAAGGCGCGACAGGAACATGGACAGCTGGACACGTTTTGTTTCTATTTGTGCGGTCATACCCTCCGTGATAGTGCCTGAAGTATAGCATAAAGGCCTTGCGCATATCGAGAAAAGATGATATAAAAAAGCGTCTCGTACTGTTCTTTGTCACCTACACCGAATCGGAAGCATGCCCATGCGCGAATACGGATGTATCCTCTTCATGATGACGCTGTGCTTGATTATCCTCGACTCCCCTGCGATGGTGTTCGTTCCGTTCACCGCGCTGGCACAGATCGTCCTCATCAAGGTTATCGTGGTTCTGGCTGACCGCGAAATACCCTCCCGCAAGGGCGGTATCAGGCCGCCCGACCAACGCCCGGATTCCTAATCGGCGAACCAAAAACCGTACGCCCGCTTTGAGCTCACGGCTCGCGCGTACGGTTTTTCATTTGAAATCGAACCAAAAATAAAACCCTGAACCAACACGGTTCAGAGTTTTATTTGGTGACCCCAGGGGGAATCGAACCCCCGTTACCAGGATGAAAACCTGATGTCCTAACCACTAGACGATGGGGCCAAGGGACT
>CAYQCH010000040.1:0-2654 GCA_964415935.1 uncultured Gammaproteobacteria bacterium
AGCACCACGGACCCGAGGTTGCACGATTCATACGGCCCCAACGGCTGCTCGCCGCAGGGATTGGTGGCCACCATGTCGTACAAATGGGCATTGTTGTTGCCGCGCGCCACGGCGTCGAGGAATAACATGCCCGGATCGGCGCATTCCCAGGCGCGCTGGGTGATCATGTTAAAAAGATCGCGGGCGCGCACGGTCTTGGCGACCTCGCCATTACGCGGATTCACCAAATTCCACGGCGTGTCGTTGCGTACCGCCTCCATGAACTTGTCGGTTACACCTACGGAAATGTTGAAATTCTTGATGCCTGAACCGTTATCTTTGAGCTTGATGAATTCTTCAATGTCCGGATGGTCGATGTTAAGCACGCCCATGTTGCCGCCATGGCGCTTGCTGCCCTGCAAAATCTGGCTGAACGACTGGTCAAAGGATCGGATATAATGCACCGGACCGGCGGCCACGCCCGGCACCCCTTTGACGGAGTCGCCCTTGGGACGGATCTTGGAAAAATTAAATCCGGTACCGCCGTTCTTTTGCTGCGTAATGGCACCGTCTTTTAACGTCTGGAAAATCTCCTCCACGCTGTCCTCCACGGGCAAGACAAAGCAGGACGCCATTTGCCCCGTGTTGGCATTGCCCGCTTCAAAGAAAATACGTCCGCCCGGGATGAACTCGATGCGCGCCAGCATCTGATAGAACTGGTCAGTCAACGCCTCCACGTCAGCCTTGGCGTTAAACTTGATGTCAGCCTCGGCAATGAAATGCGCCACGCGGTAGAACATTTCTTCCGGCGTTTCAACGGGATTCCCCTTTTCATCGATTTTCATGTAGCGCTTGCGAGCGACTTCCAGGCTCTGCTCGGCCAGGCGGGGTTTGACTTTGGACATGATTTGTTTGGAGGTCATACGGGGCTGACTTAGGAGGATTTTTTTACGAGATTAAGAACCTGCTTGTCGCGGCTGCCATCGCGGTAGATGGTTACTCCCTTGCAGGCGGTTTCATAGGCCAGGCGGTACACTTCTTTGACTTCTTCTACTGTGGACTCATGCGGCATGTTCACGGTCTTTGAAACGGCATTGTCGGTGTACTTCTGGAAAGCGGCCTGGATGAGCACATGCCATTTCGGTTCGATGTCATGGGACGTGATAAAAACGCGCTTCAGGTCATCGGGGATGCCGGCCACGTCCTTGACCGACCCATTTTCGGCCACTTCATGCATCAATTCGCGAGAATAAGCCCAGCGCTCTTTGCATTTCTGTTCAAAAAGCGGATGGACTTCCATGAATTCGTCATTTTCCTGGTCAAGAATGTTCTTGCGCACGTACACCAGGGAGAAAATTGGTTCAATGCCGGAAGAACAGCCGGCAAAAATACTGGTTGTGCCCGTGGGGGCGATGGTGGTTACCGTGGCATTGCGCATTTCCGGATAGCCAAGCTTTTCCCAGCGGCTGCCCTTGAAATTGGGGAAACTGCCGCGTTCACGCGCCAGGCGGCGGCTTTCATCGTGGCTCTTTTCCTGGATGAACTTCATGACATTTTCGGCCACGCGCACAGCTTCTTCAGAGTTAAACGGAATGCCCATTTCCACCAGCATGTCCGCAAAACCCATGACGCCCAACCCGATGCGGCGGTTGGCGCGGTTCATTTTGGCCAGTTCTTCCAACGGGTAGTTGTTAAGGTCGATGGTGTTGTCCAGAAAGTGGACAGACTTGCGCACGCGGTCTTCCAGCTTCTCCCAGTCAATTTCCGACATGCCCGTGGCCGTCTTGCGCAGCATGCGCGACAAGACAATGGAACCCAGGTTGCAGGCCTCATATGGGAATAACGGCTGCTCGCCGCACTGGTTGGTAGCCGTCATAGGGCCAAGCTGCGGCGTGGGGTTAAACCGGTTGACATGGTCAAAGAAAATCACGCCCGGTTCGGCCGAACGCCAGGCCTTCTGGCAAATGCGATCAAACATCTCGCGGGCATCGCGCTTCTCCACCACCTGCCCGGAATGAGGATCAACAAGGTCGTACGTGGTCCCTTCCTTGACGGCCTTCATGAAGGCATCGGTCACGTTGACGGAGATGTTGAAGTTGTTGAGCTGGTTGTTATCTTCTTTTACGGACAAAAATTCATCGATGTCCGGATGATCGATGCGCAAGATACCCATGTTGCCGGCGCGGCGCGTGGCGGCATTGTTTACGACAGTCGCGCAAGAGAATTCAAAGAGTTTCATGAACCCCACCGGCCCGCAGGATTTGCCGCCCGTTGATTTGACGATGGAATTGCGGGGCCGAAGTTTGGTGAAGTCGTACCCGATACCCGCCCCGGTCTTATGCAATTTGGCCGCATTTTTCAAGGTTGTGTAAATAGATTCCATGGAATCTTCCAGTGGCAGCACGTAACAGGCTGACAATTGCTGCAATTCTCTCCCCGCATTGCGCAGCGTCATGCCGGCCAAAAACTCCAAATTGACCATCATGTCCAAAAATTCGTCGGCGGCCTCCTTTACCTGAGTGGGCGTGGCCCCATACAACGCATCCGCACTCGCGATGTTGTCGGCAACCCGCTCGAACATGTCATAGATGGTTTCAACGGGCTTGCCGTTCTCGTCTGTCCGCAAATATCTTTTTTCCGCAACCACGCGAGCCGTCTCGCTGATGGGAATCTCT
>CAYQCH010000040.1:2754-4599 GCA_964415935.1 uncultured Gammaproteobacteria bacterium
CTAAACCAGGGCCAGCATGGTCTCCCCCGCCGATGATTTTAAAAACGCTTTTTGTACCTTCGTCTTCATGCGCTGCGCCAAAGACTCTACCCCCGCTTCCGCTTCAATGGACTGCCGCCGCAGGCCTTCATCCAGCGCCAATATCTCATCGCTGACCTGTAACGCCATCTTGTTAAAGCCGCTCAGCTTCATTCCGTCCAGCGAGCGTACGCGCGACAACGCGACGTACCCCATTCCCGGCACGAAGCAATGCCGCAAATCAATTTCCGCGGCGTCTAAACTCATGCCCTGGCTCTTATGGACCGTGATGGCCCAGGCAAGCCGCAGCGGCACTTGCGTGATGTCGGCCAAAAGCTGCCCGTTTTCTTCAATTTTCCAGCTTTCCGGCGCGGCCTCAATCTTCTCGCCGGATCGCGTCCTGACCAGCGGATACCCGGAATCGGTAAACCCGATGACTTCCCCGAGCGTACCGTTCACATACCCTTTTTGGAAATTGTTTTTCACAAACATCACGACGGC
Source organism: uncultured Gammaproteobacteria bacterium (assembly GCA_964415935.1). Lineage (GTDB taxonomy): Bacteria > Patescibacteriota > Patescibacteriia > VMEV01 > CAYQCH01 > CAYQCH01. The sequence continues at coordinate 3,274 of CAYQCH010000040.1, forward strand.
TCCTTCCTTTAGCCGCAATTCCTCAGGAGCAAGGCAGCCCTTCTTGGAAATATCCACCAGGGTTTCATTGCCTTCAGCCGACATATAAAACTCGCGAGGCTGTTCACGGATGGCATCAAGCATGTCCTGGTTTATGGCGTCCACGTCGCGGTTATGGGTATAGAGCCTGGTGGCAGGAGCGCCGTCGATGGAAGCATCGGCCCGTTCGAGAAGCGCATCAACGGACTTCTGGCTGACCGTATTGGAGCGAATTTCATTTAATACTTTCAAAAACGCCTTGTCTGACTGGCGGTACTGTTCGTTGAGATAGCAAATTTTTAGGTTCATCTCCCTCCACACCTCGGCCGTATGCACAAAGCCAGAGCGCTCCCCCGGCCGGCTGATAGGGGGCAGCTGGAAAAAATCGCCGCACAGCACGACTTGCAGGCCGCCAAACGGCAAAAGGTTCTGGAAGAATGATTTGCAGATCTGGTCAACAATATCCAAACGGAACCCATGCAGCATGGAGATCTCGTCTATGATCAAAACGCGCGTGCGTAAAAACCGGCGCCGGAGATACGGCTTTTTCAGCATGCCTTCTATCTCCCCCGCCGACAAACTATTTTTGACCCCCATGCCGCACCAGGAATGGATGGTCATGCCGTTCATGTGCGTGGCCGCGATGCCTGTGGAAGCCGTGATTCCCACTTCTATATTATGCTCGCGAAGATAATTGATGTATCTGTTTAACAAAAACGTCTTGCCGCTGCCGGCAGGACCGGTGAGAAAGACATTATGCCCCATTTTCAGTATTTCCAACGCCGTGTTCTGTGTCATACAAACGTGAAGTGCACCAAGTATACAGGTTTTTTGTATAAAACCTGAGAGTTAACTATTAATAGACCTCGTATGTACCGACACAAACAGATGCTCTGGCTGCCAGTAGCCGCTCTCCTTGCGGTTGGCGGGATGAATTACGCAGTAACCGGGGCAAGCGCGCAAAACCGCGATGATTGGCGAAACCCGGTTGAGCGAACTCCAAAGCCGGAAGAACAAGACAAGCGCGGGCAGGCCGAACAGGAATATCGCGACCACCTGGAAAGCATGAAGCAAAAAATCAAAAAGCTGGGTGATAAGATCACTGACAACGGTGAACGGACCAGCCAGCAATGGGACCAGATGAAGCAAGCATTTCAACAGCAGATCGAAGCTATATCACGACAAATAGATGAGATGAGATATCGCGCAGGACAGGAATGGAAGCAACTCTCAGACCAGGTTGACCAGAGTTTGCGCCAGCTGCACCAGCAGTATGAGCAAACAGCCGACCTGTTTCAGGAGTAAGCG
>CAYQCH010000041.1:0-4292 GCA_964415935.1 uncultured Gammaproteobacteria bacterium
AGCCAGATGAATGATTCCAGCATGGTCAGCGGCTCTGAGGGCTGGGCCGTGGGCAATGGCGGCCGCATCATCCGTTTCGACGGCACCACCTGGTCGGTGTTTACTTCGCCGACCGTCAACAATCTAAACGAGGTGGACATGGTGTCGTCGTCCGACGGCTGGACCGTAGGATCGGGCGGGGTTATTTACCGCTGGCAGGGCGTCAGCTGGAATTCGGTGTCGTCGCCCACGAGTGAAAACCTCTATGCGATTGACATGGTTACGGCCTCTGATGGCTGGGCCGTGGGTAACAGCGGCAAAATTTTGCGCTGGAACGGCACAACCTGGAGCCAGTTCGTCGACACGGGCACGCATGTCTGGAATGCCGTGTACATGGTCAGCGCCACGGACGGCTGGATTGTGGGGAACGGCGGGAATATCCGTTATTGGAACGGGGGAAGCTGGGCGGCCGTCACGTCGCCGGTCAGCGACAACTTATTGAATGTGTACTGCCTGTCCACGGCCGATTGCTGGGCCGTTGGCGCATCCGGCAAGATTTTGCGCTGGAATGGCACAAGCTGGAGCGAATTTTCCGATGCCGGCACGGCCCAGCTGGAAAAAGTACACTTTTCAGGAAGCACGTTCGGCTACATCGTCGGCGCAGGCGGAAAAATTATCCGATGGAGCTCGTCGCTTTCCAGCTGGTTGATCGACAATTCGCCGACGACGCAAAATTTGTACACGGTGGAACTGGTTTCCACGTCCGACGGCTGGGCCATGGGCGCCAACGGCACCATCATCCGCATCACGGGAAGTTCGACGGGGTACAGCAGCCCGGGGACGTTCTTGTCATCGGTGGTTGATTCGGACGGGACAGGTACGTCCTGGGAGACGCTGTACTGGACGGAGGTGCTGCCCGCAAACACGGACGTGACCATTGCCGTTCGCTCCGGCGATACGGCTGTTCCGGACGGCACGTGGACGGCGTTTTCCTCCGAGTACACGGATCCGACCGGCGCGGACATCAACCTCACCGGCCGATACTTGCAATATCGCGTGACGCTGACCACCACCGATCCGCTGCAGACGCCGCAGCTTTCCGACATTACCGTTACCTATAAGCCGTGATATGCTGAAAACGATGCGAAAGGGGTTTACCCTGGTTGAACTGCTCGTGTACATCGCGTTTATCAGCATCATTGCCGCGGTGTTCGTGAATTTTGCTATTGACATCATCGGTTCTTCGCAGAAGGCGCGCGTCCGGCAGGAAGTCCAGCAAAATGCGCGGTTTGCCCTGGAGCGCATCCTGCAAGAGATACGCGCGGCCGAAGGCATCAATACCGGCGCCTCGACCTTCGGCTCGCATCCCGGCGTATTGTCCTTGGATTCCGCCGTACCCGCGCAGGATCCGACCGTTTTTGACATCAGCGGCGGCCAGCTGCGCGTAACGTACGGCGCGTCCAGTCCCGAAACACTGACTTCGCCGCAGTACCAGGTCAGCAACCTGGTGTTTGAAAACTTCAGCGTGGCGAACCGTACCCAGCATGTGCGCGTCAGCCTGACACTGGCCCATGCCAACCCCGAGGGCATTGAAGAATTTAACGCCAGCATCACCGTTCGCGGATCAGCCGTCATTCGCGAGCTCGTCGATTAATATGAAGCAACCATCCCAGCAAGGATTCATGGCCGTCACGACCGTTTTAATCGTGTCTGTCATTACGCTGGCTGTCGCCGTCACGGCGGCAGTTTTGGGCATCAACGAAATGCTGCTCGGATTCATTTCCGACCAGTCATCGGAGGCGTTGAATTTAGCCGACGGCTGCGCGGAAGAGGCTTCATACCGATTTAAACGCGACTCGGCCTATGCGGGCGGCACGATCCCGTTTTCCGGCGGCACATGTACCGTGGTTGTTTCCGGCGTCGGTGCTACGCGCACCATCACCAGCACGGTCGTGTTTGGCGATTATACCCGCAGCGTGCAGACCACCGTGACGCGGGGGACAAATACGGGCGCGAACGCCGTCGGCGTGGACGTAACTGAGTGGCAGGATCAATAAGTATGGCAGTGTTTCAAAAAAAACTTGGGCCTATCGGCATAGACGTTTCCGACAGTTCCGTGGAGGTCGCGCAAGTCCGTTCGGGGCTGGGAGGCCCGACGTTTATCCATGGGTACGGCCGCATGCCGCTGCCGCCTGGAACCGTGAAGCAAGGCCGTCTGCTCAAACCGCAGGACTTTACGCTTGCCGTCCGCAAACTCCTGAGCGAGCCGCAATACGGACGCATTGACGGCAAGCAGGCTGTGCTTTCCATCCCGGAGCATCAGTGCTATCACTATGTGTTCGTGCTGGACGCCATCGGCGACACGCGCTTGCCGTATAACGCCGTGCGCGATCATTTAATCTCCACGTTGCCGCACGACATAAACGACGTGCTCTGGGACTGGATGCCGGTCCGGCACGCCGGCAGCAAAACCTATATGTATGTCCTGGCCGTCCCCAAAGACGTGATTGCCGGGTTTCAGCAGGCACTCAGTTCGGTTGGTATCGCCGTGCGCGTCGTGGAGGCGCAAATATTGTCGGCCGCGCGGGGAATATGGTCCAAACCGTTTGTCGACGAGCCTCTGCTGCACATGGATATCGGTTCGTATGAAACGGCCATCTCCACCATCGATGACATCGGCGTGCACCAGTCTTCCGTTGTGGATGCAGGTCTGCTGACCATGGCCGCGGATCTGGTGAAGGAGCTGAAGTTGAGCCAGACGACGGCGCAAAAAATCCTGTTTACCATCGGGTTGCGGAATTTGAAGCATCCGCAAGTGGAAAAGATCCATGCCGTCATCCGCGCGCATTTGCAGAACGTATTTGAAGAAGCCAAGCAGCATCTGGCCTATTATCATGCGCAGGAACATTTGCAGCGCGCCGAGGTGTCGCGCTTATCCCTCATCGGCGGGGGAGCGGTCGTGCCGGGCGTGCCGGAACTGTTGTCTCAAAGTTTGAAACTGCATTTTGAATCCAACCCGGTGTCCGATGCGTACCGCCCCGCCCTGTCCTGGCATGACTTTGCCCTGCATGCCAATGCCCTGGGCGCGTCGCGGCGCGCCATTGGGGAAAAGGACCCGGAAATCAACGTGTTGCTGACGCGCCGCGACCATGGCGCGGCTAACGGGCAGTGGTTTTCATCATTGTGGCGGAAATTGCGCCGACGCAACGCTAAAACATAATCTATGGCGCGCAAGCATTCGCGGCGATCCGGCGTTTCAGAAGCGGGGATGAGTCCCGTCGAACTGCTGGCATCGGTATTCACGGTGGGCATCCTGCTGTTGCTCGTAACCATTCTTATTGATCGCAGTTTTGCCTTGCAGCGGTCCCGCGACCTGTTGCGCACAAATCATGTGCAGCAGATCATGGGCGGCATTCTTCAGTATCAGGTTGACCATGCCGGCGCTATGCCGCAGCCCATCCAGTACCGCGAGGACGGGAAGGCGTATATGATTGGTATTCCCAGAGAGGTGTGCACAAATGCCTGTCCCAACCATCCGGTGGCGGACGAATGCTTTGATTTAGGGGCTTTGGCGCCCACATACCTGCCTGAAATTCCACAGGACCCATTCTTTACAGAGCTTGGCCCCAGCGGGTATTATATATACAAGCATAAATCAAATGTGCTCACAGTGGGCGCCTGCGTCACCGAAGCCTCTGCTGTTTTAGAGGCGACGCGCTAATCGTTTACATGGCCTGGCTATGAAAAACACAAAAGGCTTTACTTTGATCGAACTGTTAATCGTTATCGTGATCATTTCGATCCTGGCCGCCATTATTTACGTTGCCGTTGACCCTGCGACTCGTTTCGGAGACGCCCGAAATGCCCGCCGCCGCGCGGAAGTCGTATCCATTTTGAACGCTGTTTTGAAATACCAGGTTGATAACAATGGATCGTTACCCGCAGGCATCGACGCCGTTCCAGGGACTTCCCAGGTGTTGGGTACATCCGTTTCTGGTTGCGACACCACTTGCGGGCTTGCCGGCGGCGAAGTGGCTGCCTGTCTGGATTTAGGCACGGCGTTGGTAGATGAATACCTTGCTGCCATTCCTACCGATCCTTCCACGGGTACTGCGGCTAACACCGATTATTATTTAAATCGTACAACCAATGGCCGCATCCTCGTCGGAGCCTGTGATCCGGAGAATGGCGCCACGATTAGCGTCACCCGCTAACGTTTTAATGTCTTAATATGCAAAAACAAAAAGGGTTTACCCTCATCGAGCTCTTGATCGTCATTGTCATCATTTCGATTCTGGCGGCCATTATCTATG
>CAYQCH010000042.1:0-3631 GCA_964415935.1 uncultured Gammaproteobacteria bacterium
TTCCTGTTTGACGCGGTCATCCCGCGGCAAATCAAGCTACACTAACCCGAATCGCGCCCTTTGTCAATTATCCCAGCATCTCCACTTCCTCCACGAGTTCCACGCCAAATTTCTCTTTCACTTTCCCGCGTATAAATTCTGCGAATGCGCGCACATCGGCGGCGCTAGCCGCGCCCATATTTACTACAAAATTCGCATGTTTTTCCGACACCTTTACCGTTCCTTGCTTGTACCCCTTCAGCCCTGTTTGTTCGATAAGCCATCCGGCAGGCACCACGCCTTTCGTCCAAAACTCCTCGGGTACAGTGCTCATAAACGCTTCGGTAGGTTGTCCTTTGGACTGCGGCTTGAGCATGCGTGACCGGCCGTCTACTTCAATGTTTTTAAACAAACACCCGGCGCAACGCTCGCCCATGGGCTGTGAAGCAAATTTTTTTTCGAGCAATTCCTTGACTTTGGCCATGGCCGGCTGCGCATCACCAGGCAGCAGCTTGAATGTGGCGCTGATAACAATTTCCGCGCCGCCCTGTTTCTTCACGCGGCTGCCGCGATAGACAAATTCCATCTCCTTATTGGTGTAGGCGTGAAGTTCCTTGCCGTCAAATACCTGAGCAGACACCAGCGTGTCTTTGATTTCGCCGCCAAAGGCTCCTGCATTCCCGCGCACGGCGCCCCCCACATTGCCGGGTACGGCAATTCCCCATTCCAGGCCGGTTAACCCAGCTTTGGCGGCTTCCGTCGCCAATTTACCCAACACAACCCCCGCTTCCACGTAAATCGCATCGCCATCGATCCTCAAAGCCGTATTGCGCGGCTTGATAACCACACCGGCAAACCCGTCATCAGGCATGAGGACATTGCTGCCGCCGCCCAAAATAACATACGGCGAGCCAGACGCTTTGACGTACGCAAAAACTTCCATCAATTGCTCGTTGGTTTTGGGTTCAATCAACACCTTGGCCGGGCCGCCAATCTTAAAAGTCGTGTACTTTGAAAGCGGCGCGTCCAGCTTTACGATGTCGCCGAATTTTTCTTTGAATTGTTCCGGTTGAAAAGCCATACCTACGCTAAATCTTCTGCCAGTTTGTAAATGTCACCGGCGCCCATCATCAGCAGCACATCGTCTTTTTTTAGCATGGCATCAATGACATCCTTTGTCTGCTGCAAATTGCCTGAAGCAACGACTTCCCTGCTGCGGCCGTGTTTGGCGTCCCGTTCCTGGACAGATTGCACCAGCATTTGCGCATTCATTTCCTGTTCCGCAAGCGTTTCTCTTCCCGCGACCTCAAAAATATCGGGAATGATTACCGCATCCGCTTCATCAAAGCACCGCACAAAGTCGTCAAACAACGCCTTGGTGCGGTGGCGCGTATGGGCCTGGAACACAGCGACAATGCGGCGTGGTGCGTAAAAATCCTGCGCGGCCTCAATGGTCGCATGCACAGCTGCCGGGTGATGGGCATAATCGCTAATCACCGTCGCAAATTTATACACGCCCAAAATCTGAAAACGGCGCCACGTTCCTTTGAAGCCAGCCAAAGCCTCGCGCAATTTTTCCGACGGAACCCCAAGGCTGAGCGCAACGGACAAGGCTGCCAGCGCATTATACACATTATGTTTGCCCGGCAAGGGTACGCTCCATGCCCCCAGGCTTTTGCCCTGGAAACTGACGTCCACATCCTGCCGACTGCGCACGGTCTTGCGGTTCTGCGCGATAATGTCAGCGGTTGTTTCCATGCCAAAGGTAATGACCTGGCAGTTGGGCCATTTCAGCTTTTTGGTCATGTCATCATCGCGATTAACCACCAGCAGCCCGTCATTGGGCAGGCGGTCAATGAACTTTTGAAACGCCTCTACCACCCGCTCTTCTGTGCCGAAATAGTCGAGATGGTCGGCAGCCATGTTCGTCAGGACAATCACTTTAGGATGCAAATCCAAAAATTTTTCCTTGTACTCGTCCGCTTCCACTACCAAAAACGACGAATCGCCGTGACGAAAATTGCAGACCCATTCGTTAACGAAGCTGCCGATCATAGCCATAGGGTCACAGCCGGCGCGCTCCAGCATGGTGGCCAGCATGGCGCTGGTCGTGGTTTTGCCCTTGTTCCCAGCCACGGCAATAAGAAAGCGATCCTGGGCAATGGCATCTACCAGCTCAAACTGGCGCAATTGCGCAATGCCGAGCTCTTTGGCTCGTTGCCGCTCCGGATTCTCTTCGCCCACCGCTTCGCTGAAAACAACCAGCTGGACGTCCGGGGTGACATACTCCGCATCATGGCCGAGCTGAACGGAAGCGCCGCGCGCCGCCAGCTGGTCTGACGCAGGTGTCTGTGCCACATCGGAACCGGACACGACAGCCCCCTGGCGCAAGAAAAAATGGGCGAGATAGGAAATTCCTATCCCCCCGATGCCGACAAAATGCACGCGTTTTATGGATTTCGGGTCAATCATGGCCTAGGTATTTGATGCCTTACTATACGCGATTTCTTTGATTTTTTCAACGATGTTCCTTGCCGAGTCCGGTCGGTAAAAATGGCTAATATTCGTTCCCAATTCAGCCTGCTTCGCCGCATCTTTGGCCAGCCGGACCACGGCGGATGCAAATTCCTGCGGGCTTACTGCTCGTTGGTCCAATACTACAGCGGCACCGGCGCGCGCAAGCATGGAGGCATTATCTTCCTGATGGCTGTTTGGAATGGGGATGACAATCGCTGGCTTCATGAGCGCGGCCAGCTCAAGCATGGTACCAAGGCCGGCGCGCGTAACAACAAGGCTGGCTTTTTTGTACGCTTCACCCATTTCCGCGGACAAAAATTCGTAGGTGAAATACCCGCCGCGCTCGGATACAGCTTGAGACTTCCCTTTCCCGGTCAGGTGCACGACTTGTACATGCGGAAGTAGTTCGTCGAGGCCGCGCGCCACAAGGTCGTTAATGGCTTGTGCTCCGGTGCCGCCGCCAAACACCAGCACGACAGGCTTGCCAGCCGACACCGGGATGGAGTCCGTCGATGGTTTTAAAATGGTTTCTCGTACCGGCGCGCCCGTCCAAGACGCTTTATGCGACGGGAAGTCCTTCAAAGACGATTCAAACGTAACTGTAACAGCCGTGGCAAAAGGCGCCATCATCTTATTGGCCAACCCCGGACGTACATCCAGCTGGTGTATCAGCGAAGGAATACGCATCAGACGCGCCACAATAACGACAGGAACGGCTACGAAAGCACCAGCAGCTACGACGGCCGCTGGACGGACGGCGCGTAATAATCGCCAGGCCCGCACCAACGACCAGAAAAACACAAATGGTGCAAAAAAATTCCGCACGCTAAAAAAACGGTCTATTTTCGCCGCGCGCAGCGATGTAAAAGCTATGTGCCTGCTGGCCAGCAAACTCCGCTCCGGCCCATCCGGCGTTCCCACCCAATGAAACGCCGATATTGGCAACCGCTTTTTGCATTCATCCATCACTGCCAGGAGCGGGGTCACTGGACCTGCCGTCCCCCCGCCGGCAAACAATATTGTTGTACGCTTGTCCATAATTACGACTTAAGCGCCGAGGCCGGCGTCCGCAACACGCGCCGAGCACCTGGTTTGGCGGCGGCGTCAATTGTCTGCCGCGAAATATTAATCATAA
>CAYQCH010000043.1:0-3406 GCA_964415935.1 uncultured Gammaproteobacteria bacterium
GTTCTCAGGCTCTCGATCCACGCTGGATCAAGATACCGGTCGAACCCACAAACCGTCTTCAGGCACGAGAATAAATATACCACTTCCCACATATTTTGTCAAGGTAAATCTTGGCTAACATTAGCATAAATGGAACATTTATTTTGCCCTAATTTTAGCCCAAAAAATTGACCAACCGCTGAAAATCCAGTATTATTACACGCTATATGAATCAGCCCCTCACCCGCGTCGAACAATTCCGCGCCCTTTTCCCCTCCGAGCCACGCTTTCGCTGGGAGCAGATTGTGCGTGCCCTCTATCAGCCCAAGGTGCGCGGCTGGAATGACGTAACGACCCTTTCCAAAACCATGCGCGAGCACATGGCCGCCATCCCGTTCGCAACGTACAAGGATGCCAAAATGCTGACAAGCAAGAATGGCGATACGTACAAGGCCATGCTGACGCTGCAAGACGATGTGCAAATTGAAACCGTGCTCATGGCCAATGCCCGCGGCCAATGGACCATTTGCGTGTCCTCGCAGGTCGGCTGCGCCCAACGCTGCGGTTTTTGCGCTACCGGCCGCATGGGGTTGAAGCGCAACCTGACCGTCGATGAAATTACCGACCAGTATTTGTTCTGGCAGCGTTTTATCTCCCAGAAAAAACCGAAGCACCCTGAAGCCAAACAGCACGTGGAAGCGCGCATCTCCAACGTCGTCTTCATGGGCATGGGTGAACCGCTGGCCAACTATGAAACCGTAAAGGAGACCATGAACCAATGGCTGAAATTTACGGACATCGGCCGCACGCACATTACGGTGTCCACGGTTGGCATGCTCCCCGCGCTGGAAAAACTGCTGGAGGATACAGATTGGCCGCATGTGCGCCTGGCCGTTTCTTTGCATAGCGCCGACGCGTCCACCCGCAAACAGATTGTGCCGACGTCCTATGACGGATTTTTGGAAAAACTGCAGGACTGGGGCAAACGCTACCTGGCCAAGTTCGGAAATCTCAAGCACCACCTGACCTTTGAATACGTCATGCTGCGCGATGTGAATGACACCTCCCATCACGCCAAAAAGCTGTACGAATTCGTCAATAAAGTCGGCCGCGTGAAAGTGAATCTCATCCCCTACAACCTGACGGACAACCCCTACAAGCGTAGTTACGATGAAGCCATCGCCGTGTTTAAGGAAACCCTGGAAGCGCATGGCGTAACCGTTACGATCCGCAAAACGATGGGCGACGATATTGCGGCCGCCTGCGGCCAGCTCATCAAGTTAGGTGAAAAGAAAAATCAGCCTGTTACGGCTGATCTTCAAAGTTGATGTTGAAGTCGCGGAGAATTTTTATATACGTTTCCGCGACCAGGGTGAACTCCTCATTCATGACTTCGCGAGCCTGGAGGAACTGCTCCAGGGGCGTGGCGCGGAACTCTTCCAGCTTGGTCTTGAAATTGGGGATCATGGTCTCAAACGTGGAGACCCAGCTGTCATAGCTTTCACGCTCATCTACGGGCACATTCGGCCGGTGTTCTTTCAGCTTTTCCACCAGCACCAGCCATTCGTCCGAAACTGTTTCCAAATTCTGGATGTAGTCGCGCTTGTCTGCCGAGCCATGCACGCTCAGGCGGCGCTCCCGCTTTTCTCCCGTTTCCCCTGCCTTTTCCTGGCGCGTCACGGCATACCCAACGCCCGCGGCGACGAGAATAAGCACGGCAATGATGACAATGTTTTGCTTCATAATATTGTTTGCGACGAAACCGTAACAAATCCGCCATTTTTCGTCAAAATCGAGATGAGGTACAATCAAACCACTAACCTACTAGACGTATGAAAGACGTTTCGCAGATTTTGAAAAGCCTCGGCCTCATCGACAGTGAAATCAAGACGTATTTGCAGGCGCTCCAGCACGGCCCCAGTACGGTTTTGGACCTGTCCAAGTATACGGAGTTATCCCGCCAGGCAACCTACCTGGCCATTGAATCGCTCAGCAAGCGCGGATTGATGTCCTCGGTCGCGCGCGGCAAAAAATCGTATTATGCCGCGGAAGCGCCGGCGAAACTGCTGTCATATGCCAAACGCGCACACCAGGAAATGGAGCAGCGCATTTCTGATCTTGCAAAAATTGTCCCCGATCTGGAATTGCGGGTGGGCGGAGATAAACCAGCCGTGCGCGTTTATGAAGGAAAGGACGGTGTGCGCGCCATGCTTGAAGACTTTAAAAACACCAAGCCGGAATTTCTAGACGAATTCTCCGACCTGGAGGCTGTCTTTGGACACCTTACGCTGGACGATCTCGCTTCATACCGCACTGTCCTCAAACAAAGCAAAACCAAGATTCGCTCCATCTACGCCGGCGAGACCAAGACCTCCAGCATCGGGAAAAACCGGCACCTGATGCCGGACAAGTACAAGGGCTTTCGCACCAATATCGCCATTCATCCGGACCGCGTCACGTTCGTGACGTTCGGCGACAAGATGTTCTCCATCATGATTGAAAACAAATGGATTGCGCAGGCCATGCACTACCTGTTTGATATTGCTAAACAATCGCCTGTCCTGAAAAAAGACGAATAGGCCCGAAAACCTTCCTAAAACGAAGACCCCGCCCAGCGCGCAGATGCGCACCGGGCGGGGCTTTTTGGTTGCGGTACACCGAAGGGTGATCCGCGGGACGTGGCTAGTCGGACATGGCCCCCCCCCGCTCGTTGCAGGAGGTGGCGATGTCCAGACGCCGGCCGGTCCTCCGCTTGGGGGGGCCGAGACGGCGAACGACGCTGCGCAGCCTGCGGATGCTGCGCAGGCGGACGCGGCTGGCGCGGCTGCGGCCGAAGTACGGTCGCGAGCACGCGCTCGTCTGCAGGTCATCGTCGATGGGCAGCTGGACGCCCCTCAGGATGAAGGGCGAACGCGGTTCGGGCCGCGGGGCGATCGCCGGCCAGGGAGGCCGGCGGGTCGGACCGCAGTTGTCGAAACCGGTGGGATTGAAACCCGATCCCATCTGTCTCTCCTTTGAAGGAGTACGCACCTCGAGAGACCTCCTCTCACAGGTGTTTCCTGCCGTTCTGGCAGGTGCCGAACCGGCAAGAGTCCGTCTAAGACGGACTTGCGCCACCAAGACACGATCTTGGCAACAAAACAGAATATCACGATCTGGTGGTTTTGTCAAGAGGTCGCTAGATACTGGGTCAGGATCCGCCGGCAATTCACACAACGTGCAGAAAAAATCTACACAGCCATTGATTGTTTTAAGTGGTTTTTTTTGCTAAAATTAGAGAAAAATTACTATGCTGGCAGCATTATGTAAACACAAAGCTTGACACATTCCGAAAATTCGTCTATCATACACAGTTCGCTTTACAAAACGTCTGGCGAACCTACATCAAGAAAGGGGCACGAGGCCACATTCACGACCGATATGCTTG
>CAYQCH010000044.1:0-3195 GCA_964415935.1 uncultured Gammaproteobacteria bacterium
TATAAAGTCCGCTTGAATGAAGCGTTCCGCATTGTTCTGTATGGCCGAGCAAGGCGTCCTATACCACAGGCTGTGTCGCTGACTGCCGTGCCGATAGTACATCGGCAGAAATCTGCAACGTGGCGTTTTGTAAGGCGCAGCAAGGTTCAATACTGTACCGGCAGACCGCCGGCAGCTCAACTTGCACGCCACCGCTGACTGCCGCCATGTGGCGCATAGCACCGCGTCCTTCGCTCTCGTTCAGCCAGACAGGCTGAAAACCCCGCTCGCCTTCCACGGCCAGCGGGGTTCTGTTTTTTAAAAAGTAACGCCCCTTGGTTGGAACCTTGGGGCGTTGTCGATGTCGGAACTCAGGCGATACACGCTTGGCTGTCTCCATCTTCATTCTGTACCGGGTCTGGGGTCACGACGGGATCTCCGTCTTCTTCGTTGGCGATGCGAAGCAAATCGGCATTGGTCGGCTCGACAACACCGATATCCGAACTGGAATCGATGGCCTGCCTGCGCTTCTTCAGCTGTTTTGCCCGTGTAAGCAGTTTCGCTTTATTGCGCTTGACCATGGAGAGATCAGCCGCATCAAGCAGGTGTTCCCCGTTGAGATGCTGGGCAAGGATGTCGTCAGCCTCCTTAAGCAGCCGCTCCACGCAGGCGAGGCATGTCTGCTCATGCCCGTTCATGAAATGCTGCTGCTTGCTGACCCTGCGCTCCGATCGATCGTAAATGAGCCTGCGAAACAGCTCGCAGAACTCGTGCAAAGACATGGCTGCACCTCCTTTTGCAAACCTCATAGAGCGTAGTCTCCTGGCGGTGCCGCGTCAAGACATTGATGTACACATCGTTTTCTTGTACTATATCCACCGCATCTGGCTCATGAATCGTGCAAAAGGGGGAAAAGCCATGCACGCATCAAGGCCTTTCGATTCTGCCGACGAACTTGCGTTTTTCGTGGACAGCGGCTCCGACAGCGGGGACGGCGAAGGACGCCCTTCTCGCCTGCGCGACGAGATCCTTTCCACGCCGCCACTCATGGTTCCCATTCCAGGGACGGTCATCTCCATGCGCAGCCTGGACGGCCTGCTGACGATATCGCTGGGCGACGGCGTCGACGCCCAGTCCATCAAGGCACGCCTGGCTGCGGGCGAGAGTGTCCCGTTGCTGGTGAAACTGCGGGACGCGCCGACCGAAGTCGGCAAGCCACCCGTCTAACCAAAGACCGCGACTGCCCTTCCGGGCGGCCGCGGTCTTCTTCATAAGTTCGTCTTTTTAATTCAATGTCTTCTCGCCTTTTTCCCAGTCAACCGGGCAAAGCTTGCCGGACTGCAGGGCTTCCAGGGTGCGCAAGGTTTCTTTCACAGAGCGGCCGACATTGTTGTCGGAGACCACGCTGTAGCGGATCTTACCTTCCGGGTCGATGATAAACGTTCCGCGCAAAGAGATTCCTTCATCCTCCAACAACACGCCGTAATTGGCGGAAACATCCTTGGTTATATCGCTGAGCAGCGGCAACTCCAGCCCTTGCGGCCAGTCGCGTTCCACCCAGGCCTTATGCGAGTGCACGCTGTCCACGCTGATACCCACCACTTCGGCCTTCAGCTTCTTAAAGTCGTCAATGTGCTTGTCAAAACCGCGGATTTCGGTGGGACAGACAAAGGTGAAGTCCAGCGGGTAGAAAAACATCACCAGCCACTTGCCCTTAAAATCGGCAAGCTTATGCTTGTGAAATTCGCCTTTGTGAAAACCTTCCATTTCCCAGTCCGGAGCGGCACGACCGACAAGACGCATGGAGCCGCATTCAGGACCGCAGCAGGACGTATCGCAAGATTCGTTCATATGTGTTTGCAAATACTGTTAACGGGTAAACGCATGAGGACAACAGTCGTCCCCAAGCGACTATCCGCTAGCGCATTTCCATACCCTCGCCGCAACAGTCCAGCGCCTCCACAGGACGCGCTTCTGTCAAAATAGTTACATCAAGACCGCAAATGCTGCAAGTGTATACTTCGCCGGGTTTGTAGATCTTCTCTTTGGCGTTTTCAGGCACCGGTTTGGGGCTAAGATCAAGGCTGTCGTCTGTCTCGAAAATACCGAGCAACTCCATCTCTTCCCCGCAGCAGCGTACCGGTTCAATTGGCACGGCGGCAAACGTGACTCGCAGCATCAGCCCGCACGTATGGCATGTATGGACTTCGTTTTCTTCATAGAGGCGTACAGACATAGTAATTGCCCGCTGGCCGGATGCCTCAGCAGCCAAAAAACTTGGGGCCGTTGCCGATGGCTTTTTGGCGAGGAAGGCACCGGAAGCGGGCGCAACTTACAGTCCTAAAATGGAATCCGCTTCATCGACCGACAGACCGGTCTTATCGTCCGCCCTGGTACGGCGCTGTTTGACCAGCTCGCGGTCGACATTGGCGCCGACGCGCTCCGGTGATTGCATGTGCAGGATTTCCCGGTTTACCACGATGTTGTTTGCTTTGCGGCAGTTCCCGGTGCACGGGCATGGCACGACCTGCACGTCACTGTTCGTAAACTTCTGCTTCAGGACCTGCAACAACGACTTCGCCTTGCGCTGGCCGCAGGTAAATCCATGGCAGACTTTTACCACGTCTTTGTTCTGGTCGTACCACGGCTCAACCACCGGCTTAAAGCCTGGCGGCGGCGGAATGCGGTCGCGTTCGTCTGGCATAGGTGTTCTCAAAACAGTTGTTATCCGTAGTATTTTTCTTTATAGAAGTCCATGAGCTGCTCCACTTCCTGCAACACGGCCGGATTGCCCACGCCGACTTTGGTCTTTTCTTGCACCTGCTCCAGCGTATGCGCCCCTTCCAACACCGCTTCTTCAATGTCGTGGTCGGTCACGCCGGTGGCTTTGTCGATAATGCGGGCGGCCTGCTTGATAATGCGGCTGTCCTGGCCGGAGCGGCGGAAATAATCGTTCAGCGCGGAGCGCAGCGCCTTGTCGCCCAAAACGGAACAATGGACTTTGCGCGCCGGTAAACCGCCCAGGCGGGCCATGATGTCCTGCGGCTTAATCTTTAACGCTTCATCAATCTTCATACCGCCATTTTCCGTAACCATGACGGACAACATCGACGTGCTGCCGATGGCCGAAGCGCAACCGAAAGTCTGCCATTTGCAGTCAACGATCTTATCGTTTTCCTTGTCGACTTTGACCCACATTTTCATGTAGTCGCCGCA
>CAYQCH010000045.1:0-2754 GCA_964415935.1 uncultured Gammaproteobacteria bacterium
AGGGACGCGTCATGAAGACTGCCACCCTGGAAACCGGATACGAAATCCAGGTTCCTATGTTCATCAAAGCCGGCGATGTCATCCGCATCAGCACGGAAACGGGCGACTACGTGGAGCGCGTGACCGACCCAAAGTAATCACGACGGAAAACAAAACACCCCTTGACCTGGGGTGTTTTTTGTTTTATGGTTTTCGGACGCCTTTTGGTGTCTGGGAAAGAGGAATCGTGAGTCTCTATCGAGCGCTCCTGACACTACCGCCCCATAAGCAGCGCGTCTGGCAATGCCTGATCGTAGCCATTATTGGCATCCTTTCCAAAGGTTGCCATGATGCCGTCATCTGCCCGCCCGCGTGGACGGCGAAAACCAAGGCCGAGCTTGCCGCGCGCTGGATTAAGGAGAAGCCCGCTTCAGACAACCTGCAGGCCAGCATCCAGCACGGCAAGACGGTCTGCGCGGTCAGCCGCGTGATTGACGGGATTCGAATCGTCGTGAATGACGAGCATTCGAACATCTGCGCGCCGATGCCGCCGCTGGGTCATTACACCTGGCTTTCGCCCCACAACGGGCATGTCTGCGTGCAGACAACGCTGCCCGCACAACAGGTCAATGTGGCGATTCCGGAAGCCGCGAGGCAGGCGCATTGGCTGCACCGGTACCAGCGGGTGACAACATGCGCCTATCTTTACGAATCGTCGGAACACGTTCAAATCGGCGGGGTTCCCTTGCCGTTGCTGAAGGTACATACGTACGAGACGCCCGACGAACTCGCGTATGTATTCCTGAGCCGCAGCAGCCTGGACGCGCCCGGATTTGAAACGCGCATGCGGGCCGTCGCCGAGGAACACCTGCTCTTGCGGCGCCTTGATGACTACCTGCATTCGCGCCTGGCACATATCCTGGTCGCCCTTCTGCTGGCGCTAGTCCTGCTCCTTCCGGATATGGATCGGGGGCTTCTCGGCCTGGCTGAGCGAGCCGCCGAACGCGAAGGGCTGGACGCCGCCGCCGCGCTCCGCCTTGCCGCCCTTATGCGCGACGACTGGCTGGCCGGGAAACCGCGGCCAGCCATCCAGCGACGGATGCAGCGGCATGCCCGCAGCCTGTACTGGGAACGAGAGCGGGACAGGCGGAAGAAACGCGCGGAAACCCTGCGCTCCCTCGCCGACGAACAACGCGCGCGGCGCTTGCAGGAAACAGCGGAACGCCAGGCCCGAGAAGCCGCGCGCCGCATCTCCCGCCAGGAAACGACGCTCAGCCGGGAAATCACTCTGCTGCGCGAAGTTACCCAGGCTGAAACATCCGACATCGGGCGGGTCATGGAAAGCGGATTCATCGAAGATGTCCGCGAGGCGCTGGACGACGCCAAACCCTCCAATGACCGCCAGGAACAAGCGCGCGACATACAGCTGTCGGCGATCATGGCCTGCACCCGTGAACTGACGGGCCTGGATTCCATGTCCAAGGAACACCTGGAATTCCTGGCAGGCCAGATCCGCGCCATGAAACGGGCGCTGTCCCGCGAAGCGTTCCGGGCGTTCATCGAACAGTTCGATGGAAGCTACGAAAAATCGTACCGCCAGTTTTTTGCCCTCATCCGGGCGCGCGATTACCGCCGCCTGGAACGCCTGCTTCTGGAGCGGCCGGAATTCAGCTCCTCCAGCGCGGAGATTTCCATTGAGCCGGAAAACCTCCTGAACGGGCGGCGAGTGCTCCTTCTCGGGGGTATTCCCAGTTTGGCGGAATTCTATGTTGATGTCCTCACGGAAATCGGCGCAGGATCCGTCACGCACGTCCCCGGCGAGACCATGTCGCGGATGATCGCATCCGCGCCTCAAGTGGTGCTCATGTTCTGGCGGCGCTGCTCGCATAAGATGCAGGACCAGGCGCGAAGCATGGGCGTTCCCATCGTCTACGTCGACCGGGTAACACGCAGCGCTTTCCGCCGCTCGGTCATGGAAGCACTGCGCGTTCAGGCGCCGTCCGTCCGATAAACGGGTAGTGCTCGGCACACTGCTGCGGCCATCGCAAAGCCCCGTCTTTCTCCAAGAAAGACGGGGCTTTTTCCTTTCTCTCTTCGCTTATGCGGCAGCCGGATCTTCCTCTTCTTCTTCCTCCTGAGGCGCGGCTTCGCCCGGATTCATGGCTTTGGCCATGACCCGGTCGCGAATTTCCTGCGCCAGACCGGGCTTATCGCGCAAATACGCCGTGGCATTGGCGCGGCCGATGCCGATTTTCTCCTCGCCGTAGCTGTAACTGGTGCCGCGCTTACTGATGATGCCCATGGCCGCGGCCGTATCGAGCAAGTCCGCATCCTTGGCAATACCCACGTTGTACATGATGTCGAACTCTGTGGAACGAAATGGCGGGGCCACCTTGTTTTTCACAATCTTGACCTTCACGCGATTGCCAATGACCTGGTCAGCCTGTTTGATTTGGGCCGAACGTCGGATTTCCACGCGGATGGAAGAATAAAACTTCAAAGCCGTGCCGCCCGTGGTGGTCTCCGGGTTGCCGAAAAACACGCCGATCTTCATACGCAGCTGGTTGATGAAAATAACTACCGTGTTTGACTTACTGATGATGGCGGTCAGTTTACGCAATGCCTGACTCATGAGGCGCGCCTGCAAGCCCATTTGCTGTTCACCCATTTCACCTTCGATTTCGTTCTTCGGTGTCAATGCGGCCACCGAATCAACGACAATGACGTCTACCGCATTGGAACGAACCAGCGTGTCCACGATTTCCAAAGCCTGCT
>CAYQCH010000046.1:0-2529 GCA_964415935.1 uncultured Gammaproteobacteria bacterium
TCGCGCTTTTTGCTCTCCGGTGCCATGGATATTGAATTAGATAAGCAGGGAAGAATGCTCTTGCCTGATTATCTACGCCAATATGCCAAATTGGGGCGAAAGGCCATTGTTGTTGGCCTGCATACCCGCCTTGAAATTTGGGATGAACAGGAATGGTTGGCGTACCGGGCCAAGACTGAGCAAGCGAGCATTGAAATCGCCGAGAAACTCGGCGAGCTGGCCATCTAGTATGCCGCATATACCGGTCTTGCCTAACGAAGTCCTCCGGGCGCTTCAGCCTCGCGAGGGACAGACGATTCTTGACGGCACGGTGGGGTACGGCGGACATGCCGCCATAATCCTTTCTGCCGTCTCTGGACCTTTGACATATATCGGGCTGGATAGGGATGCCGATGCCGTGGCTTACACGAGCAAGCGGTTTGAAACTGATACGCGGATACAAGTTATCCGCGACAGCTATGGCAATGCCGCGTCTGTGCTGGCAAACCTGGGTGTGTCAGGAGTCGATGGAGTGCTTCTTGATCTTGGGGCCTCATCGCCGCAGTTCGACGAGCCAGAGCGGGGGTTTTCTTTAAAAAGCAGCGGTCCTTTGGACATGCGTTTTGACACCAGTGAAGGGAAAACAGCCGCCGAAGTCCTGAATACCTACGCGGAACAGGATCTTGCGCAGATCATAAAACAGTTTGGCGAGGAGCGCTATGCAAAACGCATCGCCAAGGCTGTGGCCGCAGCGCGTAAGGAAAAGCCGTTTGAACATTCAAGCGAGCTGACCGCTCTGATTGAACGGAGTATCCCGCGCAGATTTTGGCCTAAGCATATCCATCCCGCTACCCGGACGTTTCAGGCTTTGCGCATCGAAGTGAATGGGGAGCTCGACATTCTCAACCGCGCGCTGCCCAAGCTTATCGATTTGCTTAATCCGGGCGGGCGCATTGCGGTCATCAGCTTCCACTCTTTGGAAGATCGCATCGTCAAGCAGAGCTTTAAGCAGGCGAGCCTCTCCTGTGTTTGCCCACCCGAAGCCATCGTCTGTCAGTGCCAAACCACGCCGAAAGTCCGAGCCATCACCAAAAAACCAATCATTCCTAACGAAGAAGAACAAATACAAAACCCGCGATCGCGAAGCGCCAAACTCCGTGTCGCAGAAAAACTATGATGTCTGTCCGCTCCATGACTTTGAAACGCTCCGTCATCAATACGCCCTGGTCTGACCGTGCCGCCATTAAGTTTGCCATGATCGCCGCTGGATTATTTTTGGGGTTCCTCTATGTCGTACAGATCAATTTGACCGCGACTAAGGGCTACGAGATTCGCGAGCTCGAGCGGACCCTTACTTCCTTGCAGCAGCAATCACAGGTTTTACGGCTGCAGTCGTTGGAATTGCAGTCCATGGAGCGTTTGCAGGTGCAGGCGGCTGACGTGCGGGAATTGGTCGTCGCTCGCCCGGATGGGTACGTCAGCGCTACGGGTACCACTGTCGCGGCGCGCTAAGGATGCGTTGTTTGAAACGGGTCGCGCTGTGCGTTGGCCCGTTTTTTGGTAGGCTGTAGATATGATGAAACTGTTTCGGAAATACGTTTTGGCCCATGTAGGCGACGTCCCGCAGGTTGGAACCTGGGTGACGGAGCGTTTCCGTTCAGTTAAAACGGATCGCATTTCGCTGCTGACGGCGCTTCTTGCCGTGATGACCGTAGCGGTTTTATACCGGCTTTTTTCGCTGCAGGTTCTGGATTACGGTTTTTATTCGGCATTGGCTTCCGATCAGCATCAGATCCAGCGTATTTTGCAGGCATCGCGAGGGGAGATTCTCATGCGTGATTTCAGTCAGGATGGCAAAGAGTTCCCCGTGGCAACCAACAAAGAGTTTTACCAAATTTACGCTGTTCCCAAGCAGATAAAAGATCCGGCTGCGGCCGTAGAAAAAATCAAACTACTGGTGAATGTTACTGAGGAAGAGTTGCTGGAAAAATTTTCTCAGCCGGACGATCCGTATGAACCCATTGAAAAGAAGGTCTCGCCCGAACGGTACGAGGCCATCAAGTCGCTGGAAATAGAAGGTGTTTACGGGGTTCCGGAAACGCATCGGTATTACGTTGATGAGAACATCGGCAGCCAGATCATCGGTTTTGTCGGTATTAAAGACGACGCCCCGCACGGGTTTTACGGCGTGGAGGGGTACTTCAACAATGTCCTGGCCGGAACGCCCGGATACTTTCAGACAGAGCGCGACGTGGCCGGCCGCTGGATTGCGCTTAGCGAAAAACGCGTCCAGGAAGCGCAGGATGGCGCCGATGTCGTGCTGACATTGGACCACACGGTGCAGTATACGGTTTGCAAAACGCTGAATGATGCGGTAAAGCGCTACGGTGCGAAAGGCGGCGCTATTGTGGTTATGGATCCGTACACGGGTAAAATCATTGCCATGTGTTCGGCGCCCGATTTCAACCCGAATTATTATTCCAAAGTTGAGTCCCCGTCAGTGTATAACAATTCTGCTGTATTTGAGGCCTATGAACCCGGGTCCATTTT
>CAYQCH010000047.1:0-2285 GCA_964415935.1 uncultured Gammaproteobacteria bacterium
ACAACGCCTTGGTGCGGTGGCGCGTATGGGCCTGGAACACAGCGACAATGCGGCGCGGTGCGTAAAAATCCTGCGCCGCTTCAATGGTCGCATGCACGGCTGCCGGATGATGGGCATAATCGCTAATCACCGTCGCAAATTTATACACACCCAAAACCTGAAATCGGCGCCATGTTCCTTTGAAGCCGGCCAAGGCCTCCCGCAATTTTTCCGGCGGGACCCCCAAGCTGAGCGCGACCGCCAAGGCAGCCAGGGCGTTATACACATTATGCTTGCCCGGCAGAGGCACGCTCCATGCCCCCAGGCTTTTACCCTGGAAGCTGATGTCCACATCCTGACGGCTGCGCACGGTCTTGCGGTTCTGCGCAATCAGGTCGGCCGTGGTTTCCAGGCCGAAGGTGATGACCTGGCAATTGGGCCATTTCAACTTTTTGGTCATGTCATCATCGCGATTTACCACCAGCAATCCATCATTGGGCAGGCGATCAATAAACGTTTGAAATGCTTCTATCACCCGCTCTTCCGTGCCGAAATAGTCGAGGTGGTCGGCGGCCAGATTCGTCAGCACAATCACCTTGGGATGCAAATCCAAAAACTTTTCCTTATACTCGTCCGCTTCCACCACCAAAAACGGCGATTCTCCATGGCGGAAGTTACAAACCCACTCATTGACGAAGCTGCCGATCATAGCCATGGGGTCGCAGCCGGCGCGCTCCAGCATGGTGGCCAGCATGGCGGTGGTCGTGGTCTTGCCTTTGTTCCCTGCCACGGCAATCAGAAAGCGATCCTTGGCAATGGCATCCACCAGCTCAAACTGGCGCAGTTGCGCGATGCCAAGTTCTTTGGCACGCTGCCGCTCCGGATTTTCCACGCCCACCGCTTCGCTGTAGACAACCAGCTGCACATCAGGGGTGACATACGCCGCATCATGGCCGAGCTGCACGGAAGCGCCGCGCGCCGCCAGCTGGTCTGACGCAGGTGTCTGCGCCACATCGGAACCGGACACGACTGCACCCTGGCGCAAGAAAAAATGGGCGAGATAGGAAATTCCTATCCCCCCAATGCCGACAAAATGCACGCGTTTTATGGATTTCGGGTCAATCATGGCCTAGGTATTTGATGCCTTACTATACGCGATTTCTTTGATTTTTTCAACGATGTTCCCCGCCGCGTCAGGTCGGTAGAAATGACTGATATTCGTTCCCAATTCAGCCCGTTTCGCCGCGTCTTTGGCTAGCCGGACCACAGCGGATGCAAATTCTTGCGGGCTTACAGCCCGTTGGTCAAGCACCACGGCAGCATCGGCACGCGCAAGAACAGCGGCATTATCTTCCTGATGGCTGTTTGGAATGGGGATGACAATCGCGGGCTTCATCAGCGCAGCCAGCTCAAGCATGGTGCCAAGGCCGGCGCGCGTAACAACAAGGCTGGCTTTTTTGTACGCTTCACCCATTTCCGCGGACAAAAATTCGTAGGTGAAATACCCGCCGCGCTCGGATACAGCTTGAGACTTCCCTTTCCCGGTCAGGTGCACGACTTGTACATGCGGAAGTAGTTCGTCGAGGCCGCGCGCCACAAGGTCGTTAATGGCTTGTGCTCCGGTGCCGCCGCCAAACACCAGCACGACAGGCTTGCCAGCCGACACCGGGATGGAGTCCGTCGATGGTTTTAAAATGGTTTCTCGTACCGGCGCGCCTGTCCAAGATGCCTTATGCGACGGGAAGTCCTTCAGAGACGATTCAAACGTAACCGTCACAGCTGTGGCAAAAGGCGCCATCATCTTATTGGCCAACCCCGGACGAACATCCAGCTGGTGTATTAGCGAAGGAATACGCATCAGGCGCGCCACAATAACGACGGGTACGGCCACAAACGCACCGGCCGCCACGACGACCGCTGGACGGACCGCGCGTAACAATCGCCAGGCCCGCCACAGCGACCAAAAAAACACAAATGGCGAAAAAAAATTCCGCAGGCTGAAAAATCGGTCAATTTTCGCCGCGCGCAGGGACGTAAAAGGAATGTGCCTGCTGGCCAGCAAATTCCGCTCCGGTCCATCCGGCGTTCCCACCCAATGAAAAGCTGGTGTTGGCAGCCGCTTTTGGCATTCATCCATCACAGCCAGGAGCGGGGTTACCGGACCAGCCGTTCCCCCGCCGGCAAACAATATTGTTGTAGGCTTGTCCATAATCACGACTTAAGCGCCGGAGCCGGCGTCCGCAACACGCGTCGAGCACCTGGTTTGGCGGCGGCGTCAATTGTCTGCCGCGAAATATTAATCATAA
>CAYQCH010000048.1:0-2234 GCA_964415935.1 uncultured Gammaproteobacteria bacterium
CGCGACAGCACCATTTCTCCGGAAATGGTGGGGTATAAGTTTGGCGTGCATAACGGCCGTGATCACATTACCGTAACTATTGTGGAAGATATGGTCGGCCACAAGCTGGGTGAGTTTGCCCCGACACGCAAGTTTGTAGCGCATGGCGGCAAGTTGGCAAAAGCTCCCGGAGCCGCTCCCGCAGCTCCAGCGGCCAAATAAGTAAACACGTATGGAAGTGAAGGCAACATTACGCAACTTACGTATCGCTCCACGCAAAGTCCGCCGCGTGGCTGATTTGGTGCGCGGAAAATCCGTCGCCGATGCTCGTTTGCAGTTGAAATTCAATGCCCAGCGTGCCGCTAAACCGTTGTTGAAGCTTATTGATTCTGGTGTAGCTAATGCGGAGCATAACCATGGTTTGGATACGCATAGCTTGCGCATCAAGTCCCTCATGGTAGACCAGGGTCCCATGTTTAAACGGTACATGGCACGTGCCTTCGGCCGCGGGGCTGAAATTCAAAAGCGCACATCGCATATCCGTCTGGTCTTGGAAGGACAGGGTGAAGGGAAGTCTAAGCCAGCCTCCGTGGGCAAAGCCGCCAAGGCAAAAGCCAAAGTGAAAGAGGCGAACGTGCCAGCCCGCGAAGCCGCCGATCAGGAGCGCCATGCGCCTGCCAAAGCTACGGCCAGCGGCAAGCGAGAAGCGGACACCAACAAACCGCTGCCGGTCGACCCTCGCATGCTTGGCAAGAACCATAAGTCTCGCCAAAAAACGCAACGCAACAGTAAATAACGCATATGGGACAGAAAGTAAATCCAGTCGGATTCCGCATCGGCGGACTGCAGGAATGGCAGTCCAAATGGTATGCCAACAAGCACGCCTATGCTGGCATGCTCGAGCAGGACATCAAGATCCGCCGTTATCTTAAGCATAAGTTGCGTGAAGCATTGGTTGATCGCATCGATCTTGAGCGTTCCCGCAATACAGTTACTGTAAACATCAGCGCGGCCAAACCCGGTGTCATTATTGGACGTGGCGGTGCCGGCGTGGAAGTGCTGAAAAAGCACATTACCCGCACATACCTTCCACCCAAGACCAATTTGAATATCAACATTCAGGAAGTCCGCCAGCCCAGCCTGAGTGCCGCCATCATGGTGCAAACCATTATCGATGAATTAGAAAAGCGCACGGCATTTCGTCGCTGTCTCAAGCAAACCGTGTCCCGCGTGATGCGTGACGGCGCGAAAGGCGTCAAAGTCCAGATTAAAGGTCGTCTCAATGGTTCAGAAATCGCCCGCAGCGAAATGCTTGCGGAAGGATTGATCCCACTGCACACGTTGCGTGCCAACATCGATTATGCCCGCGGCGCCGCCCAGATGACCTACGGCAAGATCGGCGTGAAGGTTTGGATTTACAAGGGCGAAGTGTTCGCCGCCGATAAAAAAGCAGCCCGCGCGGCCTAACGCCCACCCATATGTTAATGCCCAAGAGAACAAAATTCCGCAAAGCCCATAAGGGACGCCATCGCTTTGAACGAAAAGCGACGCGTGGCTTTTACGTCAGTTTCGGCAGCTATGGATTGCAGTCTGTGGAGGGCGCCTGGGTCACCTCGCGTCAGATTGAAGCGGCGCGCCGCGCGATGAGCCGCACGGTCCAGCGCGGAGGTAAAATTTGGATTCGCATTTTCCCGGACCGAGCCGTGACCAAAAAGGGTTCGGAAATCCCCATGGGTAAGGGAAAAGGGCCGGTCGATCACTATGTCTCTGAAGTCAAGCCTGGTACCATGCTGTTTGAAATCGACGGCGTGACCGAGGCTCAGGCCCGTGAAGCCATGCGCTTGGCCGCTCATAAGCTTCCCGTGAAGAGCAAATTCGTAACCAAGGATCTTGCGTAATCATATGGCGTACACCATGAAACAATTGAAGGAAATGTCGCCAAAGCAGTTGCATCACTTGGCTGGTGAATTGCGCTATCAGATTCAGGCGAAGTCATTTCAGGCGCTTTCTGGCGAACTGAAGACGACTCATGAATTGCGCCAACATCGTCGAACTTTGGCGCGCGTCATGACGCTTCTGCGGCAGCAAGAGAAGGCGGGAGTCGCGGGCGGCGCGCCGAATGCGTAACCCGTTGACAAATGAGCCTTTCTCAGGTTAAATGACACGAATTATGACGACAAAACGAACCTATAAACAACGTAAATTCCGCGGCCTGGTGGTCAGCGACAAGATGGATAAAACCATCGTGGTTCGTG
>CAYQCH010000049.1:0-2093 GCA_964415935.1 uncultured Gammaproteobacteria bacterium
CCATCTCTTTTGCGAACCCGACAGTATCAACTTGGAGGCCCCGTTCCGCCGCAAGTTCCTGGGTCATCTCCAACGGAAACCCGTACGTCGCAAACAACAGGAACGCCTGGTCGCCGGTAATGGCGGCCTGCCCGATGACTTTTTCAAATTCCTTTAAGCCCGCTTGCAGCGTCTTGCGGAACTTTGCTTCCTCTTTTTTTAACTCATCAACAATCGTTTGCTGCCGCTTTACCAGGTCCGGGTACGCCTCGCCGTACGTGCGGACGACAGCCTCGGCAAGCTGCTGGCAAAACACCTCCTCGATATTCAGCTTGGAGGCGAAACGGACCGCGCGTCGAATGAGCCGGCGCGTGAAATATCCCTGGTCTTTGTTGGACGGAACGGCGCCATCGGCAATGAGGAATACGGCCGCGCGCATATGATCCATGATCACTCGAAAGGCTTTTGTTTCTTCCGGGTTGGTGCCATATGTTTTGCCAGACAAGGATTCAATCGCTTGCCGCATGCCTGTAAACAAGTCACCAAAAAAAACATCTGGGTTGTTTGCCTTGGCTGCTGCGAGGCGTTCCAATCCGCCGCCAAAATCCACGTTTTTGTTTGGTAACGGCGCAAATCCATCAGCCGTTTTGATGTACTCCATGAACACGTTGTTGCCTATCTCCAGAAACCTGCCGCAGTCGCAGTTCACATGGCACGGATCAGCCTTAAAAGGCGATTGTTCGTGCAGTCCAAGCTGCTCGCCAAAATCCCAAAACATTTCCGTGTCCGGTCCGCCGGGCTCGCCCGTTGGCATATTGGCAGGCACGCCTACGCGCGACCACCAGTTTTTCTTCTCGTCGTAATAAAAAATGCGTCCACCCTGCATGCCGTCACGCTCGGCAAAATCGATATCCTTCGCCTCGATACCGACTTCGGCAAACTTTTTTTTCCACATATCAACCGCTAGGGTGTCCCGGGGAATTCCCAAGGCCTCATTGCCGCGAAACACGGTTACGTACAAATTCTTCGCGTTCAATCCAAGCTCTTTAGTCAAGAAATCAAACATCCAAGAAATTTGTTCTTCTTTGAAATAATCACCCAAAGACCAGTTGCCGAGCATCTCAAAAAAAGTCGTATGGCGATTATCTCCCACTTCTTCAATATCCTGGGAACGAAAACACTTTTGCGAATCCGCCAGCCGTTTGCCCTCCGGATGCGGCTGTCCCAACAGAAATGGCACCATTGGCTGCATGCCGGAACCGGTAAACAACGTGGATGGGTCGTTTTCCGGGATCAAGGAAGAAGAAGGGACAATGCTATGTCCCCTCTCCTTAAAGAAATTTAAGTATGCATTACGAATCTCGTGTGATGTCATAGGGTCGCGGCCTGAACGCCGAGGCTGGAAAGAATGTAGTTACCCGCGCGGAAGCCCCCCGTGTCTTTTTCCAAGCGGAAAGCGAGCGAATAATCGCTGCCATCAAATGAAACGTACAAGTATTCGCTGTTCTGCACCTTCGGCAAGCGGACGCGCGTATAGACTGCGCGATCAGCGTCAGTCCCGAAGAAACCGTGTTCACGGCTTAACACTAATTCTTTATCTGTTGGCAGCACGACAATCTCATCCGCGACCGGATATCCGCCGACGTCCAGACGATAAAATTCCAGTGCCGTCTGCAATTGCAATACGCCGCGCAACACAAGTTCGGAGCGGGTCAGATTCTGCAAAGCCAGATATTCGTCAGAAGACAGGAATTCATCACCTCTCAGGAGTTTAGCGCTGCTGGTGAGGTGGTAGGTCCCTTTTGGCAAGGGGCCGTAAGGGTACCCGAGCGCAGAAGTGGAGAGATCGCTGTTGATGGTAAAGGTGTAGACCACGACCTTATCGTTGGCGCGGCGGAAAATGCCGTTGGCCTGGCGTTGCTCTCCGTGATTCTTAAACGGAACGATTTCCTTTGACATGCCGTCATGCGCCGCCTTAAACAAAGCCGCAGCATCTTTGTATGCCTGTACGGTATCAAGCGTGCGAATTTCTGCTGCCGTGGCTAATTGCCCGACTGCGCCGTATAACGCTAATACGTCATTGGGGCTGTTTACAAAGTAGCGCTTATACGTGG
>CAYQCH010000050.1:0-1550 GCA_964415935.1 uncultured Gammaproteobacteria bacterium
GGTCGCGCAACTCGCGCCAGGCCAGAGCCGCAGCCTCATTGCTGCCAAACGTCAGGCGATCGCGGCTGCCGTCCGCGTACCGCACGATTAATTCGCCTTCCCTGGCATTGGCAAATGCAGACACGTCCAACCGCCATTCCTGCGCGGAAGCGGCAATGGGCGCGCAGGCATGGACAATAATGGCAAGCAAACAAGCCAAGGCGGCACGCATGCGGAATTGCTGCATAACTTCACTATGTGTATTTAAATGCCGCGAAGACGGATGGCCTGGGCAATACGATGCACCGCCAGAACAAAGGCTGCCGTGCGCAAAGGCACTTTCAACTCCTCGTGCTTATCCCATACGGCGGCAAACGAATCCTTCATGATCGGTTCAAGCTTGGCCAGCACTTCTTCTTCCGGCCAATAAAACCCCTGGCGATTCTGGACCCACTCGAAGTAACTGACGGTAACGCCGCCGGCGTTCGCCAACACGTCCGGCACAACCATGATGCCGTTCTTATCCAAAATGTCGTCGGCCTCCGGCGTGGTCGGACCGTTGGCCAGTTCCAGGATGAGCGAGGCTTTTACCGCCGGCGCATTCTCCATGGTGATGACATTTTCCAAAGCCGCAGGCGCGAGCACATCACACGGCAAGGCGATAAGCTCTTCCTGAGTCACGTTTTGCGCACCCGGATACCCCTTTACCGCGCCCGTTTCCTGCTTATGCGCCATCACCTTGCGGGGATCGAGCCCGCTTGCGTCGTAGATGCCGCCGCGCGAGTCGGATACGGCAACGATCTTATAGCCGGCATCATGCGCCAACATGGCAAAAAACGAACCCACATTGCCAAATCCCTGCACGGCGATGGATACAGCGGACGGCTTCCATTTTTTCTTTTTTGCGACCTCCTGCAAGACGTAAAACCCGCCCTGACCCGTCGCCGCTTCGCGTCCGGCGCTGCCATGCATGCCTACCGGCTTTCCGGTAAACACGCCGGGCGTGTAAGTGCCGGTCAGCAAGGCATACTCATCCACCATCCAGGCCATAATCTGGCTGTTCGTGTTGACGTCCGGCGCCGGAATATCGCGATCCACCCCGATCACGGGCTGCATGGCCTTCACCCAGGCGCGACTTAAGCGCTCCAGCTCAAACGCGGAAAGTGTATGCGGGTCCACGGTGATGCCTCCCTTGCCGCCGCCGTACGGGATATTTACCACCGCGCATTTGATGGCCATCCAAAACGCCAGCGCTTTCACTTCGTCAAGATCCGTATCCTGGTGGAAACGCAGGCCGCCCTTATACGGACCGCGGTGGTTGTCGTACTGCACGCGATACCCCTCAAACACGCGGACAGACCCGTCATCCATACGCAATGGGAGGCGCACCTCCACCTGGCGCTGCGGAACTCGCAACACGGCTACAAACGGATGATCTTCTTTTGGCAGATAATCGACAGCCCGATCGAGCTGCTTCATGGCTGAGGAAAACGGATTGATACGTTGCATACGAAGCATCGTGCCTTAACGGTAACAAATAAAGAAAAGCCTCCGCCCAAGCGCCTACGGCG